>NZ_JAMYTP010000028.1:0-68321 GCF_040322515.1 Mesorhizobium sp. M0136
ACTGGCCCATCTGCTTCACTGCCATCGCGATTCCCTCCGAGCTTCGTCTCAGAGAATCACAATCAGCGAATTACGCAACAGGCCCACAAGGGGAGAAGGGAAAGCGCTAGGCCTCAAATCGCCGCGGTAACAATGATCTCGACCAGATATTCCGGTCCGGCAAGTTTCGCTTCGCCCGTGGCGCGGGCCGGCGTGTTGCCCTGCGGCACCCATTTGTCCCATTCCGCGTTCATCTCGGCAAAGGTGCTCATGTCGGCCAGCCAGATGATCGCCTGCAGGATCTTGGTCTTGTCGGTGCCGGCCTTGGCCAGCAATTCGTCGATCGCCGCCAGAATGTCCCTGGTCTGGGCGCCGACGTTTCCGCCCGGCTTGCCGACCTGACCGGCCAGATAGACGGTGTTGCCGTGGATGACGATCTGGCTCATGCGCGGGCCCACATCGATGCGACGAATGCTCATTGGATATTCCTTCTCCTCTTGTCGGTGTGCCTGTTTAGGGGCCGGGTTCGCCGGGGGCAAGACCGCTCGAGCGGAACCGCTTGAGCCAAGCCAAAGCAGACAACATGACGGCCTGGCCGCAATTCCGCCCGATTGGCTTGTTGACTAATGTAATAACATCACATATCGAATCCGCCCCTGCAGCACCGATCGTCGCCCCATGGATCGTCACATGAGCCAAACCTGCCTGACCTTCCGCGACCTGACGCTGGGCTACAACAGCCATCCTGCGGTCCACCACCTCAATGGTACGATCCGCAAGGGATCGCTGACAGCGGTCGTCGGCGCCAACGGCTCCGGCAAGTCGACGCTGATGAAGGGCATCGTCGGCGTTCTGAAGCCGATGGCCGGCGCGGTGATCCGGGCGCCCGGCGTGCGCGCCGCCTATCTTCCGCAGCAATCGGAGCTCGACCGCTCCTTTCCTGCGCGTGTCGTCGACCTGGTTTCCCTTGGCCTGTGGCCGCGGCGTGGCATGCTCGGCCGTTATACAAGGGAAGATCGCGACTCGGTCAGCGAGGCGCTGATGGCCGTCGGCCTCGGCGGCTTCGAGAAGCGCCCGATCGACACGTTGTCGGGCGGCCAGCTGCAGCGCACGCTGTTTGCCCGCGTGCTGTTGCAGGATGCCGAGCTCATCCTGCTCGACGAGCCGTTCAACGCCGTCGATGCCAAGACGGTCGGTGACCTGATCGCGCTGATCAAGCGCTGGCACGGCGAGGAACGCACGATCATGGTTGTGGTCCACGATCTCGATCTGGTGCGGCAGAATTTCCCCGAAACACTGCTGCTGGCGCGCCAGCCGATCGCCTGGGGAGAGACTAAGGAGACGCTGCGGCCGGAGAATTTGTTGCGTGCGCGCCGCTTCCACGAAGCCTGGGAGGACAACGCGCCATGGTGTGAGCCCGGCGAGCATGATCACCAGCACAGTGGCCACGGGCATGACCATGACCATCATCACGGCCCGGGGCCGAGGGCGGCGTGATGGACGTGCTCTACGGTCTGTTCGTCGCTCCGTTCGCCGACTACGCCTTCATGCAGCGGGCGCTCGCCGGTTCGATGATGCTGTCGCTCGGAGCCTGCCCGGTCGGCGTGTTCCTGATGCTGCGGCGCATGAGCCTGTCCGGCGACGCCATGGCGCATGCCATCCTGCCGGGTGCTGCCGCCGGCTTCCTGTTTTATGGCCTGGAAATCCTGCCGATGACTATCGGCGGACTGATCGCCGGCATCATCGTGGCGCTCGGCGCCGGCGCCGTCTCGCGCTTCACCATTCAGCGCGAGGACGCCTCGATGGCGGCCTTCTATCTGATTTCGCTGGCCATCGGCGTGCTTATGGTGTCGATCCGCGGTTCCAGCGTCGATCTCATGCATGTGCTGTTCGGCACCGTATTGGCGCTCAACAACGAGGCGCTGACGCTGATCGGCGGCATCGTCGTGGTGACGCTGGCCAGCCTCGCCATCTTCTGGCGGGCGCTGGTCGCCGAATGCCTCGACCCTTTGTTCCTGCGCTCGGTCAGCCGGATGGGCAGCCCGGTGCATTTCATCTTTCTCGGCCTCGTCGTGCTCAATCTCGTCGGTGGTTTCCAGGCGCTCGGCACCTTGCTGTCGGTCGGGCTGATGATGCTGCCGGCGGCGGCGGCCCGCTTCTGGACGTCTCGTGTCGAGCCGATGTGCGTGTTGGCCACAGTGATCGGCTTTGCCTCCTGCATTGCCGGGCTGCTGTTGTCCTACCATGCGTCATTGCCCTCCGGCCCGGCCATCATCCTGTTCGCCGGCGTCGTCTATTTCGCCTCGATCCTGTTCGGCACGCGCGGCATCCTGCGCGCCCGCATCGTCCATCACCGCCACAGAACTGCCTGATCCCAACAAGGAGAAACTGTCCATGCTGAAATCGATTCGCACCGCGTTGGCCGTGAGCGTTATAACGTTAACCGCCCTTGGCGCTTCGTCGGCCTTTGCTGAGCCGTTGAAAGTGGTCGCCAGCTTCACGATCATCGCCGATTTCGCCAAGAATGTCGGCGGCGACCGCATCGATCTGACCACCATCGTCGGGCCGGACGGCGACGCCCACGTCTACGAGCCGAGCCCCGCCGATGCGGTGGCCATGGCCAAGGCCGACATCGTGCTGGTCAACGGCCTGCATTTCGAAGGTTTTCTGCAGCGCCTGGTCGACGCCAGCGCCACCAAGGCTTCGATTGCCGTGCTGACCAAGGGGGTCACGCCGATCAATTTCAAACCCGAATTCGCCGAGGCCGACGCCGCCGAAGGCGCGGAAACCGATGGCGGCAAGACGGTCACCGATCCGCATGCCTTCCAGTCGATCGCCAACGCCAAGATCTATGTGAAGAACATCGCCGACGCCTTTTGCACGGCCGACGCTGCGGGTTGCGACAGCTACAAGGCCAATGCAGCCGCCTATACGCAAAAGCTCGATACGCTCGAGGGCGAAGTGCAGGCTGCGATCCAGTCGATCCCGCAAGAGAAGCGCGTCGTCATCACCTCGCATGACGCCTTCGGCTATTTCGAGAAGGCCTATGGCTTGACCTTCCTGGCCCCGGAGGGCGTATCGACCGAGTCGGAGCCTTCCGCCGCCGACGTGGCCAAGCTGGTCAGCCAGGTGAAGCAGGACAAGGCGGCGGCGATCTTCGTCGAGAACATCACCAATCCGCGGCTGATCGAGCAGATCGCCAGCGAGACCGGCATCAAGGTGGGCGGCACGCTCTATTCCGATGCGCTGTCGCAGCCCGACGGCCCGGCCGCGACTTATATCGACCTGATGCACAACAACATCACCCAGATCAAAGGCGCGATCCTCGGCAGCTGAGCGATCGACCTCGTTCATCCAGCCGGGCTGGCGTATGGCGCATCCAAGCACACGCGGCGCCGTCCGGCTGGATTTCCGGCATCGAAATCTCTATCTGCGCGGATGGATTTCTTTTCGCGCGGATTGCCGACCGGGTCAGGGAGTGGCAAGACTGCCGCTAACCAGATTGCGAGGACACCGCCATGGAATACCGTCAGATCAGCGAGGACTATTCGGTCTCGGGCCAGATCCAGCCCGAGGATGTCGCGACCATCAAGGCCGCCGGCTTCAAGAGCGTGATCTGCAACCGGCCGGACGATGAGCAGCCCGGCCAGCCATCGGCCGACACCGTCAAGGCGGCGGTCGAGGGCGCCGGGCTCGCCTTCCGCTACATCCCCGTCATCAGCGGCCAGATCACGGCCGAAAATGTCGAGGACCAGGCTGAGGCGCTTGAGGAACTCGAAGGCCCGGTCTTCGCCTACTGCCGGTCCGGCGCCCGCTGCACCAATCTCTATGGGCTGATCCAGCAATCGAAGGGGTGATATTCGCCCTCAGATCGGCAGCGCGCCGGTTTCCTTTAGCGTCTCCAGCACGATCGCCGTCTTCACGTGCTGTACGGATTCGTGCGGCAGCAGCACGTTGTTGACGAATTCCGACAGCGACTTCAGGTCGGGCGTCACCACTTTCAATATATAATCCATCTCGCCGGTCAGCGCATGCGCTTCCTGCACCTGCGGCAGCCGCGCCACCAATTCGCCGAAACGCCGCGCATTGTCGCGGTTGTGGGTGGCGAGCGTCACAGAGATGACGTTGACAAGGGAAAAGCCGAGCCTGTCGCGGTCGAGCACCGCCCGGTAGCCCTTGATGTAGCCGTCCTCCTCCAGCCGCTGGCGACGTCGCGAGCATTGCGACGCCGACAGGTTCACCCGTTCCGACAGGTCGTTGTTGGTCAGCCGCGCGTCGGTCTGCAGCAGAGCCATTATCTTGCGGTCAAACTGATCGATGCGCGCATCATCCATGGGTTTCTCTCCATACATGCACAATTCACGCATTACCTGATCATTTCAAGCGTTTGAATGCAAGCACCATGCACTGCGTCCTTGCTATCATTGGGCTGAGATGGCCTTTCCGGGCCGAACAGCTTTGGAGGACACTGCCATGGGTCCCTTCCCGCACGATGCACCGCCCGCCAAGATCAGCAAGACCAATCCCGCCGGCACCGACGGTTTCGAATTCGTCGAATTCGCGCATGCCGAGCCAGAAAAGCTCGCCGAACTGTTCACCCGTATGGGCTATGTGCCGGTCGCCAAGCGCCGCAGCAAGAATATTACCGTCTGGCGGCAAGGCGACATCAATTATGTCGTCAATGCCGAACCCGGCTCCCATGCCATGAAATTCGTCGACAAGCACGGCCCTTGCGCCGCCTCGATGGCCTGGCGGGTGGTCGATGCAAGGCATGCCTTCGACCATGCGGTAGCCAAGGGCGCGACGCCCTATGAAGGCAACGACAAGACGCTCGATGTGCCGGCGATCGTCGGTATCGGCGGATCGCTGCTCTATTTCATCGAAACCTACGGCGAGAAGGGGTCGGCTTACGACGCCGAGTTCGACTGGCTGGGCGAGCGCGACACCAAGCCGGAAGGCGTCGGCTTCTATTATCTCGACCACCTGACCCACAATGTCTATCGCGGCAACATGGACAAATGGTGGGATTTCTACCGCGACCTGTTCGGTTTCAAGCAGATCCATTTCTTCGACATCGACGGCAAGATCACCGGCCTGGTCAGCCGCGCCATCACCTCGCCGTGCGGCAAGATCCGCATCCCGCTCAACGAGTCCAAGGACGAGACCAGCCAGATCGCCGAATATCTGAAGAAGTACAATGGCGAAGGCATCCAGCACATCGCCGTCGGCACCGACGACATCTATGGCGCCACCGACAGGCTGGCCGCCAACGGCCTGAAGTTCATGCCGGGTCCGCCGGAGACCTATTACGACATGTCCCATGCCCGCGTGAACGGCCATGATGAGCCGATCGAGCGGATGAAGAAGCACGGTATCCTGATCGACGGCGAAGGCGTGGTCGACGGCGGCACGACCAAGATCCTGCTGCAGATCTTTTCGAAAACCGTGATCGGGCCGATCTTCTTCGAGTTCATCCAGAGGAAGGGCGACGAAGGTTTTGGCGAGGGCAATTTCCGCGCCTTGTTCGAATCGATCGAGCAGGACCAGATCAAGCGCGGCGTGCTGAGGGTGGACGGCAAGGCAGCGTAGCCAGCTCGGCCGAGGTGTCTTGTGGTTTGATCAATTATGACCTAAATTATGGTCATAAGGATCGAGTCATGAATGTTTCTATTGCCGAAGCCAAGGCCAAATTGTCGGAACTCGTCAGCCGCGCGGAAGCCGGCGAGGAGATCGTGCTCACACGCCACGGCAAGGTGGCGGCGCGTATCGTAGCTCCGGCAGTGGCCGAACCCCTGCCGCGGATAGGCGCGTTGAAGGGCAAGATCTGGATTGCGGACGATTTTGATGAACTCGGTCCCGAGTGGGATGAGTACGTGAAATGACGGTCGGCCCGTTTCTCGCCGACACACACATCATCCTCTGGTCGATTTCGGACGATCGCCGTCTCAGCGAGCACCACCGCGTTATTCTGGCTTCGGAAGCGGTGGTGTTCGCGAGCGCGGCAAGCGTCTGGGAAATTTCCATCAAACGTTCGATCAGAAAACTTAATGCGCCGGACGATCTGCCAACGCTGCTTCCAAGGATGCAATTTCAGCCGCTCGCCGTAACCTTCCAGCACGCGAACGCCGTCGGCGGCCTACCCCACCACCATGGTGATCCGTTCGACAGGCTTCTGATTGCGCAGGCGCAAGTGGAGAACCTCACCATCCTGACATCCGACCCGCATTTCGCCCGTTACGATGTAGCTTTGGCATGATTATCCAAGCAGTTGGTCTCGCAAGCCCAGCCGCTCAACCTCCGCTTTCCTGAGTTTCACATCGTAATCGAGGAAGAACTCGTCGAGTTGCGGCGGTTTCACCGAGGTGCCGGACAGCATCGCGTGCACCTGGCCGCGATGATGGATGTCGTGGATGAAGAGATGGGCGAGCAGGTCGCCGATCCGTTCCGGTATCATGCCGTCCTCGCGCCGGTCGGTGAGAACGCGGCGCTCGAAATCGTCCGCCAACAGGCGGTCGCAAAAGGCGATCAGCCGCCGGTCGGCCTCCGCCTGTGCAACAAAAAGCGCCTTGGCATCGTTGAACGGCACAAAATCGTCATGGGCGGCGGCGCCGACGCCGCTCTCTTCGAGAAAATCGAGATAGAGGTGATCGACCGCCAGAATGTGGTTCAGCGTTGCCTTGATCGATGGGAAGAAGCTTATCCTTTCAGCTTCGAATTCGCCGGGCTCAAGCTGCAGCACGGCACGATAGAGCCGGTCGTTGGACCACAGATTGTTAGCTGCCATGCGGCGGAAATGGTTCAGCAGGTCCATGACTTCACGCCGCTGACCGGACCAAATACAAGCCCGCCCACATGAGCGCGAATCCGGCGATGACGATCAGCAGAAGCCGGATCATGTGCCGCCGCATGGCTTGCGTTTCCTGGTCCAGCGCGACATTCGTGTTGGTGACGGTGTGAAACATCATCGCCTTGCGCGGAAAGCCGCTGCGGTTGGTCAGGTCAGGCGAGCGAGCCTCGATGCGGTAGCTCAGTCTGATTGCCTGGATGAAGATCGCCAGCATGACAAGAGCCCAGACACCGCACAGCAGGTAGAATGTCTCGCCCGTCATTCTCTTGCCCCCTCGTATTTCTCGACCTTCTGCTCGATGGCACCGAAGATCGAATGCCCGCCCCTGTCCTTCATCTCGATGCGCGCGGTATCGCCAAAGCGCAGGAAGGGCGTTTTCGGTTCGCCAGTCTCAATAGTCTCGATCATCCGCAACTCGGCGATACAGGAATAGCCGGCGCCGCCTGCCGAGACAGGCTTGCCCGGCCCGCCGTCGAGCTTGTTGGAGACGGTGCCCGAACCGATGATGGTGCCGGCGGCCAGCGGCCGCGTTTTTGCGGCGTGAACAATCAGCGCCGGAAAGTCGAAGGTCATGTCGATGCCGGCGTTCGCCCGGCCGAACGGTTTGCCGTTGAGATCGACCAGCAGCGGCAGGCTGACCTTGCCGCCGTCCCAGGCATCGCCCAGCTCTTCCGGCGTCACCGCTACCGGCGAAAAGGCCGATGACGGTTTCGACTGGTAGAAGCCGAACCCCTTGGCAAGCTCAGGTCCGGTCAGGCTGCGCAGCGTCACATCGTTGACCAGCGTGACCAGGCGGATCGCTGCCCGCGCCTCTTCGAGGCTTGCGCCCATCGGCACATCGTCAACTATGACCGCGACCTCTCCTTCCATGTCGATGCCAAGGGTCTCGTCGGTCATGCGGATTGGGTCCCGCGGTGCGAGGAAAGCGTCCGAGCCGCCCTGGTAGATCAGCGGATCGGTCCAGAAGCTTGCCGGCATCTCGGCGCCGCGCGCCTTCCGCACCAGCTCGACATGGTTCACATAGGCCGAGCCATCGGCCCATTGGTAGGCGCGCGGCAGCGGCGAATGGGCGTCATGCTCGTGAAAGCGAGCCGACGGCACCGCATTATTCTCCAGCGATTCAGCCATGGCAGCGAGATGCGGCGCGATCCGATGCCAGCCGTCAAGCGCGGCCTGCAGCGTCCGCACCAGAAACGAAGCATCGGTGAACCGCGTCAGGTCGCGCGAGACGACGACAAGCTTTCCGTCGCGCGTCCCATCCTTCAATGTGGCAAGCTTCATGCGGTTTCCTCTCCTGGCGCAGCTTTGGTGCTGCTTTTGATTTTTGTTTTACGCATGATCTCTTCCGATAACCGGTTTCCACTTTTCGGGATCATGCTGCAGCCCCACAACAAGGCCGTCGCGTGCGATCGTCAAGTCGCCGGCCCATGTTTTCCTGACGGCGGCAATCCAGTCGGCCTCGTCGATCTCGGGATCGTCGGCGGGAATGAGATGGTTGAGGACCAGTCTTTTGACGCCTGCATCACTGGCGATGCGGCCCGCTTCCTCGGCAAAGCTATGGCTGGCAAGCAGGTGTTCCCTCAGCCTTGCGCCGTTGCCGGTCTTCGCGACCAGCCGCTCGATACCCACTTCCAGCATGGCCTCGTGGACCAGTATGTCGGCGCCTTGGGCGAAATCCGCCAATGGCGGAAAGAACGCCGTATCCGACGAAAAGACGACGCCTTGCCTCGCATGATCGAAGCGCAGCGCAAAGCAGTCCGTCACCGGCGGGTGGTCGACGCGCAAGGCCGATATTTTGAGACCGCGCTCTTGCGCCACCTGGCCTTCACCAAACTCGACGATCGAGACCAGGTCGCGGAGATCCGGCCGCCCTTCATCGGCGATGCGGATCTCGATGTCGAACTCCATCGCCTGGCAAAAGCGTTGCCAATAATGGCCGGTGCCGGGCGGGCCGAATACGGTGACCTTTGTTGCCAGGCCGGCCGTCCATGCGGTGTGGATCAACGGTCCAAGTTCCAGCACATGGTCGGAATGCAAATGCGTGATGAAGATCAGGTCGAGCGCCTTCAGGCTGATGCCGGCACCGGTCAGCCCGCGCGTTACGCCCAGCCCGCAATCGACGACAATGGTGCGGCCGCCAATCTCCAGCAGCGACGAACTCGGCCACGGCCCGCCCGGCCGCAGCGCGGGACCGCCCTTCGAGCCAAGAAGCACCAGACGATCCGTCACGCGACGGCGCTCAAGACCAGTCGCCCTCGGGCGTGCCGTTGAAGCGCTTCTTCAGGCCAGCCCAGCAGTCGATGTAATTGTCCTGCCGGGTTTCGAGCTCGGCGCCATAGCGGGTCACCATCTGCGGAAAGCGTGTCTCGAACATGAAGGCCATGGTGTTGTCGAGCTTGACCGGTTTCAGCTCCGCGCGCGAGGCTTTTTCGAAGCCAGATGCATCGGGTCCGTGAGCCAGCATCATGTTGTGCAGACTGATGCCGCCGGGCACGAAGCCCTCTTCCTTGGCATCGTACTGACCATGTATGAGGCCCATGAACTCGCTCATGATGTTGCGGTGATACCAGGGCGGCCGGAAAGTGTTTTCCGCCACAAGCCAGCGCGGCGGGAAGATGACGAAATCGATATTGGCGGTGCCTTCCTCGCCGCTCGGCGCGGTCAGCACGGTGAAGATCGACGGATCGGGGTGGTCGAACAGGATCGCACCGACCGGCGAGAAGGTCGCAAGATCATATTTGTAGGGCGAATAATTGCCGTGCCACGCCACCACATCCAGCGGCGAATGGTCGAGCTCGGTGACATGGAACTGACCACACCATTTCGCGATCAGCCGGCACGGTGTCTCCTTGTCCTCGAACCAGGCACAGGGCGTCTTGAAATCGCGCGGATTGGCCAGGCAATTGGCGCCGATCGGGCCACGGTCCGGCAGCGTCAGCTTGGCGCCGTAATTCTCGCAGACATAGCCGCGCACTTCGGCATCCACCAGTTCGACCTTGAACACCAGACCACGCGGCAGCACGGCGATCTCGCCCGGCCTGAGTTCGATGACCCCCATCTCGGTGACGAAGCGCAAGGCTCCAACCTGCGGGACGACCAGTAACTCGCCGTCGGCGTTGAAGAAATGATCGTCGACCATCGAGCGATTGGCGACATAGACGTGTGCCGCCATGCCGGTCTGGCCGAGCACGTCGCCGGCGGTGGTGATCGAGCGCAGGCCGGCAATGAAATCGGTCGGCTCCTTGGGCATCGGCACCGGGCTCCAGCGATACTGGCCGAGTGCGAGCTGGTGGTCGCCGACGTTCGGCGCGCTTTTCCAAAGCGGATAATTCGCCGCTTTGAAGCGGCCGGTGTGCCTGACGCTCGGCCTTATCCGATAAAGCCAGGAGCGCTCATTGGTGCCGCGCGGCGCGGTGAAAGGGGAGCCGGAAAGCTGCTCGGCATAGAGGCCATAGGCCGGCCGCTGCGGCGAGTTTCGCCCTTGCGGCAGCGAGCCCGGCAAAGTCTCGGTTTCGAAGTCATTGCCGAAACCCGGCATGTAGGAGCAGGCCATGGAACCCTCCCGAATTCATGGTCTCGGAGCATCGTTTGCTCGTCCGCAAAGATGGTCCGAGTTGACCATACCGGTTTCATCTGTAACCATTGAAAATGTAACCATCAACGGTGATTTCGGCATGAGCCGCCAGCATGCCCAGTCAGGCCAACCATGGAAATCCTCGAGCTGGAATCCTTCCTGCCTTACCGGCTCTATCGGCTTGCCGATGCCGTCAGCCGCGAATTCTCAAGGATTTACAAGGACCGTCACGGACTGACCCGGCCCGAATGGCGCACGCTGGCCGGGCTTGGACAGCACGGCACGATGACGGCGACGGCGCTCGGCGAGCAATCGGCCATGCACAAGACCAAGGTTTCGCGCGCGGTCGCCGAACTCGAACGGCGCCGCTGGCTCAGCCGGACGCCTGACGAAAAAGACCGCCGTGTCGAGCATCTGGCGCTGACCAAGGCTGGCGTTGCCGCCTATCGCGAGATGGTGCCGCTGGCGAAGGCATTTGAACGGGAATTGCTGGCAAGATTGAGCCCCACCGAGCGTGTGGCCATTGTCGGCGGAGTGGCAGCACTGGAGGCGGCATTGGGGAAAAGCTAGGTTCCTGCCAGAATTACAGGCACCTTGGCGGGACAGCTTTCAGTTCGCACCGTGTTCCTTCGGGCCTCACCAGTCCATGACCACCTTGCCGGAATTGCCGCTCTTCATCGCTTCGAAGCCGGAGATGTAGTCGTCGATGCCGATGCGGTGGGTGATCAGGCCGCTGACATCGAGAGGACCCTGCACCAGCGCAATCATCTTGTACCAGGTCTCGAACATCTCGCGGCCGTAGATGCCCTTCAGATGCAGCATCTTGAAGATGACCTTGTTCCAGTCGATCTCGAAGCCGGTGGGCGCGATTCCGAGAATGGCGATCTTGCCGCCATTGTTCATGGTATCGATCATGTCGCGGAATGCCGGTGCGGCACCGGACATTTCGAGGCCGACGTCAAAACCCTCGGTCATGCCGAGCGCCGGCATGATATCGCGCAGCTTTTCTTTCGAGGCGTCAACGACATGCTGGACGCCGAGCTTTTTTGCCAGTGCCAGGCGCACCGGGTTGATGTCGGTGATGACCACTTTTCGCGCACCGACGCACTGCGCCACCAGTGCGCCCATGATGCCGATCGGCCCGGCGCCGGTGACCAGCACGTCCTCGCCGACGAGGTCGAAAGATAGTGCGGTGTGAACCGCATTGCCCAGGGGATCGAAGATCGCGGCGATCTCGTCCGGCACGTCGTCGGGGATCGGCACGACATTGTGCTGCGGGATCGCCAGATACTCGCCGAAAGCACCCGGCCGGTTGACGCCGACGCCGAGCGTGTTGCGGCACAGATGCCCCCTGCCCGCCCGGCAGTTGCGGCAATGGCCGCAGACGATATGGCCTTCACCGGAGACACGCTGTCCGACCTTGTATTCAGTCACCGCCGCGCCAAAATCGGCGACCGTACCAACGAATTCATGCCCGGTCACCATCGGCACCGGCACGGTCTTTTGCGCCCACTGATCCCAATTGTAGATGTGGACGTCGGTGCCGCAGATCGCCGTCTTCCGGACCTTGATCAGCACGTCGTTGGGGCCGATCTCCGGCACCGGCACCTCTTCCATCCAGATGCCCGGCTCGGCCTTGGCCTTCACCAGCGCCTTCATCATGTTCGACATTCTGCAGTCCCTTGAAGGTCTTGATCCGGAATCGCTTTTCGACTGCCGGTCATTCAGGAAATCACGCCGAGTTCGCGACCGACTGCGGCGAACGCCTCAACCGCACGGTCGATGTCGGCGCTGGAATGGGCGGCAGACATCTGCGTGCGGATGCGCGCCTGGCCCTTCGGCACCACCGGGAAGGAGAAGCCGATGACATAGATGCCGCGCTTCAGCATGCGCGCGGCCATTTCCTGCGCCAGCGTCGCGTCGCCCAACATCACCGGGATGATCGGATGGTCGGCGCCGGCCAGTGTAAAGCCGAGCCTGCCCATCTCGGAGCGAAACCGCGCTGCGTTGGCATATAGGCGCTGGCGCAACGCATCGCCATTGCGGACCAGTTCGAAAACCCGGATCGAGGCGCCGGCGATCGCCGGCATCAGCGTGTTGGAAAACAGATAGGGCCGCGAGCGCTGGCGCAGCCAGTCGACCACCTGCTTCCTGCCCGACGTATAGCCGCCCGACGCGCCACCCAATGCCTTGCCGAGCGTGCCGGTGATGATGTCCACCCTGCCCTCGACGCCGCAATGTTCGGCCGAGCCACGGCCATTCCTGCCGACGAAACCAACTGCATGGCTGTCGTCGACCATGACCATTGCGTCATATTTGTCGGCGAGGTCGCAGACGCCCTTCAGATTGGCGATGATGCCATCCATAGAGAACACGCCGTCGGTGGCGATCAGCCGGAACCGACAGTCGCGCGCCTCTTTCAACCGCGCTTCGAGATCGGCCATGTCGTTGTTGGCGTAGCGGAAGCGCTTTGCCTTCGACAGCCGTACCCCGTCGATGATCGAGGCGTGGTTCAGTGCATCGGAGATGACCGCATCCTCCTCGCCGAGCAGCGTCTCGAACAGGCCGCCATTGGCGTCGAAGCAGGAGCCGTAGAGGATGGTGTCCTCCATGCCGAGGAAGTCAGAAATGGTCGCCTCGAGCTGCTTGTGTTCTTCCTGCGTGCCGCAGATGAAGCGCACCGATGCCATGCCGTAGCCGTAGCGGTCGAGTGCCTGCTTGGCCGCCTCGCGCAGTTCGGCGCTGTCGGCGAGGCCGAGATAATTATTGGCGCAGAAATTCAGCACCTTCTCGCCGCCCACCTCGATCTCGGCCGATTGGGTCGAGGTTATCACCCGCTCGGATTTATAGAGGCCTGCCGATTTCAGCCCTTCAAGCTCGCTGTCGATGTGGGAGAGGAATGCTGCGGTCATGATCAGGCCCTGTTGAGATCGATGAGGACTGTCGCGCCGCGCGGACGAAAAATCCATCGCAAAAGCGACCGCTTCGGTGGCGGCAATGGCACGGCAGAGGCCACGATGTTCAAATGCGGAGGTGCTGCGAAAGATTGCAATAACCACTTTGCGGGTTTCCCGCCACGGTCGCCGCCGCCGACCTGCTGCCGTCCCAAACCTTTAACACTTTGAAGCCAAAGGTTGTCGCACAAGAATTCGTTGGCGAGAGGGCCGCATCAGAAAATGTCGCAGCAGCCGGCGCACGCCGTTTCAGGCAGGCTCATACTCCTGATCAAGTCCGGCTACTGGCTGGCTCTGCTGATCATCGCCGCCATGGTCGTGGCCTCCTTCATCCTGCTGCAACAGGTGATGGCGACCCAACGGCACAATCAGGCGCTGCTCGATATTGTCAGCACACAAAAAGCCCTGTCGCAGCGCATCGTCTTCCTTGCCGGAGCGACAGGCAGCGCGCAGCGCGATCAACAGCGCGCCCTGGTTACCGCGCTCAAGCAAGCGACGGTAGAGTTCGAGAAGAACTACGATCTGCTGCTCGAGCGGACCGCCGCCGACCCGGCGTCGCCGGCAAGGTTCGATCCCAAATCGATCGAGAGCGTGCTTTTCGCCAAGCCGTTCCATCTCGACTATTTCTCGGTCGGGCTTATTGCCAACGGCGAACGCCTGATCTCGTCGTTCGAATCGCGGCTCAACATGGCCGGCAATGGTGGCTACAAAGGTGGAGAGGAGCGCGTCAACCTGAACGCTTCCGTTGCCAACGCAACATTGTCGGGCTATGCCGCACTTGGCCAGCGCATCAGCGCCTTTGCAGACCAGCGATCCGAAACACTTCTCGAGCTTAACCGCACATTGTTCTACTCGACCATCGGCGTCATCGTGCTGGTGGCGCTTTTCATTTTCAGGCCGATGTCGAATGCTATCTTGCGCAGGACCCGCGAGCTGGTCGATGCGCGCAATTCCATGGCCTTTATTGCCGTGCATGACGGGCTGACTGGCCTGCACAACCGCACCTTCCTGACCGAGCATTTCGATACGTTGATCAATGCCGCGCAGCGACGGCGTGAACGGGTTGCCGTGGTGCAGTTCGATCTCGACCGGTTCAAGCAGATCAACGACACGTTCGGCCACGCCGCCGGCGATTATGTGCTGGTGGCGGCTGCGCAACGCATGCGTGATTCGTGCCGTACGTCGGATCTCAACGTGCGTCTCGGCGGCGATGAATTCGTCGTCGTCCTCAACGACGCCGGCAGCACCGAGGACATCGATATCGTCGCCAGGCGCATGCTGGCCAAACTCAATGAACCGGTCATATTCCGAGGCACGACGATCCATCCGGGCGTAAGTGCGGGGATTGCGGTCTATCCTGTCGACGCCGACAATGCGCAGGATCTGCTCGTCCATGCCGATCTGGCGTTGTATTCCGCCAAGAAGCAGGGCGGCGGCAGTTTGTCGTTCTTCTCCGATGAGCTGAGGCGCGAACTCGACAACCGAAAGCAGCTCGAGCTCGACATCAGGGTCGCCATCTCGGAGAAGGCGTTCGAAGTCTATTTCCAGCCGCAGGTGTCGCTGTCGGACGGCACCATCAGTGGCATCGAAGCTTTGGCTCGCTGGAGGCATGCCGAACGCGGCATGATCGCGCCGGGCGAGTTCATTCCAATCGCGGAAAAATGCGGCTTGATGTCCGAGATTGGCCGCATCGTCATTGCCAAGGCGATCAACGAAGCAGCCGAATGGAACCGCGCAGGCATCGGCTTCGGCCGGATCGCCGTCAACGTGTCCGGTTCGGAGCTGCGCGAGACAGATTTCGAAGTCTTCCTGTTCGGGACGCTGGAAAGGACCGGCCTGCCCGCGCACAAACTATCGCTGGAGATCGTCGAATCCGTCATTCTCGACGACGAGAAGACCGGTATCGCGGCAAAGCTGCGGCACATCCGCGCCGCCGGCATCCATCTTGAGCTCGACGATTTCGGCACCGGCTACGCATCGCTCAGCCATGTCAATCCAAACGAGATCGACCGGCTGAAGATCGACCGCCGCTTCGTCCAGAACATCAACGAGAACAGCGGCAACACAAAGATCGTGCGTGCCCTCACCGAGCTCGCCCGCGGTCTCGGCATCTCGATCGTTGCCGAGGGCGCCGAAACCGAAGCCGAGCTCGACTCGCTGATGGCGATCGGCTGCGACCAGGTGCAAGGCTATTCCATCGCTTTCCCGATGCCGCCGGACAGGGTGCGTGAATGGCTGGTGGCACGGACGCCGAAAAAGGCCAGGCTGACAGTGCTGCAGGGCAGCCGGGCGTAGATCCGTCATGGTTCGGCCTTGCGAACCGACCTGATGGGCCGAGGCGGAAGGTCATCCTCATCACCGGGAAATGCTGCCAGCAATTGTCCAAAGCTGGCACACGCGCCAGCTTTTTCATAGTCCTGGAACGACAGAATGACCGCCTGCTTGCGGCCACGCCGGGTGGTGACGGCCGGTTCTCCCGCGATGACCTGATCGAGCACCGCCGAGAGTTTAGCCCTGGCATCCTTCAGCGAAATTTCGCGCATGGCGTCTTCCTAGCCTAATTTCTAGCTCTCGACATTGGCCCGCAGCGCAGCCAGCACCTGTGCAAACTCCGCCAGCCTGTCGTCGGACAGCCCTTTCCGCAGCCGTTTGTCGAAGGCTAACGCGGCCGTGCGCAATTTCAGGAACAACGCCTCTCCGGCCTGGGTCAACTCCACCTGGTGAACCCGGCGGTTCTCGGGATCGCGGCGGCGCATCAGCAGGCCCTGCGTCTCCATGGCGTTGAGATGGTGGGTCAGCGTTGCGCCCCGAATGCCGATCATGCCGGCGAGCTCGCGTTGGTTGGCCAGCTCCCGCGACTTGACCGACAGCAACGTGACCCAGACCGGCAGCGTGCCGCCGGCCTCGACCAAGGCAGCGTCGAAAGCCTGCGCAACCAGCTTGGCGGTGCGCGCGAGATTCATCCCGATCGGCGGGCGGTCAAAGGGCGTCATGGTCGGACACTAGAACAAGGGCAAAGCCGATGGAACCGGCTCGAGCTTATGCGTTGACATCTAATCATTTGATATCTATCAATATGGTTAGCGGCGGGCAAGAGAGGAAATGCGGTCATGCAATATGTCTACATCATCGTCCTCGGCCTTCACGTCATGGCGGGTGTGTTCTGGGCCGGCACCACCATCGCGGTTGCCCGCGAACCGGAGATCAGGGCGGAACGTTTCTTCCGGCCGCAAATGGGCGCCGCCGGCGTGGTTTTCCTCACGGGTTTGCTGCTGTGGTATTTCTTCCACAACGGTTCTTTCGGTTCGATGGAAAAAGTCCTGGCGCTCGGCATCTTGACTGCCTTGATCGCAGCCGCGGTTCAGGGCGCATTGGTGGGTTCCGCCAGCAGGCAGCTGGCCGGCGCTGATGCGGCGAAGCAAACCCAGTTGCGCGCCAAGATGACAAAAGGCGAACGCATCGCCGGCGGCCTGCTGGTCATCACCGTATTCTGCATGGCCACCGCCAGGATGTTTTGAACGTCCTGCCGCAATCGCAAGGTCGTACGGTGCCCGGCGATGGCCGGGCGGCGTGCGCGGCGCGCAGCCCGGACCAAAGTACCGTGGTGGCTCTCCGTACGGAGGTTCGGCTGCGCGCCACCAATCAATCCAAAATATTCCTCAGATCCGCAAGCCGAACCTGATGCCGTCATAGATTGCGGCATGGATGTTACGCGAGGCAACTGCGTCGCCGATGCGGAAGAGCACGAAGCCACTTTGCGGATTGCGCACGGGGAAGATGTCGCCGCCATTGACCAGTTTTTCGTAATCGATCGCGCCGGCGTTCTTCGACAGCGGCTTCAGCGCCAGATAGAGATCGTCGAGTGGCAGCGTGCCATGCTCGACCACCACCTGGTCGACGCGCCGCTCGCCGCGCCAGCCATCGGCGAAGTCGGAGGCGAGCTCGGCGATCAGCTGGTTGCCCTCGCGCCGCACAGAACGTAGCCGTGTGTTGATGGTCACCGTGACACCCTTTTCCTGGAAGGCGCGCATGTAGGGCACATGGTTCATGCCGCCCATTTCCGGCGCGAAGAAGCGCTCCGGTGAAACCAGCTCCAGCCTGGCACCGCTATTGGCGATCAGTTCGGCGGCACCCATGCCCTGATGGCCGCCATTGTCGTCATAGAGCAGCACGTTCTCGGCCGGCTTGACGCTGCCGGCCATGATGTCCCAGCTCGAGGTGACGAGATCGTCGCCCGCTGTCAGAGGCGGGTTCTGCGGCAGGCCGCCGGTGGCGATCACCACCGCGTCCGGCGACAGCGCCAGCACGTCGTCCGTCTCCGCCCATTTATCGTAGCGGATCTCGACGCCGAGCCGGTCGAGTTCGGCCAGACGCCAGTCGATGATGCCGATCAATTCCTTGCGGCGCGGGTTCTGCGTTGCCAGCCGCACCTGGCCGCCGGCCTGGCTCGATGCTTCCAGCACCGTCACCTGGTGCCCACGTTCGGCGGCGACCCGCGCCGCCTCCAGCCCGCCGGCGCCGGCGCCGACGACGACCACCTTCCGCTTCGGTCCCTCGGTTTTCGGAATAATATGCGGTATCGACGCCTCGCGGCCCGTCGCCGCATTGTGGATGCACAGTGCCTCACCGCCCTCATAGATGCGGTCGAGGCAATAGGTGGCGCCGACGCAAGGACGGATCTCGTGCTCGCGGCCCTCCATCACTTTTTTGACGATATGCGGGTCGGCAATGTGGGCACGCGTCATGCCGACCATGTCGAGCTTGCCGGTGGCGATGGCGTGGCGCGCGGTGGCGACGTCGGAAATCCGCGCCGCATGGAAGGTCGGGAATTTCGTCGCCGCTCTCACCTCCCCTGCGAAGTCGAGATGTGGTGACGAGCGCATGCCGGTCACCGGGATGACCTTGGTCAGCGCGGCATCGGTCTCGATCGAGCCACGGATGATGTTGAGGAAATCGACCTTGCCGGATTCGGCCAGCCGCCTGGCGATTTCGACGCCCTCCTGTTTCGACAGGCCTTTCTCGAAATCCTCGTCGGCGACCATGCGGATGCCGACGACGAATTTTTGGCCGACCGCCGCCCGCACCGCGTCGAGCACCATGCCGGTGAAGCGCAGCCGGTTGTCGAGCGAGCCACCGAAATCATCGTCGCGCTGGTTGGTGGCCGGCGACCAGAAGCCGTCCATCAGGTGGCCGTAGGCCTCGAATTCGATGCCATCGAGGCCGGCAGCCTGGCAGCGCTGGGCGGCAGCGGCATAGTCGGCGACGATGCGCTCGATGTCCCAGTCCTCGATAGTCTTGGGAAAGGCGCGGTGGGCGGGTTCGCGAACCGGCGAAGCCGACAGGACTGGCAGCCAGTCGGCCTTGTTCCAACCGGTGCGGCGGCCGAGATGGGTGATCTGTATCATCACCTTGCAATCGTGCTCGTGGCAGGCATCGGTCAGCTCGGCGAGCCACGACACGATGCGGTCGTCATAGACATGCAGATTGCCAAAAGCGGCCGGGCTGTCGCGCGAGACGATCGCCGAACCGGCGGTCATGGTCAGCGCCATGCCGCCCTTGGCCTTTTCGGCATGGTAGAGCCGGTACCGCTCCTTCGGCATGCCGTCCTCTGAATAGGCCGGCTCATGGCTGGTCGACATCACCCGGTTCTTCAGCGTCAGATGCTTGAGCTGATAGGGCTGGAGGAGCGGGTCGTTGCTAGTCATCGTCTTCCTGCTGTTTCAAATTGTGCTAATGAGCGGCAAATTTTTGTTTTTACGCATGTCGCTGTCCCAAAATCGCTGCGCAGTTTTGGGCGACATGCAGCAAGGAACCTGCTCATGACCGATACGAAAAACCTCACCCAGCTCGGCACCAACGTCGAGGCGCCACAGAGCCCTGAAGCGGCCGTCCTGGAAACCGTGCCGTTTTCGCGCGGCGACGGCCCGCCGGCCATCGTTCGCTTCACCTGCCCGGAATTCACCTCGCTCTGCCCCGTCACCGGCCAGCCGGACTTCGCCCATATCGTCATCGACTACGCACCCGACGCGCTGCTGGTGGAATCGAAGTCGCTCAAGCTGTTCATGACCTCGTTTCGCAACCACGGCGCCTTCCATGAAGAATGCACCGTCATGATCGGTCGCCGTATCATCGCCGCGACCAAGCCATTGTGGTTGCGCATTGGCGGCTACTGGTATCCGCGCGGCGGCATTCCGATCGACGTGTTCTGGCAAACCGGCGCACCGCCGGAAGGTGTGTGGCTGCCCGACACCGGCGTCGCCCCCTATCGCGGGCGCGGGTGAGCCTGAGTTACTACGAAGAAAATGTTGCATCAGTTGAGCGGCAGCCGCCGGTAACGCCCGGGATTGTTCGGATCGCTGAAATGGTGCATCGGCCCATGTTCGGCGAAGTGTGCTGACCAGCGTTTCATGGCGGCAGGGTCAAGCTCGACGCCCAGCCCGTCATCCTCCGGCACACGCACCGTATTGCCGGTCTGCCGGAATGGGCCGTCCTTGATGACATCGCCGATCTGCCAGCGAAACAGCGACTGCGATGCTTCGGTGATCCACGGTGTCGCCGCCACGACGTGCAAATAAGCCGATGTCATGATGCCGAGATCGTTCGAATAGCACCAGAACCCCTTGCCCATCGCCTCACAGGCGGCGATGAATTTCAGAGTTTTCGACAATCCGCCGAGTGCTGCGAAATTGCAGACGAAGTAATCCGGCGCACCGAGCGCGACTGCCCGCCTGAGATCCGGGATGTGCGTGGAGAACGGAATGCGCGAATGCTGGCGCAGCGCCGCCATCTCCTCGAAGGTCGCGACCGGATCCTCGTAATTGCGGATGTTGAACGGCTCGATCTCGCGCAGTACCCAGCGCGCTGTGGTTAGCGACCACTGCATGTTGGAATCGAGTTTGATCTGCGCCTTGTCGCCAAGCGCCTCGCGCAGCATGCGCACTGTCCTGATCTCGAGCTCGGGATCGCCCATGATCAGCTTGCCCTCGAAGATCGTCGAGCCGTGCTGTTCTCGCATGCCGAGACAGTAGTCGACGATCGCTTCGGCGGTCATCTCGCCGCCGGCTCCGCCTTGAGCGGGGCGAAAGGCGAAATATTCCGAAAACGGAATGTCCTTGCGCACCGCGCCGCCGAGCAGCTTATAGAGCGGCATACCGAAGACCTTGCCTCTTATATCCCACAGCGCCAGGTCGACGGCGCCGAACGCCACCGTGGCTGCGTTCTCGCCGGTGTTGGCGGTGATCTGCCAGGGCGGCACACAGCGCGCCTCGCAGTCGGCGATGTCGAGCGGATCGGCGCCAATCAGCGCCGGCGCGATCTCGGCCTTGATCACCTCGCCGAAATGCCACCATGGCGCCTCGCCCAGTCCGACCACGCCTTCGTCCGTCTCGACCTCGATGATCGATTTCGAGGCGCCGCCGTAGAGACCAGCGGTCCACCAGAACGGAGCATCGAGCGGGACGTTGACGTGGGTGACGCGGATGTTGATGATCTTCATCGGTTCCGTTCTCACTCACACTGGTATTGGCTCAGCGCCCATTCGCCGGTCACCGAGAGTAGGTCCGATATTTTCCAGTCCCCGTCGACTTTCCTGAATTTCCACTCCAGCCGGTGCGGGTTGCCGGCGACGACGAAGGCGACGACGACCTTGGCCTCGTCGCCCTTGATCGCTTCGATTGTCTTCAGGCTCTTGTCGATCTCCGCCTTGTCGTATTCGGAATTGTCGAGTGCCATGTTGGGATCGAGGCACTCGCCCTGCCCCGACTTCCGCAGCGCATCGCTCTTGTCCAGCACCGACTTTGCCGGGTCGGTGAAATGGCCCCGCTGAGCCGGATCGACCTCGAGCCCGGCATGCTCATAGAACGGCTTCACCACCGCCGTCGGCGAGCCCGGCTGTGTGGCCGGCGCGTTTTCTGCCGGCGGCAAAACTGCCTTCGGCGGTGCCGCACTGTCGGCCGGCGCGTTTGCGGGCGGCGCGCCGAACAGGCCCTGAGCGGCGGCGCTGCTCAATCCGGCCAGCAGGCACGCAGTCGCCAAAAGCCAGGGATGGCAGCGGAGCACGGCATCACTCCGGCGACTGCCCGGCCAGGCATTCGAGCGCACTCAGCGTCCAGCCGCTGGTCTTCGAGGTGATGTCGGCGACCTTCCACTGGCCGTCGATCTTCTTCAACGACCAGACCATTTCGCGTTTGGAATCATCCCCTTCCAGAAAAAGGTTGAAGGTCGCCGTCACCTCGGCGCTGTCGCCATCCAGCGTTTCGGCCAGCGTCAGCGTCTTGGCCACGGTCTTCTCGTCATAGTCCTGCGCATCGAGACCAGGGGCGAAGTCGATGCAGGGAACTTCATCCGGATGGTTCTTTGCCGCATTGTCGTTCAGTTCGAACAGTTTCGTCACTGGCGCGGTGAAGCGGTCGCGATATTGTGCATCGGCCTCGAATTTGACCGACGGGACATAGAAGAACTTCACGGCGTTGGCAGCGGGGCCGGCAAACGCGGCCGCCGGCAAGGCCATCGAAAGCGCGGCAACAAAAAGTGGCAGTTTCATGCGTGTCCCCGATTGTTCACTGACGGAAGCTATCAGTACCACGCATCTTGCCCGTCGGCTTTCTTGCGGTCCATGAAATCCTGCAACGCGTCCTCTGCTGGCAACTCAGGCGTTCAGCCAGACGTTCTGGAGATCCATCTCGAAGGTTTGGTGGACACCGTAGTTCTTCACCTTCTCGTTCATGTGGCTGAACAGCTTCTGCCAGAACGGCTGAATGATGACGCCCGAATCCTGCAGGATCTGCTCGATGTCCTTCATGACCTCGCGGCGCTTCTCGACGTCGATGAGCGAGAGAGCCTGCTTGAGCTTGGCATCGAAATCAGGGTTCGAGTAGCCGGTTTCGTTCCAGGCCTCGCCGGTGCGATAGCCGAGCGCCAACACCTGGACGCCAAGCGGGCGCATGTACCAGATGGTCATGGAATAAGGATATTTCGTCCAGTCGTTCCAGAAGGTCGAACCCGGCAGCACCGTGCGTTTCACTTTGATCCCGGCATCGCGCAACTGGCCGGCAATCGCGTCGCCAGTGTTCTTTTGCCAATCGTCCTCGACGGTGATCAGTTCATGCTCGAAGTCGGCCTGCCCGGCCTCCGCCATCAGCTTCTTGGCGCCCGCGGCGTCCCGGGTCTTCTTGGGCAGCGCGTAGTATTCCGGATGAATCGGGCTGACGTGGTGGTTTTCACCAACGGTCCCTCGCCCGGCGTAACCAAGTTCGAGCACCGCCTGGTTGTCGACGGCCATCTGGAGGGCGTTGCGGACTCGCTTGTCATCGTAGGGTTTGTGCGTGATGTTGGTGCGGGCAACGAGCGTGGTCGCTGTCGCGACCTCCGATTTCACCAGTCCCATCTTGTCGAGGATGTCTATGAAGTCGGCAGGCGTCTCGAAGTTGAGATCGATTTCGCCGGAGTCGAATGCATTTATCGAGGCGTTGAAATCGGTTCCGTAGTCGATGAATTCGACGCCGTCGAGAAGCGCTTCACCACCCCACCATTTGCCAGTCTCACGACGTTTGACGACCGCTTTCTGGCCGACCGCATAAGACACCAGTTCGAACGGCCCGGTGCCAATCGGCTTCTCGATCGGATTGGCGCCGTCGGCGTCGAAGTTGCGATGGACCACCAGCGCCGGATAGTCGGTGAAGTTCGGGATCAGCGAGATGTCCGGTTCGTTCAGCTTCAGCTTCACCGTGTTGTCGTCGACCTTGCTGATCGCCCCTTCCCTGGCCTTGCCGGTCTTTGCATCGATCAGCGCACCGACGCGCGCGGCCATCGAATTGCCGGCTGCAGCCTTCTCGCACCAGCGCGTCAGATTGTAGACCACGTCATCGGCGCTAAAAGCATCGCCGTTGTTCCAGGCGATGCCCTTGCGAACATGCAGCACATATTCGGTGGCGTCGTCGTTGACCTCCCAGCTTTCGAGCAGAACCGGCTCGAATGTAAACTGGCGGGTGTAGCGGACAAGCGGCTCCAGCCAGCAGCGTGAAATGTTCGCAAGTTCCACCCAGTCGTAGGTGCGCGGATCCTTCTGTGCCTTCACCGACATCGAAACGTGGAGCGTGCCGCCTTTCTTCGGCTCTTCAGCCAAAGCCCGCTGCGGCACGGCAAGGCCGATCATGCCGTAGGCAAGGGCCGTCGATGCGCCGAAGGCGCTTGCCAGAGCCAGAAACTCGCGCCGATCCACACGACCTGCACGAGCCTCGCTGGCCATCGCTTCGATGGCGCTCGGTACCCGATCACCGTTGCTTCTGAAGAGTGTCATTTTTTCCTCCGTTATGGTTCCCATCGGGTCTTCGCCCGTTATCAACTAACGCTGTCCGGCAGTTTCTCCTCGCGCCGCGCAATCAAATCTTTGAGACCATCGGCGATGCCCTCGTCGAGCTTCGGCTCCTCGTAATCGGCGAGCATGTTGCGCGCTTTCTCGCGGCCGCGGGTGTCGTGGTCCTTTGCTCCTTCCGCCTTCCACTGTTCGAACGAATTGAAGTCCATGATGCTCGGTATGAAGAAGGCGGACTCGAAATGTTCGAGCGTGTGCTGGGTGCCGAGGAAATGGCCCTGCGGTCCGACCTCGCGGATAGCCGCCATAGCCTCCTTGAAATCGTCGAATGGCAGCCCGCCAGCATATTTGTACCAGCCGACAAGCTGCTCGCAGTCGGTGGCAAATTTCGAATAGCCGCAGGTCAGGCCGGCCTCGAGCCAACCGGCGGAGTGCCAGATGTAGTTGGCGCCGGCAAGGATGGCGGCATGCATCAGCATGTTCGCCTCGTAGCCCGCCTGGGCGTCGTTCAGCTTCGAGCCGACATGGAAACCGGACGTGCGCCACGGCAGCCGATACTTCCGCGCCAGCGCGCCCATGAGATACATCATCTGGGCCGCCTCCGGCGTGCCGCCCATGGGAGCGCCGGTCTTCATGTCGACGGTCACCATGAACTGTCCGTAGATCTGCGGCGAACCCGGACGCAACAGCTGTGTGAACGCGACGCCCGCCAGCGCTTCGGCGTTGACCTGCGCGACCGCACCGACGGCAGAGGCTGAAGTGGAGGCGCCGCAAAGGGCGAAGGGCGCGAGGATCAGCGGCTGGTTGTGGCGCGCATAGACTTTCATCGCGTCCAGCATGGTGGCATCCCAGACCAGCGGCGAATTGCAGTTGGTGATCGCCACCAGGACCGGGTTGTCGCGGACATAGTCCTCGCCGAACACGATGCCCGCCATCGCCATCGTGTCTTCGGCTCGATCCCTGGACGTCACGATACCCATGAACGGCTTGTCGGAGTGCTTCAGCGCCGAATGGATGATGTGGAGGTGACGTTTCGGCACTGGAATTTCCATCGGCTCGCAGATGATCGAGCTCGACGAGTGCAGCGCCGGCGCCATGTAAGCGAGCTTGTGGAAATTGTGGAGGTCGGCGAGTGTGCCGTAGCGCCTGTTGTTGTCGAGGTCGCGCACGTAAGGCGCCCCGTACATCGGCACGAAGATGGAGTTGTTGCCACCTACACGTACGGAACGCTGGGGATTCCTCGCATTGAGCGTAAACTCCGACGGGACCTTCGAGATGAGCTCCATCAGCAGGGCGCGGTCTATGCGGACCCTTGTCTCGGAGACATCGGCGCCCGCTGCCTTCCACAGTGCGATCGCCTCGTCGTCGCGGAACTCGCATCCCACCTCTTCGAGGATCGAGAGCGATTCCTGGTGGATCAGCTCCACCGCCTCGTCCGGGACCATCTGATACACCGGAATCTTGCGAACCAGGGTCGGAAATGACGCAACGGGTGCGCCTCGCAGCGCCTTGCGCCCCAGGCGGCCACCCGCGCGACGATTGGTGTGTTCGCTCACTTCAACGGCCGGTGCGTTCATGGAGGCTCCATCTTCCTGTCTCGACCAATCTAGCCAGACAAAATGCAGCTGTGACGCTGGAAAATCCTGATCTCTTGTATAAGGTCAGCTTATGCGAAGCTTGCGCCACCTGCTGCCGTCGGCGGGCAGCCTGATCGTTTTCGAGGCCGCCGGGCGGCTGTCGAGCTTTACCGCCGCCGGACGGGAGCTCGGCATGACGCAGGCTGCCGTGTCCTATGCGATCCGCGGGCTCGAAGAACAGCTCGGTGCCAAACTCTTCCAGCGCCGCCACCGGCAAGTCAGCCTTACCGAGGCCGGCGACCGCTTCCATGCCGACGTCTCGCTCGGCCTGTCGCACATTCGCAAGTCGGCGGAGGATCTGCGCCAGATCGCCGTCGGCGCGCATGTGACGCTCGCCGCCTCGACCGCCTTCGCCTCATTCTGGATGATGCCGCGCCTGCAGCAGTTTCGCGACGAATTGCCGGGCATCGACCTGCGCATCCAGACCGCCGACCGCGATCTCGACATCATCGCCGAGGACATCCCGCTCGGCGTCCGCGGCGGCGAGCCCAGGGAATGGCCGGATTATCATTCCCTGCCGCTGGCCGATGAAGTGATATTCCCCGTCGCCGGCGCGAGTTATGTGGCCCGGTTCGGGCTGCCGGAGCGTGTCGCGGACCTTCAATCGCACCGCCTCATCCATCTCGAAGAGCCGTTTCGCGAGGCCGCGAGCTGGGACGAGTGGTTCGCCTCGGCCGGTGTCGACATCGCCGATGCCGGACGTGGCTTGCGCATCAACGACTATGCGCTGGTGATCCAGGCAGTCATGGAAGGGCAAGGCATCGCGCTCGGCTGGGGTCACCTCGCCGAGCGGCTGCTGGCATCAGGGCTGCTGGTGCGCGTCACCGGCCACGCGATGACGACCGGCAAGGGCTTTCATGTCATCTGGTCGAGGAACCGCGAGCTCAGCGACAACGCCCGCAAGGTGCGGGACTGGCTGGCAGCGCAGGCGTGATGCCGATAAATGCCCGGTCAAACCGTCACGACGATCTTGCCGAATTGTTCGTTCGCTTCTAGATAACGATGCGCCTCGACGATCTGGTCGAACGGAAAGGTTCTGGCGATTGCCGGCTTCAGCGAACCCGAGCTTAGTCCGTCAAGGATGAACGCCTTGGCGGCCTGCAGCCGGACCGGATCGCGCACGATCTCATGCATGAGATAACCGCGCAGCGTCAGTGTCTTCGCCAGCACTGCAGGTAGCGGAAAGGGTGTCCGGTCGAGGCTCAATCCGCCATATTCGATGAGAATGCCACCCGGTGCCATCGCTGCCGTCAGAGGCTCGAAAATCGGACCGCCGACGGCGTCGAACACCACGCGCACGCCGTCCGGGCCGGCGATTTGCTTCAGCCTGGCTTCCAGATCCTCCTCTGCCGAAGCGATGACGTGGGCCGCGCCGAACGCAACCAAAGCCCGCTTCTTGGCGGACGTCCGTGTGACCGCGATCGGGGTCGCGCCAATCAGGTTGGCAATCTGGGTCGCCGCAAGTCCGACGCTGCTCGATGCCGCGGTGATGACGACAACGTCCTCCCTGCCAAGTTTGGCAATGTCGATCAGCGCACCATAGGCCGTGAGATATTGCATCCACGCGGCGGCGGCCTCTTCCCAGCTCAGCGCCGGCGGGTGCTTGACGACGAGCTCGGCGGGGTATGTGGCAATCTCACCATAGGCAGGCCAGCGGACCATCGACAATGGCGGCACGATGCTGACGGCATCGCCCGGCGCAAAACCGCTCACGCCTTCGCCCACCATCTCGACGAGGCCAGCGGCCTCAAGCCCAAGACCGGAAGGCAACGGCGCAGTCTGGATATATCTGCCTGAACGGAGCAGCGCCTCGGCCCGGTTGAGACCCAACGCCTTGACACGGATCTGGACCTCGCCTCGCCCGGGCGCAGGCATGTCGACATTCTCGATGCGCAGAACCTCGGGACCACCAAGCTCATGAAAACGAACGACACGCGTCATCGGTCACAACTCCAAAATATTTGAACTGAATCACCTATGCCAGCGGCGATCAGGCGGATAAATAGCCGCTTGAGTAGATCAGCAGAAACTATAGGTTTTGAATATGGATCGCCTTACGAGCATGGCCGTGTTCGTCAAAGCCGTCGATCTGGGCTCGTTCGCGGCCGCGGCGGCCGCTCTCGATCTGTCCGGGCCGATGGTCGGCAAGCATGTCCGGTTTCTCGAGGAGCGCCTGAGCGTGCGCCTCATCAACCGGACCACGCGCCGCCAAAGCCTGACGGATTTCGGGCGCGCCTATTACGAACGCTGCCGGCTGGTGCTTGCCGAAGCGGAGGCCGCGGATGCACTCGCCGCCGACCAGCTTGCCGAACCGCGCGGAAAGCTGCGCGTGCTCATGCCGGTGCATTTCGGCCGGCGCTGCGTTGCCCCGATCCTGTTCGGGCTTGCGCAGCAATATCCGGCGCTGGAACTTGACCTGTCGTTCAGCGACGCCCTCGCCGACCTCGCCGAGGACGGCTGCGATCTTGCCATTAGAACGGGCGACCTGGAGGACCAGGCCGGGGTAATGGCGCGTCGCATCGCGCGCCAGCACATGGTCGTCTGCGCGTCGCCGTCCTATCTCGACCGCCACGGCCAGCCGCAGGAAATAGATGACCTGGGCCGCCATCACGCGATCATCTACCGCCGTTCCGGGCGCGCCGTTCAGCCGTGGCTGTTTCCGCGCAACGGCCAGCCCGCGATGGAGATCCGGCCCGTCAGCAGATTCCGGCTCGACGATCTCGATGCCATCGCCGATGCCGCGGCCGCCGGCATGGGGCTCGCCTGGCTGCCGTACTGGCTGGTTCGCCAGCGCATCCAGGCGGGCGCGCTTGTCCTGCTATTGCCGGAACAATCCCGGTTTCTCTACGACGTTCATGCCCTTTGGCTGCAGACGCCACATCTGCCGATGAAAGTCCGCCTTGCCGTCGACGCACTGGCGGCAGCGCTGCCCAAGCTCATGACTTGAAGTGCACGGTCGCGGTCAGCTACGCGGATTTCCTCGAGAACGACCCGACGATTGAACAATAATCTATATGGTAAGATTTCGAATATACAGGAGGTAAACCAGAACAACTGTTAGCGATATTGAAATAATCGTCCAAATAGTGAACAAAATTACTCTTGCAATACGACTCTTTCGACGCTGTATCCATCGAGCGAACTTTACCATTAAGTAATCTAGGATGACGTCCAAATGTCGCCTCCAACGGCCATTCGCTTCAGATTTTGGCCTTCGCCCGACTAAATCCACTAAGTCAATTGGGGGCCAAGCCCATTCACTTCAACAATATTCCTATCTCTACATCGTGGCGGGACAGCACCCCCCTCTGGCCTGCCGGCCATCTCCCCCGCAAGGGGGGAGATTGGCGGTTCATGCGTCCCGCCAACCTTTGAGACATTGGAGACTGGCGGAGGCCGAGGCGACATCCGATCTCCCCCCTTGCGGGGGAGATGGCCGGCAGGCCAGAGGGGGGTGGGACGGAGCGCAACGGAGCAGTCTCCCTGCCTTGCAACAATCAACGCTATTCTCCCCCTCCCGCATCGGCCACGAATCCGCCTATAGTGCTGCCATGCCCATCCGCCAGCTTTCCGAAACGATGATCAACCAGATCGCCGCCGGCGAAGTCATCGAGCGTCCGGCAAGCGTGGTCAAGGAACTGGTCGAGAACGCGCTCGATGCCGGCGCTACCAGAGTCGAGATCGTCACCGCCGGCGGCGGGCTGAACCTGATCCGCGTCAGCGATGACGGCTCGGGCATTCCGGAAAAGGAACTGGCGCTGGCGATCGCGCGCCATTGCACCTCCAAGCTCGCCGACGACATTCACGACATCCGCTCGCTCGGCTTTCGCGGCGAGGCCTTGCCCTCGATCGGCTCGGTGGCGCGGCTGTCGATCCGCTCGCGCACCGCGTCCAGTGAAAACGCCGCCGAGATCGGCATCGACGGCGGCCGCGTCGCCGCCGTCAGGCCGGCCGCGGCCAATCGCGGCACCACGGTCGAGGTGCGCGACCTGTTCTTCGCCACGCCGGCGCGGCTCAAATTCATGAAGGGCGAGCGCGCCGAAAGCTCGGCCATCGGCGACGTGGTCAAGCGCATCGCCATCGCCTTCCCCACCGTGCGCTTCACCCTGGCCGGCCCGGACCGCTCGACGCTGGAACTGCCGGCGACCGACGACAGCACGGAAGGCCGGCTGCGCCGGGTGGCACAGGTGATGGGCGCCGACTTTCCGGACAATGCGATCGCCATCGACGCGATGCGGGACGGCGTGCATCTCACCGGCCATGTCTCGGTCCCCTCCTTCACCCGCGCCAACGCGCTACAGCAATACGCCTATGTCAACGGCCGCCCGGTGCGTGACAAATTGATCGCCGGCGCCATTCGCGGCGCCTTCGCCGACGTGCTGCCGCGCGACCGCCATGCCGTCACTGTGCTGTTTCTGACGCTCGATCCGGCGATCGTCGACGTCAACGTCCACCCGGCCAAGGCAGACGTGCGCTTCCGCGACCCGGGGCTGGTGCGCGGGCTGATCGTCGGCGCCATCCGCGAAGCGCTGGCCCATGCCGGCATCCGCGCCGCCACCACGGGGGCCGCCGGCATGATGGCGGCGTTCCGGCCAGGCGCGGCATCCTATGCGCATGGCGGGCCGGCCAACGGTCACCGCAGTTACGAGGCCGCCTATCGGGCCTCAGGCTTTGCCGGGTTCGATCTTGCCCGCTCGCCACAGCGGCCGCTCGATATGGGCTCTGCAAATGGCGGCCTCGGTGAGGGCGAGCAGACGGCCTTCGACGCCGGACCGCTGCACAGCGCCGACGTGCGCGCCGGGATCAATGAAGCGGCTGAGACGCTGCTCGGCACGGCGCTGGGCGCGGCGCGCGCGCAAGTGCATGAGAATTATATCGTCGCCCAGACCAGGGATTCGCTTGTCATCGTCGACCAGCATGCGGCGCATGAGCGGCTGGTCTACGAGGCCTTGAAAAATGCGCTGCACTCACGCGCGGTGCCGTCACAGATGTTGCTGCTGCCCGAAATCGTCGATCTGTCGGAGGAAGATGCCGAGCGGCTCGCCATGCACTCCGAGACGCTGGCCCGCTTCGGCCTCGGCATCGAGCGCTTCGGCCCCGGTGCCGTCGCGGTGCGCGAGACGCCGTCGATGCTTGGTGAGACCAACGTCCAGCAGCTGGTGCGCGACCTCGCCGACGAGATCGCCGACAACGATACGGTCGACACGCTGAAGGAGCGGCTGGACAAAATAGCCGCGACCATGGCCTGCCACGGCTCGGTGCGTTCCGGCCGTCTGCTCAAGCCCGAAGAGATGAACGCGCTGCTGCGCCAGATGGAGGCGACGCCCGGCTCCGGCACCTGCAACCACGGCCGCCCCACCTACATCGAGCTGAAGCTGTCGGATATCGAGAGGCTGTTCGGCAGGCGGTAAGCCTTACCCTGCGCAATGCCAAGCGGGCACCCGCTCAGTTCACCAATTTATGATACTTTTTGGTTTTAGGAGAGAAAGCATAGTCCATGCTATAGCCGGCGCCGCCGCCGCGAAAGCTTACAGAAATAATCTCGACGGTTTTCCGTGTGTTTTTGAACGTTCATATAGATTGGTGTCATCAGCATGCCCGCGTCGCAATCTTCGTCATCGAAAACGATCTCTTGAACGACTTTCTTGCTGCGCTTGCTGATGACTAGCAACTTTTCCATGCAAATGCCGGCGTCGGTTTTCGCGTAGATTCCCGCAAATCTATCGGTGGCGGTCTGCGCCCAGAACGGAATCTCAACGGTTCCATCAATCTTCCCGTCGCCGGTATCGTCCAGGCTCGCAACTTTCTTGAGCGTAACGGGATGTTTGTCCGCACCCTTGCTCCATGCCCCCGTTGCACCGCTTTCACCAATGTCCAGAGAAAATGGGCATCCAGTAGTGTCGACGGGCGTTTTCGATCCCATGACCAGCACCCGGTCGAATTCCTTGTCGTCCGCAACCTCGCAAAGGGACACGCTGGTGCCGTTGATCTTGCCGTACACGGCTATCGGGCTTTGCTTCGCGTCGTAGAAATAGCTCCCCTCGACCGTAATCCCGCTGCCGAAACTGTCATTCCTCTGCAGCGACAGGTGGACTGGGTTAGGCCCAATGAAACCTTCGTAATTTTCGACCTGATACCAACCCGCGGCGGCTTTTTGGCTGAGCAGCAACACGAAAAAAACTGCGGAGATAAACTGCATTCCCATGTCGACCCTTACTGCGCTTCGCCAACGCGATCAACATAGACACCCGCCTGGCTCGTGTCTGCATCGCAATGGCCGTCAGTAGCCGGTTTGAGTCGGCAAAAGGCCTCAACCATCTGATTCATCTCTTCAAATTCACCACGATGACGCCACCAAGCGCCAGCGCGCCGCCGATGATGCCGAGCACTGTCGGCACTTCGCCCAGCCAGAAGAAGCCGATCAGCGTCGCGACCGGCGAGACCAGGTAGAGGAAATTGGAAGCGCGCGCGGCCGGCAGCCGGGAAAGTGCTGTTGCCCACGCGGCATAGGCGATGAGGCTGGGCACGATGCCAAGAAAGATGACCGCGCCGAGCCCGGCGGTGTCGGCGACCGCCGCCTGCGCCAGACCGCTCGGCAGGAAGGGCGACAGGCAGAGCGCGCCAAGAACCATGTTCGAGGCAGAGATCGTCAGCGGGTGGTGGCGGCCAAACAGCGGCTTCTGGACGATGGTGTTGACGGCCGAGCACAATGCCGAGCCGAGGACAAGCAGCGCACCACTGTTGAAATGGAGCCCTTGCCCCTCGCCCATGGCGATGATGCCGATACCGGCGAAGGACAGGAATGTGCCGGCCCAGGCCAGGCCCGAGAAGCGTTCGCCGAGCAGCGCCATGGCCATGATGGCGGTGAAGATCGGACTGACATTGATGATGAAGCCGGCGGCACCGGCCGAAACGGTCAGTTCACCGAAATTGAGCATCACCGTGTACAGCGCGACGAAGACGGCGCCACCGAAGACAAAGCGCCAGAGTTCATCGAGCCTGGGCAGTGCCGGCCGCTTGACAGCGAGAAAGATCGCCGCCGGAACCGCGGCGATGGCAAAGCGCAGCGCGCCAAGTTCCAGCGGCCCGAAAGCGGCAAGGCCGGCGCGGATCGCCGGAAAGGCCGAGGCCCAGCCGACCACCGTCAGCGCCACCGCGATGGCAGCCGCGGCATCCATGCGCTGTGTCGTATTCAACGCGCCGGTGTAAGCGCTCATCTGGGTGTCCTCGCGATCCAATGCCATGAAGTAGAGAAACGCTATTGCGGGTCGGTTGACAAACGAACAAATCGAGGATCACCTGTGACTATGGATCACAGCTTAGACCCGATGCTGCCGCTCGAAACGCTGCGCGCCTTCGACGCCGCGGCTCGGACCGGCAGCTTTTCGGCTGCGGCCGAGAAGCTCAATATCACCCATGGCGCCGTCAGCCGGCAGATCGCCAAGCTCGAGGGTTGGCTCGGGCTGAAAGTCTTCGATCGCGGCGCGCGCGGCGTCTCGCTGACCGTCGAGGGCAACCGCCTGCATCTGCGCACCACCGAAGCCTTCGCCCTGATCGCCAGCAATTCGGATCGCTGGGTTGAGCCGCGCGGCACGGCGGTGGTGCGGCTGACCTCGATCCCCTCGGTCAGCGGGCTGTGGCTGATGCCGCGCATGGCGGCGCTGGAGAACCACCCGTCCAAGCTACGCATCATGCTCGACGTCGACATCCGCCAGGGCGATCTTGCCGACGAAGGCATCGACCTGTCGATCCGCTGCGGGCGCGGCCGCATTCCGGGCCGGGTCTCGGTGCAGCTTTTCGAAGAATATGTGTTCCCGGTCGCCTCGCCGGAATTGGCCAGGGAGATCGGCCGCGGAGATCCTGCCCGGCTGCTCGAATTTCCGGTGATCAACGATTCCGACGCTTCGGCCTGGCGCGCCTGGTTTGCGGCGCAGGAGATGGACTATCGGCCGCGGCCGCACGACCGCCGTTTCGAGGACTACAACCTCGTGCTCGACGCCGCCGCGCACGGGCTCGGCATTGCGCTGGCACGTCCGCCGTTGACGGTGGACCAATTGAAGTCGGGCCGCATCGTCGCCGTCGACGAACGCAGCGTTCTCAGCCCGATATCCTACTGGCTCGACCGGCCGCTGGGGCGGCCGCGCGCAGCCGCCGCCGAACTCGCCCGGCGCATCGCCGTCCAGGCCGGGCTGCCAGCGGAAAAGATCGAGCAGTTTATCACGGCCGAGGAATGAGATGCCTAAGGCGCGTCGCGTTCGACCGGCATCATGCGACGTGCTTCAGGTTCTTGTCTTTATGCATGTCGCGGAAAACCGCCGCACACTTTTGCGCGACATGCATTGGCATTCGCTTTGCCGGCTTGTTTGAGCAAGTGTCGCCAGAAACAGAACCAGGCAAGGCCAACCAAGCTTGACCTCGCCGCAATTTGTGGCGATGACATCGTCATGAATTTCGGCACCACCCCATGATGAACCGTTTCGAAGGACCCGGCGGCAAGGAAGCCCGCATCCGCTATCTCGATGGCGACTTCCAGGTGACCAGCCCCGGCGCCTTCGTGCGCTGCGCGGTGACCGGCGAGAGCATCCCGCTCGACGAGCTTAAATACTGGAGTGTCGCCAGGCAGGAACCCTATGTGAATGCCGCCGCCTCGCTGCGCCGCGAGATCGAAGCGCATCCGGAACTGCGCCGCCGACGCTAGTCCAGCGCAAATGGAGAGTCGCCCCGTTGCGACCCTGCGCCCTCTGCCGCCGCGTCAGGCCGGCAACACCGAAACCTTAAAGGCTATCTTGAAATAAAAAACCCGCCTCGCGCTCGAGGGCGGGTCACCGGCGAATCATCACCATACTCAAATTAGTAGCATAGCTGCCGGCACAAAGCAAGAACAAAATACGCTCGACCGGCGGAAAGCTGCAAATTCCAGTCCTACATCGCCTCGGTGCTCAAGCTGCTGATCAGCCCCTCAGCCTGCGCTGCCGCCAGGCATCCAGCGTCTCGTCGATAATGCGCTGCGGCACGTGGTCAAGCTCGAACACAGTGTCGATCTTCAGCACATCGAGTCCTTCGAGGAATTCCGGCGGTGCTGCGCCGTGACGCAGGCGGGCAGCGTCCTTGGCGGTGGTAATGAGGCCAAGCCCGGCTTTACGTGCTGTCGCCGCCAATTCGGCAAGCTCGTCCGCACTGTAGAAATGATGGTCAGGAAATGGTCGGGTCAGCGCAAGCTCGCCCCCGGCCTCGCTTACGGTGTCGAAAAACCTGTCGGGATGACCGATGCCGGCGAACGCCAGGAACCGCCTGCCGGCCAGCGTCACCTTGCTGCTCGGCGCGGTATGCGCCTCGAAGATCGGCCTGCCGGCGCGCGCTGCCTGGCGCACGACCGTATCGGCCGCGGTGCCCTCGCCCATTTTCAGCAAGGCGCTGGTGAAGACCAATTGGTCGACGATGTTTGCCCGCAGCGGCCCGCCGGGGATGACGCAGCCATTGCCGATGCCATGGCGCGCGTCGACGACGACGAGCGCATAGTCGATGTGGATGCGCGCGCTCTGAAAACCGTCATCCATGATCAGGAAATCGCAGCCGACCTTCTCCAGCAGAAGCCTGGCGCCGGCGGCCCGGTTCGGCGTCACCGCGACCGGCGCGTGTTCGGCCAGAAGCAGCGGCTCGTCGCCGACATGCTTGGCGGCGTCGTGGTGCGGATCGACGATATGCGGCTGCGCGAAGGAGCCGCCATGGCCGCGCGACAGGAAACCCGGGTTGAGCTGCATGCGCCGGGCCTGCTCGGCCAATGCGATCGCCACCGGCGTCTTGCCGGTGCCGCCGACGGTGAAGTTGCCGACGCAGAGCACCGGCGCCTCGACCTTTTCGCGCGGTGCATGCCGCATGCGGCGACCGGCGACAAGCGCATAGATGGCGGAGAGCGGCGACAGCGCCGTGACCCGCCAGTCGGGCTCTTCCCACCAGAAGGGCGGCGCTTCCGAGGTCACGTCAGCGCCCGTTCGCGCCCTTCAGGCGCGACTTGACGACCAGCGGCTGGATATAGGGCTCGAGCGACCTGAGCGTATGTGCCAGCGCACCGCGCATCTCGTCGACCGTCGCCGCGCCCGCCGCCATCATCTCATGGCGGGCCGCCTCGTTGGTCAAAAGGAAATTGACGGCGCCGGCTAGCATATCGCGGTCGCGCACCAGCTTGGCGCCGCCGCTATCGAGCAGGCGCTGATAGGCCTCGCGAAAATTCTGGACATTGCGGCCGGCAAGCACCGCCGTCTCTAGCATGGCCGGTTCCAGCGGGTTCTGGCCGCCCTCGGAAGTCAGCGAACGGCCGACAAAGGCGATTTCCGTCAGTCTCAGATAAAGCCCCATCTCGCCGATCGTGTCGCCGAGCAGAATATCGGTGTCGGCGGTGATCCTGTCGCCCTTGCTGCGCTGCGCCAGCTTCAAGCCCATGCCGGAAATCTGGGCCGCCAGCTGCCCGGCGCGATCGGGATGGCGCGGCACGATGATCGTCAAAAGCCCGTGGTGGCGCTTGTGCAGCATGGCGTGAACTTCAGCGGCGACCGCCTCTTCGCCATCATGGGTCGAGATCGCCGCCCAGGTCGGGCGACCGCCGATCTGGCGTTTCAGCGCCGCCAGTGCCCGCTCGTCGGCCGGCGGCGGCGCGGTGTCGACCTTGAGATTGCCGGATACGGTGACCGGCCGGGCGCCGAGCGAAAGGAAGCGCTCGCCATCGAGATCCGATTGGGCAACGACATGGGCGAGATTTTCGAACAATGCTTCGGCAATGTTGGCGCGCTTCTTCCAGGATTTGAAAGAGCGGTCGGACAGCCTGCCATTGACCAGAACCTGCGGCACGCGGCGGGCGCCGAGTTCCAGGATGGTCATCGGCCAGATCTCCGATTCGGCGATGATCGCCAGGTCCGGCTGCCAATGGTCGAGGAAGCGGCTGACCGCCGGCTTGAGGTCGAGCGGCACATATTGGTGGATGATGCGGTCGCCCAGCCGTTCTTCGGCGACCTGCGCCGAGGTGACCGTGCCTGTGGTCAGCACGATGTTGACGCCGTAATCGAGAATGCTCTCGACCAGCGGCACGACGGCGATGGTCTCGCCGACGCTGGCTGCATGGATCCAGATCACCGGGCCTTCAGGGCGCTCGCGTCCGGCGACGCCGTAGCGTTCACGCCGGCGAATGCGGTCCTCCTTGCCTCTGGAAGTGCGCCAGGCGACGTAAGGTCCGACCAGCGGGTAGGCGGCGGCCCCGGCGAAACGGTATGCCGTCAGGAAGGCGCGCGCCCAGCGCATACTCATTTCGAACCGTCCACAAGGCGATAGGCCTCGGCGGTCGCGGCATTGAGCGAGGCCGTGACCTCCTGGCGCTTGCGTTCCATTTCCGCGGCGTCGGCGTTGGCCGGCACGAAGACGGGCGTGCCGACGACAATCGAGGAGCGGCCGAAGGGCAAGTTGATCGTCGTCTTGTCCCAGCTGCCCTCGATCACCTTGCGGCGGCTGGTGGCTATCGCGGCAGGCAGGATCGGCCGGCCGGACAGCCGCGCCAGGAGGACGACACCCAGCCCCGCATCGCGCGGCGTGCCGTGGGGAATATCAGCAATCATGGCGACATTCTTGCCGGTGGCGAGCGACTTTTTGAGGGCGATGAGCGCCTTGGCCCCGCCCTTGTCGAGATGCCTTGCGCTTTCGCGCCCGCCAGAGCCGCGCACCGCCTCGATGCCGAATTTCTCGACCATCAGCGCGTTGAGCTCGGCATCGGCGCTGCGCGACACCATGGCAACCAGCGGCCGTCCCTTGGGATAATAGGCCGGGGTCAGCAAATGCTGGCCGTGCCAGAGCGCGATGATGCCAGGCTCGAGCTGCGCATAGGCGCCGCCGGAAAACTTGGCCGATCCGTCGACCATGCGGTTGGTCAAGCGGACAAGGCGGACGAAATACGCAAACAGCGCGGCAAGCGCATTCTTGACGAATCGCGACTGCGCCAGCGGTTCGCGGATCTTGCGCCAGAACGTCTTCGGCTTGCGACGTCTGACCGCCGACCGCGGGGCTGAACGCTTGACCGCTTCATGGTTCATCGATGTCAACCGACAGCCTTGTTTTCGGGGTCGAGCAGGCGGTGCAGGTGAACGACGAAATAGCGCATATGGGCATTGTCGACACTAGCTTGCGCCTTGGCCTTCCAGACGGCGTGCGCCGATTGGTAGTCCGGATAAATGCCGACGATGTCGAGCGCGTCGAGATCGCGGAATTCGGTGCCGCCCAGCTTCTTGAGTTCGCCGCCGAACACCAGGTGCAAAAGCTGTTTCTTTCCGTCTTCAGCGGCCATGTCGATCCTTCACATATCGTGAGTTTGGGACAGGTCTAGACCAAAGCCGCCGACTTTGGAACTATTGATAGCGCTCAATTGTCCAGCCCGGCGATGACGCCCGCGAGCACGGCGAGGAGTTCGCCGCTGCCGGCGGCGAGCGGTCCGTGACGGATCACTTCGCCGGCATAGAGCGGCGCGCGGCCGTGCCGATCGAGCACGGCGCCGCCTGCCTCGCGCAGGATGAGATCGGCCGCAGCGATGTCCCAGTCATGCGCGTTGGCCTTGACGAAGGTGGCATCGAGCTGGCCGCCGGCGATCATCGCCAGCCGGTAGGCGAGCGAAGGAATATAGGGCACCCGCTTCAGCCGTTTGTGCCATTTCGCCGGCAGCAGGTCGATCATCGGCTTCGGTCCGGCGATTTCGGCCGTTTCCGACGGCGGACGCACGCTGATGCGCTTGCCATTCAGGAACGCGCTCTCGCCGGGCAGCGCCCAATAGATTTCGCCCTTCGCCGGACAGTCGAGCACGCCGGCAAGCGTGCGGCCGTTCTCGACCACCGCTACGCTGACGCACCATGTGGGCAAGCCCTCGAGGAAGCCGCGCGTGCCGTCGATCGGATCGACGACGAAGGTGCGGCGCGCGATAAGCCTTACCGGGTCGTCGACGGTTTCCTCCGACAGCCAGCCGTAGTCCGGCCGGGCCGCCAGCAAGGTTTCGCGCAGATATTTGTCGGCGGCGTGATCGGCTTCGCTGACCGGCGAGGTGCCGCCCTTCATCCACACCTGCGGATTGTTGTTGAAGTACTGCATGGCGATGAGCCCTGCCTCGCGGGCAGCGTCGAGCAGCAGCTGCAGGTCTTCAGTAGCGCCGGCCGAGACGGCCGGATCAAGCTCCGGCAAGGGTCATTCCTTCGATCAAAAGCGTGGGCGCGGCAGTGCCGAAATTGCGGTCGAGATCGCTCGCCGGAACCATGTTGAGGAACATGGTTTTCAAATTGGAGGCGATGGTCACCTCGGCGACGGGATAGGCCAGCTCGCCGTTATCGATCCAGAAGCCGGAAGCGCCGCGGCTATATTCGCCAGTCACCATGTCGACGCCCTGGCCGAACACTTCGGTGACGTAGAAGCCGGTCTTGAGCGACTTGATCAGCTCTTCCGGCGTCCGTTCGCCAGGCTCGATTGCAAGATTGGTCGATGACGGCGAGACTGACGAGCCGTTGCGCGAGCCGCGCCCATTGGTGACGAGGCCGAGTTCCCGCGCCGCGGAAGTCGACAGGAACCAGTGGTTGAGCACGCCCTTGTCGACCATGAACAGTTTTTCGCCCTCGACGCCTTCGCCGTCGAACGGGCGCGAGGCCTGGCCGCGGCGCCGGAGCGGCTCGTCGGTGACGGTAATTGCGGCCGAAGCCACCTTCTTGCCCATCATGTCGCGCAGAAAGCTGGTCTTGCGCGCCACTGCGGCGCCATTGATGGCACCAGCGAGATGGCCGGCAATGCCGCGCGCCACGCGCGGATCGAACACCACGTCGACCGGCCCGGTCGCAGCCTTGCGCGCGCCAATACGGCGTACGGCGCGCTCGCCGGCCTTGCGGCCGATGTCTTCCGGCGCGTCGAGATCGGAAAAATGCTGACGCGAGGAGAATTCGTAATCGCGCTCCATGCCGGTGCCCTCGCCGGCGATCACGCTGGTCGAGCGCGAAAAGCGCGACGCGACATAATGGCCGACAAACCCATGCGAAGTGGCGAGCACAAGGCCGCCCAGCCCGGCACTGGCGCTACTGCCGGCCGAATTGGTGACGCCCTTGACGGCAAGCGCCGCCGCCTCGGCGGCAAGGGCTGCTTCCTTCAACTGGTCGGCCGATACCTGAGTGGCGTCGAACAGATCGAGGTCGCGCGGCGTCTTGACCAGGAAGGCCGGATCGGCCAGACCCTGATAGGGATCTTCGGGCGACACTTTGGCCATGGCGACGGCACGCTCGGCCAGCATATTGGGGTCGGATGCCGCCGTTGCCGAAACGCTCGCTACCCGCTTGCCGACGAAGACACGCAGCGAGACGTCTTCGCTCTCGGACGCCTCTGTGCCTTCGACCTTGCCGAGCCGCACCGACACGCCGGTCGAACGGCCGCGCACCGCAACCGCATCGGCGGCATCGGCGCCGGCCCGTTTGGCAGCCTCGACCAGGGCTGCGACGCGATCGGTCAGTTTCGCTGCGTCGAGCGTATCGGTCATGCGCATGATCCTGTTATTTCCGGCCGGCTGAAGGGCAGCCGTCGATGCACCATCTATTGTCCCGGCGCGGCTTCTGCAATGGGAGAAGCGGACAATCAGGGGGCATCCAGCCCAGGTCGGCGCGACTCCTGATCGCAACCCGACGGCGAAATGTTCGATCGATCAGGCGCGGAAGCGATCAGCCGAAAACGCCGCGAGACGCGCTGGATCGCCGGGACCGATGATCAGCTCGGCGACCAGGCGCGGGTGATCGGCGCGAGTGTCAGGCCGAGATGACCATGACCGAAGGCATGGATCACCCTGGAGCTGCCGCGCGACGGACCGATGACGGGCCGGGAATCGGTGACATTCATCGAGTCCGGGAAGTACAGACCGCTGGCCCCGGTCGCGGGCAGGCCGGGCTCCAGCGCGGCCACCGCTTCCGGCATCAGAACCTCTTGATGGACGCCAAACCCGGCGCGCAGCGCCCTGCCCCAGCGGCCTTGGCGAAATCGCTCTCGCGACGATACAAGTAGAGACAGCCGTTGGAGCGCGGCAAGTCTGCCAGGTCAGCGTCCGCCACCACCTCCTCCCAGGCCGTCAGGGCCTCGGCCAGCAGACCGGCGAGCGCCAGCGCATTGGCGCGGGTGGCCGCCGGAAGCGATTGGCGCACGAATTGGAGGCATTGAAAGAGTGCCGCCGGAGCAGGCGATCTTCCTGCAGGTGTTCATGCCCACATTCTTCGTCGCCGCGGCGGAGACGCTGGCCACGCTGATACTGGTCTTCCCCCTCGCCTGCCTCATCGCCTCCGTGCCCAAGGGCCTCGCATGGTGATCCTGTTTCTCCTCCTGATCCTCGTTCCGGTTCCCTTGTCGTTCAACAGCGGCGCCCTCTTCATCTTTCCGCTGGAGGGGATTTCGACGCGCTGGTACGCGGTCGTGCTCGGCACCCAACGCTGGCAATCGGCGATCGGGAACAGCCTGATCGTTGCGTTCGGGACGACGCTGATCGCGACGACACTCGGCACGTTTGCAGCGATTGCGCTTTCCGACGAAAAGTTTCCCGGCCGCCGCATCGTCATGCCGCTGCTGCTGTCGCCGCTGATCGTGCCGGTGGTGATCACCGCCGTTGGCTCATAGCATGTGCGGCAGTCAGCCTGTAGAGTTGGGATCGGCTGGATCCACCCACGGGCGGCCCAATCGTGTCACCATCGCCGCGTACCCGACGGCACCTGCCGCCCAAAGAAAGATGCCAAGCTCTTTGACGGCGTCTTCGGCGATGTCGACCGCCGAATCCGGGGTTGGAAACAGCTCGCCCAGCTGGTCGATCGCTGCCGACATCGCGAGTAGGAAGCCTGCGGCCACAAATACGATCGTGCCCTCGAATGTCTTCCGTCGCAGCCGAAAGAACCAGAACAACCCGGCGACGGCATAGACAATCATGGGAACAATCTCTGGTATCGCAACAACGGGCAGCACGTCCTCATGGATCAACAACAGGTCGTCGAGGCCCAAGACCAGGGTAAGGCCCCCGAGAAAAGTGCAATCCCATCGGCGCGTGAGCCGACCAGCAAACAGGGTCGCAGCGCCGGTGCCGATCCATAATGAGGCACCTAGAGACGAAATCCACCCCGTATAGAAGCCGACGTCGGCGGCTGCAGATGGATCTCGATAGAAGATCGTAGCGTCCAGACCAAGAATTTGCGCGACGAACAGCGCTGCCAAGAGCATCACAACGTTAATCGCTGCGGCCGCAAGTATGACCAAGCGCCAGGACATTGTCCATTCGCCGCCATGCTTTGCGTCCAGCGCGTTCTTGTCTGGCATTGTGCCCAGGCCCATTCTGAGTACGCTGGCCGCTAGCTCCGCTGCGCCGCGAACTCCGCCAGCACTATGCCGGCCCACCATGATCGCGGCAACACACGGAACGGTTGCAGCGCTTCGCCCATAACCAGTCGTCGTGGTGCAGTTCCCGGCCAGTGCCAACGGCCGCGCGAAAAGCTCTCCCGGCAATCACCGCCGCCGGCACGCTGATGATGGGTCTGTCGATGTTCGTCGTCGCTAATCTTCTGGCCGACGGAGCCAGCGGCGGCCTGGCCTGACATGTAATTGGTCCAAATCTGACGCGTCGGTCAGCCCAACCTATCGTCAGGGACCAGTCACCGGCGTCCAGATCACGTCGTCGATCCTGAGCGCGCCGGTGGCGAGCATTACCAGCCGGTCGAAGCCGAGCGCGGCGCCGCTCGCCTGCGGCATGATGGCGAGCGCGGCGAGGAAGTCCTCGTCGATCGGGTAGCGTTCACCATAGACGCGCTGCTTCTCATCCATTTCGGCGGCAAAGCGCAGGCGCTGCTCGGCCGGATCGGTCAATTCGCCAAAGGCGTTGGTGAGTTCGACGCCGCAGCAATAGAGCTCGAAGCGCTCGGCGGTGCGCGGATCGTCGGCGCTCGGCCGGGCCAATGCCGCCTCCGAGATCGGATATCCGAAAAGAATGGTGTTGCGCCCCTGCCCCAGCGCCGGCTCGATTTTTTCGACCATCACCCGGCTGAACAGGTCGGCCCAATTGTCGTCGGGCGCGGTCCGCAATCCGGCCAGGACCAGGGCGGCATGCAACCCCGCGCGGTCGGTGCTGCCATCGGCTGCAACCGTCGCCAGCAGATCGATGCCGGCATGGCGCATGAAAGCTTCGGCGACGCTCAACCGTTCCGGCTCGGCGAACGGATCGGCTTCACGGCCCCGGAAGCTAAAACGCTTCGCTCCGGCCCGTTCGGCCGCCAGCGCTACGAGCTCGGCGCAATCGCGCATCAGGCTCTCATAGGTCTCGCCGACGCGGTACCATTCGAGCATGGTGAACTCAGGATGGTGCAAGGGGCCGCGCTCGCGGTTGCGCCAGACAGCCCCGAGGCTGAAGATGCGCTCCTCGCCGGCGGCAAGCAGCTTCTTGCAGGCGAATTCCGGCGACGTGTGGAGGTAGAGCGGCTGGCGCTGCCCGTCCGGCCCGATCGCCTCGGTGGCAAAGGCCGACAGGTGCGCTTCATTGCCGGGCGAGACCTGCAGGGCCGATGTCTCCACCTCGACGAAGTCGCGGCGGGCGAACCAGTCGCGCATCCCGGCGGCAATGGCATTGCGCAGGATCAGCCGCGGCCGGCGGTCGGCGTGGACATGCGGCGTCCACCACGGCGAGGCGGCGGTCATCGGCTTCAGGGGAATTGCACAGAGGGCTGGCGATTGCGGCCAAGATGCGCTAGGCCGCACGCAACGGCCTCTCCAGCCGATTTGCGCCAACAAATTTTATCAGGATGGAAACCCGTGAAGGTCATCGCCAGCTCCTTACGCAAAGGCAACGTCGTCGAAAAGGACGGCAAGCTTTATGTGATCCTCTTTGCCGAAAACATTCATCCTGGCAAGGGTACGCCGGTCACCCAGCTCGACATGCGGCGTATCTCCGACGGGGTAAAGGTTTCCGAGCGTTACCGCACCACCGAGCAGGTCGAGCGCGCCTATGTCGAGGAGCGCGAGCACACGTTCCTCTACCGTGACGGCGAAGGCTTTCACTTCATGAATCCGGAGACTTACGACCAGGTCGCGGTGCCGGAAAGCGTGGTCGGCGACATGGCGCCTTATCTGGTGGAAGGCATGCCGGCGCAGATCTCGCAATACAACAACATCGCCATCTCGCTGGTACTGCCGCAGCGCGCCACTTTCGAGGTGGTCGAGACCGAGCCGGTGACCAAGGGCCAGACGGCGTCCTCGTCCTACAAGCCGGCAACGCTGTCCAACGGCGTGCGTACCCTGGTGCCGCCACACATCAGCGCCGGCACCCGCGTGGTAGTGATGACGGCCGATGGCGCCTATGTCGAGCGCGCGAAGGATTGAGGCGCGAAGTCTGACACGCCTCGCCGAAAGCGTCGCGGCGGCCGGTCATCGTCTACCGCTTTGTGCCAGGGGCTTTCGAGCATTGGGACGCTGCACGCAGACCGAAGCGTCAACGCCCTGCCAGTTCTTTCCTATTGCACGACGCCAGCGGGCAATTTCTGAGCCTCGAGCAACGCCGAGCGTCCCTTTCGCCAGGTGCCAGGTGGAATGCCGACGAACTTTTTGAAGGCGCGATTGAAGGCGGCTTCCGACTCGTAGCCGACCTCGGCACCCGCTTGCGCGATGCTCATTTCGGGCCGTTCGAGCAAGCGTCCTGCCAGTTGCAGACGCCAGCGAGCAAGATAGTGCATGGGGGAGACCTCGACATAGTGGGTAAAGCGGCTCGCAAATGCCGTGCGCGAGAGCCCTACTTCGCGGGCGAGCCGGTCCAATGTCCATTCCTCCCTGGGGCGAGCGTGGATGAGCCGGAGCGCCTCGCCGACATGTGGATCCCGTAGGCCTGACAGCCAGCCGCGCGAATCGTCGGGGAGGGTCTCGAGATGACGGCGGATGATCTCGACAAACATCAGCTCACTCAGCTTGGCGAGTATCGTTTCACAGCCCGCCCGCCCACTGCCACCTTCGGCCAGCGCCAGCCGAAAAAGGTCGATAACCCAGCTGCTTCCATCGGCGGGCTTGCGGGCGCACAGGATGGCCGGCAACGCGGCGAGGAGAGGATTGAAGGGACGCGCATCGCAGCCAAGATACCCGCAAATGAACCGGGTCCGCTCGTCTCCGCCGCCACCATGGATCACCGCGAACGGCAGGCTCTCGTCTATCGGCCGATAATACATCGCCATATTGGGTTCGCCCCGCGCCCCCGGCGAGGAGCTCAACACGTTCGGAACACCACCGGGGAAGACAACGACATCACCGGCGTTCACGAGCACCGGCGGCACCGAATCGTCTCCCAGCGCGGCCCAGCACGAGCCCGACATCACGGCATGAAAAGAAATGATGTGCTCTGCCTCCGGCATGACGGCGGCGGCAATGTCGGCCGTGCCCGGCGACTCGCCGACCCAGGGAGAGCTGGCGTCGACGTCGAAATAGATCGCACCGGTGAGGCGAACGGCTCGGAGCACATCGGAAAGGACATCCATGCACTACACCTCCGGAAACGATCGGCTACTCCCTTTGACAACGAGTTTTTCCGCCAGGCATCTCGAACTATCCGGCAATATGGCCGCCCGGGCAACTATCCATCCGGTCTAATCCTACTCTGAACGATCGGGCAACAGAAATGGACGATGTGACATTTGCGGGAACAGCGGACGGGATTAGCGTTTCGTCGGCCGGCCGACAGGTCCAATAACAGGGAGGAATGTCATGAACGATGAAGACATCACCAAATTCGCAGCAAGCCTGCGAGGCGAAGTCATCCGCGCCGGCGACGCCGGCTATGACGAGGCCCGCAAGCTCTACAATGGCATGATCGACAAGCGGCCGCTGATCATCGCCCGCTGTGTCGACGTCGCCGACGTGATCACAGCGGTGAATTTCGGCCGCGACAACAATTTGCTGGTTGCGGTACGTGGGGGCGGCCATAACGGACCAGGATTGGGGAGTTGCGACGACGGTCTGGTGATCGACCTGTCGGCGATGAACGGTGTGCGCGTCGATCCGGATGCCCGCACGGCGCGGGTAGGCGCGGGCTGCACTCAGGGCGACGTCGACCATGCCACCCATGCCTTTGGCCTGGCCCGTACCGGCTGGCATCATTTCGACCACCGGGGTCGCCGGACTGACGCTGAGCGGCGGCCATGGCTATCTGACGCGCAAATATGGCCTGACCATCGATAATCTGATCGAGGCCGATGTCGTGCTTGCCGATGGAAGCTTCGTCACCGCCAGCAGGGAGCGGAACCCCAACCTGTTCTGGGCGCTTCGCGGCGGCGGCGGCAATTTCGGCATCGTCACCAGCTTTGTGTTCAAGCTCCACCAGGTCAGCATGGTCTTTGCGGGGCCGATCGCATGGGATCAGCGCCACGCCCGCACCATCATGCAGCATTACCGCGAGTTCCTGCCGAACGCGCCCGAGGAACTCGGGATCTTTCTCGGGCTCAAGACCGTCCTCTCGAGCGCACCGTTCCCGGAAGAGTTTTGGGGAAAGCGGATGTGCCTGCTGATGTGCTGCTACAACGGCCCGGAGGAAAAGGGCAGAGAGGCGCTGGCCCCGCTGCTCGATGCGCTGCCCGCGCCCTGGTTCAACTGGATGGGAACGATGCCCTATCCCGCAGTGCAGAGCATGTTCGATGGGCTCTACCCGAAGGGAATGCAGTGGTACTGGCGGGGCGATTTCGTCAAGACGCTGTCCGACGAGGCGATCGAGGCCCATCTCGAGCAGGCGGCGAAGACGCCGAGCGAGCTATCGCTCATGCACCTCTACCCGATCGACGGCGCGGTCCATCGCGTCGGCAAAGACGAGACACCCTGGAATTACCGGGATGCGACCTGGTCGATGGTCATCGCCGGGATCGATCCGGACCCACAGAAAGCCGGGCCGGTGACCCGCTGGACCAAGGCCTACTGGGAGGCCGTGCATCCGTTCGATCTGGGTGGCGCCTACCTGAACTTCATGATGGATGACGAGGGCGAAGGAAGGCTCAAGGCGGCTTATGGCTACAATTATGAGCGCCTGGCCTCGCTGAAGAAGAAATACGACCCAAACAACCTCTTCCGGGTGAACCACAACATTCGACCGGCTGCTTGACGGCGGCGACCGGCCAGGCCGGCAAGTGTCGTACCGGTTGCGGGGCCAGCTAAGCCTCGGCCGGTACGATAAGGCGGCCGGTCAGGGCGCTCGCTAGCCGGCAAGCGGGATACTCGGCCGCGCTCGCCGACCGTGTTCCATGAGCGATGTCCGGCATGCGTCAAAAGCGGTCGGCCCGCACCCTTAGGGTGACCCGCAGCCCGCTTCAATCGGCAAGTCCGGGAGTAGGCCTCGCGGTCAACGCGTTATGCCTCAACGACTGTTTCTCGCCAGGCCGATCGCGCCAGCAGCCACCGATAGTTTACGCCTCGATGTGGACGTCCGACCTCACGACGACACCCTCCAGTGCTCATCGAGAACCGGTATTCCCTCCAGAATTAGATAAATTAGCAGTTTCTTAAGTGCCTTTGGAACTTTGTAGCTTGCGTTCCATTTTCAACCGCATGCGAGAGTCTGTGGTCCACGACCCTGGAATGACGGTGAACAGGTCACCGCCTCGCTACTCGCTGGTCCTGCCCATATACAATGAAGAACAGGTGCTGCCTCGGCTGATCGAGCGGATCAGTTGGCTGATCGGCCGGCTGGACGGCGACACGGAGGCCATCTTCGTCGATGACGGAAGCTGCGACGGAAGCGTCGAATACCTGCGAAAGGTGGTTGCCGCCGAGCCGCGCTTTCGGCTGATCGAATTTTCCCGCAATTTCGGCCACCAGATGGCCATTACCGCCGGTATGGATGCCGCTGCGGGCGATGCCGTCATCGTCATGGATGCCGACCTGCAGGATCCGCCGGAGGTCGTTCTCGATCTGGTGGCAAAGTGGAAGGAAGGCTTCGAGATCGTCTATGCGCGCCGAGTCAAGCGCGACGGCGAATCCCGGTTCAAGCGCTTTACGGCAAGTCTTTTCTATCGCCTGCTGGAGAAAATGACGTCGGTCGATATTCCGCGCGACGTCGGCGACTTTCGCCTGGTCGGCCGCAAGGCGCTGGAAACCTTCAAGCATATGCCCGAACATGACCGCTTCGTCAGGGGCATGTTCGGCTGGATGGGCTTCAAGCAGACGGCAGTGCCATTTGAGCGCCACGCGCGAACCCTGGGCCAGACCAAATACCCGTTCTGGAAGATGATGCACCTTGCGGTTCACGGCATCGTCAGTTTCTCCGAGAAGCCGTTGCGCCTGGCGCTCTGGGGCGGATTGGCCATTTCCGCGCTGGCGGTGGTCTTTGGTGCCTACGCCATGTTTGCCTGGTTTTTTGAAGCCGGCGTCATTGCCGGGTGGACATCCACGGTGGTGATCGTGTCGCTCCTGTGCGGCATTAATCTTTTCATGACCGGCGTGGTCGGGCTCTATGTCGGCAGCATCCACGCCGAGGTGAAACGCCGCCCGCTGTACGTGATCGATCGGCTCACCGGCTTCGACGAGGCGATGCGTGCCGTCTCTGGTAAGCGCCGCCAATCGTTTCACAAGCCCAGGAGTGGAGTCCCCGCCAATGGGCGAACTCTTCGACAGCTATAATTCCAACTATGGCGAGGCGGTCGAAGGGTCCATCCGGTTTTCCGGACTCAGGCACGACTTCTTCCTTATCGCCAAGGCGGACCTGCTGCGGCGTTTGGTGGTCGAGCGAAAGCTTCGGCAGGGTGGGTCGGCTGTAAGGGCGCTGGATGTCGGCTGCGGCATCGGTTCGCTCCACCCCTATCTCGACGGCGCTTTCGACAGCCTCGATGGTTGCGACGTCTCGCAAGACTCGATTTTGCGCGCCAGCCAACACAATCCGCGTGTGGCCTACAGGACCTGCAGCACGCAGGGGCTGCCTTATGAGGACGGCACGTTCGATCTGGCTTTCGCCAGTTGCGTCGTCCATCACGTTACGCCCTCCTCCTGGCTCGATTTCTTCCTGGAAATCCGGCGCGTCGTGCGGCCAGGCGGCATCGCCTGCATCATCGAGCACAATCCCTATAATCCGATGACGCGCCTTGCGGTGTTCCGGTGTCCGTTCGATCAGGACGCAGTCCTGCTCAAAGCCGCCAGAGCAAGGTCCCTCTTTCAGGAAACAGGCTTCAGCGACATCCGCTCCGAGCATTTTCTGCTGCTACCCTCGGCAACGCCCTTGGCCAAAAAGGTCGAGCGCCTGCTTTCCGCCCTGCCGCTTGGAGCGCAGTATGCGTGCAGTGCGCATGTCTGAGCGCCGTTCGACCGGCGACGCTGGGCTGAGGCTGCTGGCGCGCTTCGGGTCGGTCGGCATTGTTGCAACGATCCTATATGCAGTGATGGCCACCGCTTTGGTCAAATGGCAACGGTTCGGCCTCTCGCCGGTCGGTGCCTCGCTCGCGGCTTATACCGCTGCCGCCCTGTTTTCTTATCTCGCGCATAAGTTCGTGACCTTCGCGTCGAGCGGATCGCATCGATCGGAGGCTCCGCGTTTTCTGTTGTTGACGGCGACAAGCTTCGCCGTTGCCTACGCGGCGCCGGCACTTTTGACCGCGAAATTCGGCCTTCCACCGATCATCGCCATCCTGGTTACATGCTTGCTTGTTCCGGCGGTCAATCTTCTCATGCTCGACCGCTGGGTTTTCGCGCAGCGAAGACGCGGCCAGCAGCGTGATCGCCTGCCCTAATCCGCCTCAATGGGATCGAGCCGGAGCGACAACAATTTGATGGAGCGCTTGTAGATGTTGCTGGCGGCCGGACTTGGCGGAATGCCGTCGAGGTAGTCGAAAGCGATGTCGAGTGTTTTAGCCTCGGCGAGAGCCGCCGGTGGGATAACGAACGAGACCGTTCGTGGCTCTTTGCCGGACAGCGTGACCGCATGCGCCCGAACGCGGTTTACCGAGATCACGACCCTTTGCGTGACCTGTGGCGGGCGAATGACGGCGGCCATTTGCAGCGTAGCCGTCAGGCCGTCGCGGAGCGGCGGTATCTTCAGGCGAAGCCGCGAGGTCTCGCCCAGCGAATGGGTGCCGTCGGCTACCGGTCCCGACCAGCCGCAGACCCTCATGCCGGCTGCCTTTTTGGCTCCGTCGGACCGGAACGACACCGTCTGGCCAAGGGTGTAGCTGCCGACCGCATCGCGATTGAGGCAGGTTGTCATCCAGTCGATGTAATAGGCGCGATAGTCGGCATTGACGTTTGGATTGACAGCAAGCGCAAGGATGATGACTTCCGCCCCGGCCAGAACCGCCGCCAGCGTGTAGCCGCCAAGCGAGGCCGCGCGCCGATGCGGGCCCGGAGTGCTAGACCAGGGCAAGATAGCCCCCGATCCATGCCACCGTCATGAAATAGCAGGCGCCAAGGAAGAGACCCAGAGCCGAAAGAAAAGTCAGCTTCGACGCCGACAACAACGTGGTCAGCAACATTGTCAGAGGCGCCAGCCCAATGACGTATCTGACCATGGAGGCCAGGTTCGTGATCAGCGGCAGGATGATGCAGCAGGCGCAGAACAGCGCGGCGCCATATTGCCTGCGAACCGCCAGAACCGCCGATAATGCCAGTCCTATGAGTGCGGCGAGCGCGCTCCATTGCGGCGCCGTAGGCAGCCATCCAGTCGTCGGAACGGCCGAGAGTCCATCCCATATGAAGGCGAGCGGATTGCCCGCCACCCGTCCAAACGCGCGCTGGACGTGCAGGAAGGCAAAGCCGTCCCCGACCGTCAGATAGAGGAACAGGATGTAGGCGAACAAGCCGGCAGGCGAGATGAGAATTGCAACGAGCAGATCCGGTCGGCCAAGCACCCAACGTGGGAACGAAAGCGCCGATCCGCCCTTTGCGCGGTAATCCCTGAACATCTGAATGACGGTCGCAAATACAACAAGCACTCCGACGAGCCTGGTTGCCGACAGCAGAGCCGATGACAGCCCCGCGGTCAGATAGCTGGAGCGTTTGAGTGCCAGAAAAACGCACGACGTCAGGAGCACGAAAAGAGGTTCGGTCAGGAAAGTCGTGAAGTGAAAGGAGAACGGGCCGCTGAGCAGAAAGGCGCAATACAGCACATAAGCGCGCATGTTCTTCTCGAGCAGCGGCCACGCCACCAGACAGGCCGCGTAGCTGCACGCAATCGATGCGATCGACGCGAGCAGTATCGTCGGCAAAGGGAAAACAGACCGGATTGCCGCCACCAGCATCGGATAGAGCGGAAAGAAGCCCCAGCGTCCGACATTGCTCTGGCCTGGAATGGGAAAGCGCTCATAACCGTGTTCGGAAATGTCGACATACCACGCGCAATCCCACCGGCAGAGCGCCTGGGCATAGGCTGCGAAGCCTGGTTCCGCCGAGATCGAGGCAAATGCCGCATAGCGAATGGCCAGTCCACCGACGACGAACAGCAATGGCACCGCCACGACGGCGACCGCAATATAGCGACCGCCGGGACGCGCGACAGCTTCGAGCGCCACAATCTGCCTCCACCCGTTCAAGTGACTGGCGCCACTCAAAGCTAGATGACGCGCGCCCGGGCGAATTCAAGGCATGCATTTGGCGGCTCAAATTGGTGATACCAGCGATCCGGCGTCCCTGAGCCAGACCAGCATCTCGCTGCATCACGTTGAAATGGGTTCAGTCGACGCGTTTAACCCGTCGCGTAGGTATTTGTGCAGTCAAGCTGTTGTACACGACAGTTCGAATCCTGATACCGCGCTGGTGTACTCGGCCCTTGAGAATCTTTCAGCCTTCGGCAACATGGCGGCAAGGCTGAGAGCATGAGGATGAGCAAGGTCATTTCCGCCGCATCACGGCGTTCGCCGCGCAAGACACCGATGGCGCTGACCGAGGCGCAGGTCGCCCGCACCTTGCGTGCGGTCGAGGATGCCGGGCCGACACCGGGCATGGTCTACATGACCGATGCCGATTACGCGCGCATTCGCGACGAGGTGTTGGCCGGCGCGCCGGCCGGGCCGTTGAAGCTGTTCGCCTATGGCTCGCTGCTGTGGAAGCCGGCCGGCGAGGTCAGGGGTGGCGAACGGGCCGTGGCGACGGGCTGGCACCGTTCGTTCTGTTTTACGGTGCAGCGCTTCAGGGGCACCGTCGAGCAGCCCGGCCTGATGATGGCGCTCGACCGCGGCGGCCAATGCCAGGGCATGGTGTTCGAGATCGCCGAGCCCGTGGCGGCCAATCTCGAAGCGCTGCTGCGCCGCGAGATGACCATCCTGCCCTCCGTCAACGTGCCGCGCTGGCTGCAGGTCAGGACAGCCGACGGCATGGGCCAAGCGCTTGGTTTCGTTGTCGATCGCGCCAATCCGCGCTATGCCGGCAAACTCGACAAGCGAGCGATAGCGGCGACCCTGGCCAACGCCGTCGGCCATTGGGGTTCGGGCGCCGAATATCTGTTCGAGACCATTCGCCATCTCGACGCCTGTGGCATCCGCGACCGCAATCTCTGGCAGTTGCAGGAACTTGTGGCCGAGGAGATCGGTCGGGCGCTGCCGCCGGGCTTCATTCGTCCCTGAGCCAGACCAGCATCTCGCCGGGGTCGCGGTTGTCCCAGGCGAAATACGGCACGGCGGTGAGCTTCGCTTCCTCCACCGCAGGCGGTTCGGTGCGGTAGAGCCCCTCTTCCCAGTTTTCGAAAGCCTCCTTTTTGGCGATCGCCGAAAGTGTCACGACGCCGCCCAGAAGGTTCGGCTGCTGATGCGCCTCGATGTCGGCCGTTCGAGGCAGGGCGATGCGGTGCAGCTGGCTGGAATTGTCGGTCTCCTCGACGCAATAGATCAGCGGGCCGCGCGCCAGTGCGACGCGGCCGATATCCTGCCGCACCTGGGGGTTGGCGTATAGACGGTCGACCGCCATTTCGAGGTCGAGCTCGACGCGGTCGCCTTTGCGCCATTCGCGGCGGATCGCGGCATAACCGTCGCTGGTGACAGCAGCCAGATCGACATCGGCGCCGTTCACCTTGAGCGTTGCCTTGCGGCACCAGCCCGGCAGGCGCAGGTGCAAGGTGAACGCGGTCGGCGCTTCCGGTTCGACGGAGATCGAGACCGCACCGTCCCAGGGATAATTGCTGGTCTGGCTCAGCTCTATTTGCCGGCTCGCGATATCGAAACGAGCCGTGCCGTTTCCATAGAGATGGACGGCGAGTGCGTCGTCCGACAGGCCATAGAAATAGCTGCCGATCGAGGCGACCATGCGCCCGACATTGGGCGGGCAGCACGGGCAGCGATGCCATTTCCAGCGGTGGTGGGCGCCGCGGCTTTCGAGCGGATTTTCGTAGAAGAACAGCGAGCCGTCGAGCGACAGCCCCGAGATCGAGCCGTTGTAAAGCGCCCGCTCCATGATGTCGGCATAGCGCGCATTGGGACCCATGCCGAGCATGCGGCTCGCCCAGAACACCAGGCCGACCGAAGCACAGGTTTCGGCATAGGCGGTGTCGTTGGGCAGGTCGTAGTCGGCGGTGAAACCCTCATTGTGCGAGGACGGCCCGAGGCCGCCGGTGACGTAGAGGTTCTTGGTCATGAGATCGTCCCACAGCCGGTCGAGCGCCACCCGTAGCGTGTCGTCGCCATATTCGGTGGCGATGTCGGCCATGCCCGAATAGAGATACATCGCCCGCACCGCATGGCCGACGACTTTATCCTGCTCGCGTACCGGTTTGTGCGACTGGTTGTATTCGTAGGTCTTGAAATGATACGCCTTCGGGTCGGCGCCGCGGGCCCGCGCCTCCTCGTCGAAATAATGCGGCTCAAGTCCCCGCTGGTCGATGAAGTATCTGGCAAGCTCCATATATTTGCGCTCGCCGGTCGCCCGCGCCAGCTTGACCAGCGCCAGCTCGATCTCCTCATGGCCGCAATAGCCCTTTTTCTTGCCGGGCTCGGGACCGAACGTCTCGGCGATATGGTCGACATAGCGGCACATGATGTCGAGCAGCTTGCGCTTGCCCGTGGCCTGGTAGTAGGCGACGGCCCCTTCGATCAGATGGCCGGCGCAATAGAGCTCGTGGCAGTCGCGCAGATTGGTCCAGCGCAGGCCGGGCTGGATGCGCTGGTACCAGCTCGACAGATAGCCATCGGGCTGCTGCAGCTTGCCGTACATATCGATGACGGCGTCGATCTTCTTCTCCAGCTCGTCGTTGCGGCGGCGGTAGAGCGAATAGGCGGCGGTCTCGATGGTCTTGCCCCAATCCGAATCCCAGAACATCTGCGTCGTCACCGTCGATCCGGTGAACTCGTTGCCGGCGGTGGCGGCCTCGTCCGGTGAAGGTGAGTGGAAGGGAATGACGACGCCCGGCGACGGCCGGTCCGGGTCGATCTGCTCGAGCATGCGCGCCTCGACGCAGCGGTCGTAAAGGATGCCGGCGGTCTTCGAGGCGACGGCATCGACGCGGTCGCCCCAGAAGCCGCGCACGTCGACCTGCGGCACCGGCAGCGGGCGGAAGGCGAGTTTCGGCTTGGCGCCCTGACTGGCGGATTGCGATGCGGTCATCAATTCACTCCGGTTCGGTTCGATTGGTCACTTCACGGCCCCTGCCATCAGGCCGCGGATGTAGAAGCGCTGCAGCAGCAGGAAGAGCACCAGGCACGGCACCATCATCACGGTGACGCCGGCCTGCACGGCGCCCCAGTCGATGGCGCCGAAGCGGCCGGACTGGAGTGCGGTCATCATGATCGGCAGCGTGAATTTGGACTGGTCGGTCATCAGCACGAGGGCTGCCAGAAACTCGTTCCAGGCGCCGAGGAAGGCGAACAGCGCGATGGTGACGATGCCCGGCCAGACCAGCGGCAGCATCACCCTCAACAGCATGGTGACATTGTTGGCGCCGTCCATGCGCGCGGCCTCCTCGATCTCGCGCGGCACCGCGTCGAAGGCGTTGCGCATCATGAAGATCGAGAACGGCAGCTGCAGCGTGACGTAGACGCAGACCAGCCCGGTCAGCGTGTTGTGCAGGCCGATTTTTGTCAGCACCAGGAAGATCGGCGTCAGGATCGACTGGAACGGGATCATGATCGTCGACAGGATGACGACGAAGAGCAGGTTCTTCAGCGGAAAACGAAAGCGCGAGAAACCGTAGCCGGCGAGCACGCTGACGATCACCGACAGCACCACGGTCATGACCGAGACGTAGATGCTGTTTTGCGCCGGCAGCCAGAGGCCATCGCCGAAGGTGTTGAGTGTGGCGTAGTTCTCGAGCGAGATGCCGCTGGTCGGCCAGGGCGGCAGCGGCGGCTGGCGCGCTTCCTGCGCCGGCTTGAAGGCCGAAAGCACCGTCCAGGCGATCGGCGCCAGGAACAGAATGGAGGCGATGATGCCGGTCGAGTGCTCGGCAATCTGCATGCCGATGCGGCGTTTGCGGCTCCTTGCCTGCGCCATCAGTCGACCCCCTCGGGCTGGCGCAGCAGCCGCAGCTGGATAAGGCTGAGCGCCACCAGGATGACCAGCAGGACCATCGAAAGTGCCGCGCCATAGCCGAGCTTGAACGACACGAAGGACTGGTTGAAGATCCAGTAGACGGCGGTCAGCGTCTGGTTGCGCGGGCCGCCGCGCAGGATGATGTAGAACTGGTCGAAGGCGAGGATCGAGCCGGCCACCGACAGGATCAGCGCCAGCGCCAGCGTGCGGCGCATCAAGGGCAAGGTAATCGCCCGGAACCGCGCGAATGGCCCTGCCCCGTCGATCATCGCCGCTTCCTGCAGATCCGGCGGGATCGATTGCAGGCCGGTCATCAGGATGATCATGGTAAAGCCCGCCACCTTCCACACCACCATGGCGATGATCGACCAGAAGGCCGGCTGGAAGGTCGCCAAAAGGTTGAATTTCTTCTCGGTCAGGCCAAGCTCGAAGGCGGCCGGGCTGAACAGGCCGGAATCGACATTGAGCAGCCATGACCACAAAAGGCTGGCCGAGGCGAAGCCGATGACCGCCGGCATGAAGAAGGACGTGCGGTAGAAGCCGGTCAGCTGTCGCGGCCTTTCGATGAACAGCGCCAGCGGAAAGGCGACGGCGAAGATCGCGATCGTGACCACCACCGTGTAGTAGCCGGTGAACTTCAGCGCGTTCCAGAAGCGGGTGTCGCGCAGGATCGCCCAGTAATTGTCGAGCCCGACAAAGCTGTGCGCGCCCATCAGCGGCCAGTTGTGCAGCGACATCCAGGCCGTCATGCAAAGCGGCACGATGAAGAAGACGACGACAAGCGCGACGGCCGGCGCGACATAGAGCAGGCCGATCCACTGCCGGCGGCCGGCGCCAACGAGTTTGCGGGGGCGCGTCGGGGCGGAGATTGCTGTGATGGTGGTCATGGCTGGCCGCTCGCCTTCCCTTCTCCCCTTGTGGGAGAAGGTGGATCGGCGCGCAGCGCCGAGACGGATGAGGGGTGTTGGACGGATCGCCGTGGGTGCCAAGCTGGAGCACCCCTCATCCGTCGCCTTTGGCGACACCGCCCGGGGGCGAGCCACTGGTCTCGCCCCGTCCTTCGGACCCCACAAGGGGAAAAGGGGGAGCCAGCATTGCAACGGCGTACTGTGATGGTGCTCATGCCTGTTGTTCCATTGGCGGGACGTCCCCCTCCCCCTCGAGGGGAGGGTCCGGCCGAAGGCCGGGGGTGGGGTCCTCCGCGAAGCGCGCCGACATCAAAGGAGCGTCGAGCACGGCCGCGATGACCCCACCCGAACCTGCGGTCCGACCTCCCCTCAAGGGGGAGGTTAAGGGGCTGCCGGGGGTGGGGTCCTCCGCGAAGCGCGCCGACATCAAAGGAGCGTCGAGCACTGCCGCAACGACCCCACCCGGACCTGCGGTCCGACCTCCCCTCGAGGGGGAGGTGGGCGCCGGCGCTTTACTTCTGCGGCGCCGAATCGATGATCGACTGCATGGTCTCCTGCGCATTGGCGATGGCGCCGTCGACGTCTTCGCCGAAGAAGACCTCGTTCATCATCTGGTTCCACGGACCGTTGGCCGAGTTGATCAGGTCGTTGAACACCACCGAATAGGGCGTGCGGCCCTTGGCCATGGCTTCGGCGGCAACCTTGTAGCGCGGGTCGAGGTCTTTTAGCGCCTCATTGGCGATGTCGCCGCGCACCGGCAGGCTGCCGTATTTCGCCAGGATGGTCTGGCCCTCGAGCGAATAGGCGAAATCGAGGAACTCCTTCACCACCGCGACCTTGGTGGTGCCTTTGGTGACGACGAAATTGTCGCCGCCGGCAAACGACGACCATCCGCCGTCCTTGCCCGGTAGGAAGGTGATGCCGTAGTCGATATCGGGATATTGCGTGTTCAACGCGCCGATGGCGAAGGCGCCGGACGGCGAGATGCCGATATTGCCGGTGGCGAAGGCGGCAAAGAAGTTGGAGCCGGTGTCGGTCTGCGCGCCTGAAGGCACCAGGTCCTTCTTGACCATCGAACGGTAGAGGTCGATGGCGCCGCGCATCTGCGGCGTGTCCAGCGTCGCCTTGGAGCCGTCCTCCGTCAGGATGTCGCCGCCCGAGGCCCAGATCAGCGGCGTGAAGGTGAAGATGTTGCAGCCGCCGCAATTGCCGGAGAAATAGAAGCCCTTGATGTCGCCGCCGAGCGCGTTGACCTTTTCGGCGTCGCTCTCGATCTCGGCCCAGTTGGTCGGGCCCTTTTCCGGGTCGAGGCCGGCCTGCTTGAACAGCTTCTTGTTCCAGATCAGCACCGAGGAATCGGCCGAGAACGGCAGCCCGTAGATGCGGCCCTTATAGGTGCCGGTCTTGACATGCGCCGGCGACAGGCTGGCGAAATAGGGCAGCGATTTCGCCCAGTCGGTGATGTCCTCCAGCTGGCCGGCGGCGGCGAAGGACGGCGTGTAGATCAGGTCGAGCGAGAGTGCATCCGGCGCGGTGCCGCCGGCGGCGGCGGCGCCGTATTTCGGGATGATTTCGGCATTGGGGATGATGTCCAGCTTGATCTGGTTCTGATGCCCCTTGTTGAAGGCATCGACGATGCGCGGCATGAAGTTCGAGCCGTCGGCGCGAACCCAGATGTTGGCGGTGTCGGCGGCGGCCGGGCCGACTGTCGCCAGCGTGCCGAAAATGCTCGCCGCGATGGCGAGCCCGGTAATGGTGGTTCTCATGCTTCTCCTCCACATGGTTTTAACTCGGCCGCGCCCCAGCGCTTTGCAATCGACACGGCCCGTTTCGTTTCAGCCGTCCGGCGGACGGCCGCATGACTGACGCACCACCAGCCGGCACGGCAGTTTTCTGATGCCCGGCACAGCGGGTTCGCCGCCGACGAGCGAAAGCAGGGCAAGGCCGGCCTCGCGGCCAAGTGCTGCGAGATTCATGTCGACCGAGGTCAGCGGCGGCCGGGTCGCCTCGGCGACGATCTGCCAATTGTCGAAGCCGATGACGCCGACCTCGTCCGGCACGCCGATACCGCGCTCGCGCAAGGCGTCGATGACGCCGCGCGCGATCTGGTCGTTGCCGCAAAACACCGCATCGGGTTTTTCGCGTGTGCCGTCGAACCCCTCGCCGTCGAACAATTTTGCCACCGCCTCATGCCCCCACGCCTCCGACCACGAGCCGAGCAGCGGCTCCAACACCGGCAGGCCGTTCTCGGCCAGCACTTCGCGATAGGCCTCGGCGCGGGCATGCACCACGGCAAAACTCGCGGGGCCGCTGACATGGGCGATGCGCCGCCGCCCGAGCCGACAAAAGTGCTCGACCGCCAGCCGCGCCCCGCCGGCATCGTCGGACACGAAAGCGATGGCGTTTGGATCGGGCTCGGTAAAGGCATAGATCGCCGGAATGCCGAGATTGGCGAGGTCGACCGGCAAATGGCGGTCGATGCGCTTGCCGGTGGCGATGATGCCGTCGACGCGCTTGTCGAGCATGGCATCGACATGCAGCTGGGCAAGGCGCGGGTCGTCCTCGACATTGCACAAAAACACCGAGACGCCGGCATCGACCAGCGCATCGGAAACGCCGGCCATCAGCGGCAGCGAAAAGCGGCCATAGGTGTCGTTGGTCAAAAGCCCGACGGTAAAGGAGCGCCGCCGCAACAGGCTCTGCGCCAGGCTGTTCGGGCGAAAGCCAAGCCGCTGCGCCGTCTCGCGAATCCGGGTCCGCGTCTCGGCCGTCATCCGCCCCTGCCCGTTGAGGGCCTTCGAGGCGGTGGCAACGCTGACGCCGGCAAGTGCCGCCACCTCACGCAAGGTGACGGGCTGCTTGGCGGGTGCTGGCTGCGCATCGGACGCCATGATTTCGATATCGATCCTCCCAGGTGGGAAAAGCTTTTCTCTTATGGCCCCTCAGGGTGCTGATTGGTGATGTCAGCGGATGGGAGGCGACTTGGGAAAAGGTTTTCTCAAGGGAGAGATTAGGACGAAGGATGTGGGGATGGCAAGGGGGAATGGCCGCTCAGCGGCACCGCGATCGAATAATCGCGGTGCCGCAGTCTAACCGTACGGCTAGCAACTCTCAGTCTGCGGATCGCACGCCTTGTTTTTCTGCTTCTCCGGCTTGGGCTTGGCCGCCTGTTCCGGCTCGGCTTGCTGCTGCTCGGCGGGCTGCTCCTTGGCCTTCCGCTTCTCAGGCTTGGCCGCCTGCTCGGGCTCGGCCTGCTGCTGCTCGGCGGCGGGCTGCTTCCTGGTCTTCTGCTTCTCAGGCTTGGCCGCCTGTTCCGGCTCGCCCTGCTGCTGCTCGGCGGGCTGCTTCTTGGTCTTCGGCTTCTCAGGCTTGGCCGTCTGTTCCGGCTCGGCCTGTTGCTGCTCGGCGGCGGGCTGCTTCTTGGTCTTCTGCTTCTCAGGCTTGGCCGCCTGTTCCGGCTCGCCCTGTTGCTGCTCGGCGGCGGGCTGCTCCTTGGCCTTCGGCTTCTCAGGCTTGGCCGCCTTGCCAGGTTCGGCCTGCTGCTGCTCGGTGGTCGGCTGCTCGCCGGCCTTCGGCTTCTCAGGCTTGGCGGTTTCTTCGGGCTTGGCCTGCTCGGTCGTTGCAGCGCCTTCGGTCGGCTTCGATTTCCGGCCAGCCTGAACCTGCTTCACCTCCTCGATGTCTTTGAGCTTGGCTGGTTTGGCCTTAGGGTCGGCTTTCACCTCGCCCTCAAAGACAGCGACCGTATCGTTTTCCAGTTTGCCGGACCGCTCGGGCGCGTCGGTCTTGCTGACCTTGACGGCAGTCACCTTCTGGTTCGTCTCCTTTTCGATCACATCGACATCAATGACTTTGTTGATCACGACGTTGTTCCGGATCGTCACGTCGCCGGCCGGCTCGGCCGCCTCGACGATGCGCACAAACTCCGGCTCATCACGGATGACGACGGTAGAAACGTCCGCGGCAAGGAATTCGCGGGTGGGAACCACAACCCAGTAATAATCCGGCGTCGTGTCGAAGGTCACCTCGATTGAAATCAGATCCGGATCGCGGCGCGGCGGCAGCGGAGCCCAAATCATGTGCTCCCTGTCACGACGCCAACTCACCCATGCCGGCGCCCAGCGAGTGCCCGGAACCCAATACCAGCCGATATCGTCGGCATAGCCCCACCGGCCGTAATGGTACGTCGCCCAGCCGAATGGCTCGTCGGATACCCACAGCCAGCCATACTGCTCGGTATAGACCCAATGTCCAAGCGTATACGGACGCCAATCGTCAGGCACATCGACCGGCACGAAAACGGTCGCTCCGTGATACGACACCCAATCGCCGTAGGAAGACAGGTCTTCATAGAATGTGCTGATCGAAACGGTGGTGGCAGCCCTTGCCTCTGACACAAGCGACAATGGCGCAATCGGGTTGGGAATCTCGACGACCGTGAGCAGACAGGCGGCGCCGAGCATCAGTCGCACCGCATGTTGGGCAAGGACGCGTTTCATCGTAATCTTCCTCCGAAACAGATCGCCCTTCATCCTACAAACCCGCCGGCTGCCGGATTGTTCCATTTCGCCGATGCGATCCGCGTCCCCTCCCGCAGCGGCTTGGCATCGCACGACGACATTTGGGATCAGAGTTGCTTCATGAAGGCGGCGGCCATCACAAATGCGCGCCGAAGGCGCGGCGACAGGTCGTTGGTCAGCGGGCCCGACGGTAAAGGAGCCGCCGCAACAGCCTCTGCGCCAGGCTGTTGGGGCGAAAGCCAAGCCGCTGCGCCGTCTCGCGAATCCAGGTCCGCGTCTCGGCCGTCATCCGCCCCTGCCCGTTCAGCGCTTTTGAGGCGGTGGCAGCGCTAACGCCGGCAAGGGCTGCCACTTCGCGGAGGGTGACGGGCTGCTTGGCAGGCGTTGGCTGGACGTCGGACGCCATGATTTGGGTCATGATCCACCCGGATGGGAAAAGCTTTTCTCTTATGGCACGGCGGGGTGGGGCGGACTGAAGCAATTGCTCCCCTTCATGCGGACGCGGCAACGCCAACCAGTTCCAGGTCGCCCTGTTTGTTAGCCAGTCCCTCCACATATTCTTGGAGAAATGGCACGTCAGCAAGCTTAGCCCGCAGACCCAGCATTCGCGCCTGAGCTCTGCGGATGAAAACGTTGTAAGTCATTGGAACAATTACTACGTTGCCACGCGTCGTCGGCTCGTTTTCGCCCGCTTCGATGGCTGATCCAAGTACGAAGCATGTAACCGACGTCGCGTCTGAGATGTGCCCACCATTCTTCAGTATTTTTGCGTAGTTCCAAGGCTGGGTAATTTGATCAGAGCCGATTCCAACCCCCGCCCTTTTTATCTCGGCGATCACCAGCCGATCAGTGCCAATAACCTCGCCAGACGAGTCATAGCTATCTCTGCTGTAAAGGCCGACGCTCCCATCGGGGACAATTACGTAGTCGGGTCGCAGTCGGCTGATGGGAGAACTAGCGCCGAAAAATTTCCGAACGACCTCTGTCATTCCCTTGTTAGACGTAAATTCGATGCTCTCATATTCAGGACCGAACACCCACAGCGATTTATCAATCAGAGGCTGAAGATCGCCAACTTCAGACATGCTAGGATCACGGAGCTTCACATCCAATTCCGCAATCAGTTTCAGACGGCTTTGGATCTCGTCCAGTGCGTCCTTCGCCAGTCGAATGGTCCAGTCCTGTAAAATTGAATCAAGTGTATCGAAGTCATCGGCGGCAAAGTCATGGAGCTTGCTAATAACCCCGTATTTGGAAGTCGCGGCTTCAAGGGTTGCCAAAATCCCCGCGACTTGCCCAACCTGATCCACCGTGATCGACGGGCATGCGTCGACAACCCGGTCGACGAACTGGTTCCACCTCTCACGGCCAGCCGGCGGTAGCTTGGCGACGCTCTTGAAGTGAGTTTCCCTAACTGTTGCCTTCGCCTCTCGCCGCTTATCCGCGGTGAACTCAGAGAGGGTCGCTTTTATGGCGTCATGAACTCGCGGTCGCGTTTCTTTCCAAGCGACCGAATCAGCGTTGAAACCAGTCCAGTCGGGCGTAACAGCATCGTCCAAAAAGTCCGCGAACACGATAAAAAGGAACCGCTTCGCTTCTGAACTGCGTCCGTCAAGGATACGTTCGTGATCGAAACCTACCCAACTCGGCGAACCGACCAGCCGAGACTTCACGCGCCATGCGATACCATGTTGCTTCGTGGTCTTGTCAGACTTCAAGCTGTCAATAACCACAATTTCAGCAGTGCCATGACCTGGCACCTCGACCTTCACACGGTCCATACTATGTCTTGGAATGTCGTCGAAGGTGACCCTCGTACCATCGATGAACACTTCGAAATTCGGATCGGCGAGGAAGCGTGTACCAAGTACCTCCCTTGCCGTTTCAGCCGCCATTGCCAAGTTGGAAACCGACGTAGCCCTTATCTCGGTACCATGGGTAGAATGATCACGTTGTTGCGAGGCCACTCGCCTCAATTCGAACGGCTGTTTAAGGCCGCGTTTCACTTCACATGAGGTCTCCAGGCCGTCTCGCCAAGTTGCGATAACATACGGGTCCGAAAACCTGAACGCCGCATGTCGCCCCCTGCCGTTTCTTCCGTACGGGTCGCGAGGCGCAAAATGATTCAGTTCAGGCGGCGGGGCCGTCTTGTTCCCCTCCATGCTGAGTTTGTCATAATCTAGAGTACCCCAGCGTTGCTGGAATTGATCGGCTGTCATTCCCTTTCCGTTGTCGCGAATAGAGAACAAACTGCCGGTTGCTCTGTTTGGCCAAGTGATCTCAACCTTGGTTGCAAAAGCGTCCCACGCATTCGCAACAAGTTCGACAATCGCCACGCCCGTATCGGTGATAATCGGTCCTGCATACCGATCCAGAAACCGAGAATCGAAGAGAACGCCTTGCTCAGACTTTAATTGGTCCAAAATGCCCCCCCAAGAACGTCCGAATAAACCGCCCCTCAAACGTTTAACCTATTGCAACGCAGAGCTGAAGAGGGAATTGATAGCCTTGATTCAACTTCACATCATCGCCTCATAAAGAGCAATGGGTGTTACGATTGCGGCAGGGGGTACCATGGCGAATGGCAACGATAACTTGCCCAAAGGAATCGTAGGCGCGTGGCTTCTACACCATGATCAGAAGCTGCTGAACAGCAAAACAACAAGCTTCGAGAATATCGCCCTTGCAGGCCGTGCGTCGCGCCTCCTTTCGGTTGTTTCGAAAGAGGATGAATCCAATGTTTCAAATGAACGCGTCGGTGAATTGGCGAACGGGATTGGCATTCGCCGACTTGAGATAAAAGGCCTGCTTAGTGAGTTGGAAGAGCAAGGTCTTGTCGCGCAAGGAAAATCCGGCGTCACGGTACTCGGCGTGACCCAGGCACGTCTACTCGACCACGCCGCCGATATTTTTGACTCGCAGGAACCTGACGGATTGGAATTGGCTGCGATCGATCTTGCGGAGCGCGGTAGCCACAGCCCACTCAGGCGGTCAGATTGCGAAGAAGAACTGTCTGACACCTACGAGTTGTCAGAAGCAGAGACGGATGATTTGTTCAGCCAATCGGAGCACATTGGCTTCGTTGATTATGAGAATTCTGGGGTAGATAGACTTTATTTCAATGGATCGCTGTTTAAAAGAGATCAGGCGCAGAAAGCAAAACGAATACTAGAGAGTCTGACGGCCGAAGAGAGAGAGAAATTAATACATGTAGATAGTCTCTTGAAGGCACAGGGATGTCTACTAGCAGCAGCCGTGAGGCAACTGCTAGGTGATAGCCTGTGGAGCAAGATGCACCAGATCGGCTACTTTGAGGTTAGCATTGTTTCGAACGAGCGAGGACCAACTGAGTTTGTCACAAAACCCGAGGCGTTAACCAAGTTCGTGCCCGGGGGGCTGGCCGACGTGCTGGATGATGCCAAAGCACTGGCCAGCAGCTTGACCTATGGGATTGTAAAAAGCTCAGACATTCGTGGACGCATCAAGGACCCGAGTGCCCTAATCAACGCGCTGATCGGTCGTGGCTTCGTAGAGGGGTGGGCTCCAGCTATCCGCCAAGACTACCAAATTCTTGAACGACGTAACGTCGTGCAGGTTACATCCTCGTCGCAAGGCCACCGCCTAACTTTGTTAAAGCCAGAGATTGGAGAAATGGCGAAGGACCTGATCCTGCGAGGCGATGCCTCTGGCACAGCAGCGGAAATGATCATCGGCACTCAGGCCGCACAATTCTACGGTCCAGAGGCTGCAAGATCGGCTGAGCGTGATAGGAAGAAGGATGTTCCCGAAGCAAAAACCGCCACTTCGCGCGCGTTGAATATCTTGAGGAGAGCGAACTGATGTCGGCACAGAAAAATCAGAAAGTCGACAAAGGCGGCGCCGCCGAAGAAGCGCTAAGGGAGTATTTCAAAAGCCTCGGTTCATTCGTGTTGCGCGGGATTCCCGTTCGCGAAGCTGGCGAAGATGTCACCGATGTAGATTTGTGGGTTTATACCCGTACCAGCGCGCATGCGAGGCATGTGAGTATCGTCGATATCAAGAACAAGAAACGAGGCAAGGCGTTCGAGCGCGCGATTTGGGTAAAGGGCCTGCAATCAGCTCTTCGAGCGGACGAGGCGATTATCGCGTCGCAGGGAGCGAAGGACTCCGTTTATGCGTTTTCCAATAGGCTGAACGTCAGAGTGATCTCAAGCTCCGTCTTCGATGCCATTGTGAAACGCTATGCAGGCGAGGATCAGCGTTTGTCCAATGAAGAGGTCGATGAGCTTTGGAGAATGATAGCTGTCGGCTCCGCTAACCTCAAGGTTCAGATGGATTCGGTAAAGGTGGAAATATCGCGAGGAATTTCGTTTCCTGCGTTAAACCACTGGGTGGACGAGGCGGCTAACTTGCTAAAGTTGGCCGTCGAGCGTGAACGAAAGCCCGGTCCAATAACTCGTGCAGCTTATATGTGCAGCGCATTGGTTGGAATCGGGGCAGATTACCTGGGCAAGGAGCATTCCTTATCTGAGGTTTCGATGCGCCAGGAGTATTTCCGTCAGGGACTTTTGTTCGGTCGAACGGATGCAGCGGCCAGCAAGAGCTATGTACAGTTCGCCGAAAATGTCGTCACCGAGTTCTTTGATCCAAGTGGCGCTACCGCAGCTCGCATACGCGCAGGATTCGAGACTGCCGTCGAAAAAATGCCTGTGCAGGGCTTGGTAGAATTCTTTGCTAAGCCAAACGTTGGGACGGAACTCCTTAAGGGGGCGATTGGTCTTGAGGCGGCGTGCTTCTCGCGAACAGTTCCTCACCCGTCAGAACTCGGTAGCCTGGAAGCAAAAACCATCATTGGATTAGTCAGTGATTACGCGGGACTAAGAAGGAAGGATGTCCTTGGGGCCTCGGCCACTGAGAGGCAATCAAAATCCGCTGGGGTCGAGACGGCCCCAGCGCAGCGAGGGTTACTGTTTTAGCAAACGGGCAATGGATTGCCGCACTAGGCGATAATCCTTCCGTTTGCGCGGGGTGTCTTCGGGCATAAGCCGATAGGGCTGTTGGACCTGAATGAGCGGTCTCGCTGACATCAGCAAAAACAACAAAGCGCCGGATATTTTTCCTCTGACGGCAGAAGGGAACCCGCCCATGCCAAACCTCATCGTCACCGAATTCATCAGCGTCGATGGCATCGCCGAGGTCGAGAAGCTGCCGGGCGTGACCTGGAACGATGAGATGCAAAAATTCAAGGAGGATGAGCTGGCCAACAGCGGCGCCATGCTTTTGGGGCACATGACCTATGAGATCTTTGCCGGCTCGTGGCCCAAGGAGACCGGAGACTTCGCCGACCGGTTCAATGCGCTGCCGAAATACATCGCCTCGACGAGCTCGGCGCCGCGCCTCCCGCCGTTGATGCGATCGGCAGCCACCAGGCGGAGGGTTCTGATCCGCCCTTTCCTGCTGCTGCGGTAGGAAGACTTGATTCAGCCACAAGCCCAAATTGCTGGATTTGGCGGCCCAGGAAGCGTAGGCTTGGTTTTTGGTTCAGCGATGGAACAGAGACTAGCCGCAATTCTGGCTGCCGATATGGCGGGCTACAGCCGGCTAATGGAGGCCGACGAATCGGGCACGCTCGCACGCCTTCGGACCCATCGCATAGAACTGGTCGATCCCGCGATCGCGAAGAACAAGGGCCGGATCATCAAGACCACCGGAGACGGCATGCTCGTTGAGTTCCAGAGCGTGACCGACGCCGTGAAATGCGCCGTGGAAATCCAACAGCGCATGAAACGGCGCAATTCGGATGTGCCGCAAGAACGGCGTATCGAATTCAGGATCGGCATAAATCTCGGCGACATCATTTTCGACGATGAGGATATTTTCGGCGACGGCGTCAATATTGCCTCGCGCATCGAGCAACTCGCCGACGTCGGCGGTATCTGCGTGACCGCAGCGGTGGCGACCCAAATTGCCGACCGTCTCGAAATTGCCATGGAGGACCTGGGCGAGAAGACGTTGAAGAACATCAGCCGCCCGGTTCGCCTCTATCGCATCGGGCTTGACAGTCCTGTCCTGCCGGAAGTCGAGGCAAAGCGATCCATCTCGAAACCTTCGATAGTGGTGCTGCCATTCACCAACATGAGCGGCGACCCCGAGCAGGAATTTTTCGCGGACGGACTGACCGAGGACATCATCACCGAACTGTCCCGCCACCATGAGTTGTTCGTCATCTCGCGCAATTCCAGCTTCGTCTACAAGAACCGCGCCGTGAATGTGCGCGAGGTGGCCGAGAAACTCGAGGTCCAATATCTGGTGGAGGGAAGCGTCCGCAAGATCGGCGAGAGGGTGCGCGTGACGGTTCAGCTCATCGACACCGCGAATGACGCTCATATCTGGGCAGACAAATATGACCGGAAGCTGGTCGACATATTCGCGATTCAGGATGAGGTGACGGCGGCGATCGCAGCCACGCTGCCCGGTCGTGTCGAGGCGGCTCAGCGGGACCAGCTCGCGCGGGCGAAACCTGCAAACATGGCCGCGTATGAATGTGTGCTCGCTGCCAAGGTGCTGCATCACCGAAGCACGATTGCGGATAATGAACGCGCGCGAACCTTGATAGAAAGGGCCGTCGCGCTCGACCCCGATTATGCCCATGCCCATGCCTGGCGGGCCTGCATTCTTGGCCAGGCCTGGGTCCATAACTGGTGCGAAGACAGGGATGCCGTCTGGAACAACATCATGGCGGCGCTGGACAGGGCGCTGGCGCTGGACAACAACGATGCCGATGTCCACCGCATTCTCGCGGCAGTGAACGTGAACAACAATGAGCTGACCACTGCGCGCTACCATCAGGAGCGGGCGCTGGCCCTCAATCCCAATTACGACCTCGTGGTGGTGCAGCAAGGCGAGTTATTGACGTGGCTGGGGAGGCCGGAGGAGGGAATTGAATGGATCCGCAAGGCCATGCAGTTGAACCCGCACCACCCGGAGAGGTTCTGGAGCCATCTGGGAAAGGCGCATTTCGCCGCGCGCCAGTATGGCGAGGCGATCGAAGCTTTCATGCATCTGTCGACCATGGACTCGGTTCAGCACGCCTTCGCCGCTGCCTGCTACGGCTGGCTCGGCGACGAAATCGCCGCCGCGGCGCATCTGGGCAAGATCAGAACCCTCGATCCCCAATTCGACCTCGATTCATTCATCGCCACCCTGCACTATGCCCAGGAGTCCGATGTGCAGCACATCCGCGAAGGACTGCTGAAAGCCGGTATCGCCCGCCTGTAGGCAGTAATTACGAACCAGCTCCAATCGGGGACAGGCAAAAAAGACCGGCCCCACCCGATGCGGACCTTGTGGCATGACCGAACGACGGGCAGGCCGGAGAAAGCTTTTCCCACGGTATCGGTCTTTGGAAGCGGATAGGAAAGCCCTCCCCCTGAAAAAGTGCCGCGCTAGTTGACGGAGCAGTTCGCACAAGACCCGCGCTCGGCAGAAAGGAACCCGCCATGCGAAAACTCATCGTCACCGAATTCATCAGCGTCGACGGCATCGCCGAGGTCGAGAAGCTGCCGAGCGTCGCCTGGAACGATGAGATGCAGAAATTCAAGGAGGACGAGCTTGCCGACAGCGGCGCCATGCTTTTGGGACGCACGACCTATCAGATATTTGCCGGCTCGTGGCCCAAGGAGACCGGAGATTTCGCCGACCGGTTCAACGCGCTGCCGAAATATATCGCCTCGACCAGCTTGCAGGCGCTCGACTGGCAGCCGGCCGAGCTGCTGACTGGCGCGTTGCCGGACGCGGTCAGAGGCCTGAAGCAAGGCAGCGGCGGCAACATCTATGTGCATGGCAGCCTCAGCGTCGCGCAGGAATTGCTGCGCCACGGCCTGGCCGACCGCATCAGGCTGCTCAGCTATCCCGGTGCCGTCGGCCAGGGCAAGCTGCTGTTCCCGCCCGGCGCACAATTGCCGCTCGAGCTGATCTCGGCCACGCAATTCAGCAACGGCGTGGTGGCGCTGGAGTATGCGGCTGGGATGGGGTGATGAGCCAATCTCCCCCCTTGAGGGCCTGTTGCGTAATTCGCTGATTGTGATTCTCTGAGACGAAGCTCGGAGGGAATCGCGATGGCAGTGAAGCAGATGGGCCAGT
>NZ_JAMYTP010000029.1:0-60546 GCF_040322515.1 Mesorhizobium sp. M0136
TGCCCGAGTTTCCATCCCCGCCCCCGCCAGCGCGCGGCCCCCGCCAGAGTCCGCCGGCCGGCGCGCCGTGGCCCCCGGGGCGCCGGCCGGCCCCGCCCCCGACGGCAACAGCGGCACGATCGCCGGATAGTCGCCGCCGATGCCGTCGACGCCGCGCGTGCCGGCATCGTAGATCTCGGCGACCAGGTCGCATTTGCGCATGCCGACTTCGATCTTGTCGACGATGCGCTGGTGCATCGCTTCGACGATGCGGGCGGCTTTGCGCATGTAATCGATTTCGGTCGGGCTCTTCACCGCACGCTGCCAGTTGACCAGCGCCGTGGCATCGACGAAGCGGGCATTGGGCAAGTGCTTCTGCAGCGATGCGAAGGCAGCGGCGGAGAACCAGTAATTATCCATCTCGACACCGATGCTGAGCTTCCCCCAGCCGCGATCGGAGAGCACGCCGGACAGAAAATCCATCGGATGGCGCTCGGTCGACTGCACGTAGTTGTCGGCATAGCCGACGATATTGTCGTGCGCGAGATAGGCGGTGCGCTTGGCGCCGTTGGCGTCCTGGCCGCGCCCGTACCACACCGGCTCGCCCGACGGCGGCACGATGACGGCCTGGTGCACATAGAACGACCAGCCGTCATAGCCGGTCAGCCAGGCCATGTTGGACGGATCGCTGACAATCAGCAGATCGACGCCCTTGGCCTCCATCGCCTTCCGCGTCTTGGCGAGGCGCTCCGCATATTCGCCGCGCGAGAATTTCAAATTTGGCTGCATTGTTCTTGGTCCTCGTTTGTTGGGCCTTGCGGCCAGCATCAGCTTTCGAAAATCGTACCGGTCTTGGCCGCACGCGCCCGGTCGCGGGCGAGCGTGGCGATTGCCGTGTCCTGCACGCCTGTGCCCGTCAGATCGGCAATGGTGATGTCGCTGCCCGAGCGCCGCCCATGCCTTTCGCCGGCGATGATGTGGCCAAGCTCGGTGATTTCGGCATCGGCCGCCATCACGCCCGCCGCGATAGCATGGTGCAGTTCGCCCAGGCGCCGCGTCTGCTTGGCGCTGTCAGCGACGTAGAGATCGGCCATGCGCAGGATCGCCGGCGCGATCTCGTTCTTGTGCTCGGCATCCGAGCCCATGGCAGTGATATGCTGGCCGGCGGAGACGAAGCCGGGCTTGATCAGCGGCTCGGTCGACGGCGTCGTGGTGACGATGACGTCGGCATCGGCCGCAGCCTTTGCCGCGTCGGGCTCGGCGTGAACGGCGATGCCCAGTCTTTCGGACAATGCGTCTGCCGCAGCTTCGGCCTTGGCGGCATCCCTTGCCCAAATGCGGGCTTCCGTGATTGGCCGCACCAGCATCAGCGCCTCGAGCTGCAGTCCGGCCTGAACACCGGCGCCGAAGATCGCGGCAACGGAGGAGTCCGCCCGCGACAGATGTTTGGCGGCGACCGCGCCGGCGGCGGCGGTGCGGATGTCGGTGAGATAGCCATTGTCGAGCAGCAGCGCCTCGACCAATCCGGTTTTGGACGACAGCAGCACCATCATGCCGTTGACGCTGGGCAGGCCGAGCTTCGGATTGTCGAAGAAACCTGGGCTGATCTTGATCGCAAAACCGTCGATGCCCGGCACATAGGCGGTCTTGACGTCGACCTCGCCGCGATGCTCTGGAATGTCCAGGCGCAGGATTGGCGGCATCGCCACCGGCAAGGTAGCGAGCGCCCGAAACGCGTTCTCGACGCAGGCGACGGCATCAAGATCCAGCTTCACGATCTTGCGCAATTCGGCTTCGGTGAGGATCGTCATCCGGCTCATGCTGCGCTCTCCGCAATTGCTTCGCCGCAGATGATCTTGCGGTGCAGTGTCATATCGATGTTGCGGCCGGACAGCACGAGCACCGTCGGGCCGCTCGCCCTGACCTTGCCGGCAAGCACGGCTGCGATGCCGACTGCGCCGGCGCCTTCGACGATCTCGCGCTCCTGTTCATAGGCATGGCGGATGCCGGTGGCGATCTCGTCCTCGCTTAGCAGGATCACATCGTCGAGCAGGTCGCGGCACATGGAAAAGGTCAGTCGGTTGTCGAGGCCGATGCCGCCGCCGAGCGAGTCCGCCAGCGTCGGCAGTTCCTCGACCAGCACCGGGTGCCCGGCATCGAGGCTCGCCTTCATCGCCGCACCGCGCGCCATCGAGACGCCGACGACCTTCGTTGCCGGGCTGACGCCCTTAACGGCAGCGGCAACGCCCGCCGCCAGTCCACCGCCGGACAGCGGCACCAGCACCAGGGCGGCATCAGGAACCTGTTCGATAATCTCCAGCCCGAGGGTGCCTTGCCCGGCGACGATGGCAGGATGGTCGAAGGGCGGCAGCATGATCAGCCCGTCTTCCGCGACCAGCCGTTCGACCTCCCGCTGCGCATCGTCCTGGCTGTTGCCGACGATGCGGATCTCGGCGCCGAGCCGGCGGATCTCGTCGAGCTTGTTCTGCGGCACCAGCCGCGACATGCAGATCGTCGCATGGATGCCTTGCAGTTGTGCGGCATAGGCAAGCGCCCGGCCGTGATTGCCGGTCGAGGCGGCGACGACGCCGCGCGCCTTCTCCTCTTCTGTCAGCGAAGCGATAGCGTTCGAGGCACCGCGCAGCTTGAAGGCGCCGGTGGTCTGCCGATGTTCGAGCTTGAGATAAACAGGAGCGTCCAAGTGCTGGGAAAGACTCCGGGAAGGAACGGTCGGCGTACGCTCGATCTTGTCTGCGATGCGCTCGCGCGCGGCGCGGATATCGGGGAGGCTTATCTGGGAAGCGGTCATGGCTCATCAATCAGTTCAGCGGCTGCGTCATCAGACGGCCGAATTCAGGGCACGGCTCGTCGTCGTCGCAAAGGCGCAGGCAATTCCAGGCCGTCGCCTGGTTGCTGGTGACGACGGGGCGGCCGATCGCCTCTTCTATGCCGACAACTGCCGCCGCCGACCGCAGCGCCGTGCAGGACACGAACAGCGCGTCGGCCTGCGGGGCCATCGCATCACGGGCCAGATCGACCAAGGATTTCGGCGCAATCCGCGCCATCTCGCGATCATCCTCGAAGCCGAGGCAAGTGAAGCTGGCGATTTCGAATCCATGCTCGCTGAAATAGGTCGCCATCGGCCGGCTGGTCTCGACCGTGTAAGGGGTGAGGATGCTGACCGTCCTGGCGCCCAGCGCCTTCAGGCCGCGCACGCCGGCCATCGGCGGCGTGACCACCGGCACGCCGGGCTTGGCGGCCTGCACCGCCGCCTCGATTTCGGCATCGCCGATCACGACGGAAGCTGAGGTGCAGGAATAGCAGATCGCGTCGAGCGGCTCGTCAGGCAGGATCAGGGCCGCGGCCGCCGTCAGTGACGGCTGCATCTTGCGCAAATTGTCCGGCGTCGTCGGGTTGGCGTAGGGAATACGCGCGACATAGACGCCGATGCGGTCGCTTGCCACCATGCGGTGAAAATCCGGTTCGCTGGTATGGTCGGTGGCAAGGATGATCAGGCCGACCCGCTTTTCCAGCGGACGTGCTTCGAGCGGCGGACGGATCGAGCGCAGGCGGATATCGGGTGCAGCGTTCATCGTTCGATCCGCCCATAACGGTGTTCCAGCCAGCGCAGCAGCACCACCGAGAACAGGCTGATGGCGAGGAAGAAGGCGCCGACCAAGGTGATCGGTTCGATATACCGATAATAGGTGTTGGCGACGCTCTTGGCCTGGTTCATCAGTTCCAGCACGGTGATCGCCGACAGCAGCGGCGTCTCTTTGAACATGGCGATGAAATAATTGGCAAGCGCCGGGATCATCGGCGGGATCGCCTGCGGAATGATAATGTGCGTCCAGGTCTGTGTGGCATTCAGATTGCAGGCCTTGGCCGCTTCCCATTGGCCGCGCGGCACATTGTCGATGCCGGCGCGGTAGACCTCGGCCGTGTAAGTGCCGTAATGCAGTCCGAGACCGATGACGCCCGCCACCAATGGCGGCAACAGGACGCCGAAATCCGGCAGCACGTAGAAGATGAAATAGAGCTGCACCAACAGCGGCGTGCCACGGATGAACTCGGCAACGAAACCGACGGTGCGCGACAGGGCCCGGTTCGGCGAACGGCGCGCCAACGCAATGCCCAGCCCGACGACGGCCGCCAGCACCGAGCCGAGCAGCGTCGCCAGGATGGTGATCTTCACCCCCTCGATCAGCGTCGGCAGGATCTGCCGGACAAAATCCCAATCCCATTCCATTAGCAGGCCCGATCGATCATACGCGCACCCCGTCGAGGCCACGAGCCATGCGGCGTTCCAGCGACCGCACGCCCCAGGAGATGAGGAGCGCCAGGACGAAATAGATGACGAGGATGGTGCTGAACGGCACCAGTGTATTGCCGGTCTGCGAGCGCACCACCTGCGCCTGGAAGGTCAGGTCTGCAAGCGAGATCAGCGAAACGACGGCTGTGGCCTTGAGCAGCTCGATGGCGTTGTTGCCGAAGGTCGGCAGCATCACCAGAAGCGCTTGCGGCAGGATGATATGGCGCATGGCTTGCCAGCGGCCGAGATTGAGCGCGGTGCAGGCCTCATATTGTTCGCGGCCGATCGACTTGATGGCGCCGCGCACGACTTCCGCCGCATAAGCGCCGACATTGAGGCCCAGCGCCAGCACGCCGGCCTGCAGCGGCGTCAGCGAAATGCCGGCGAAAGGCAGCACGAAATAGGCCCAGAACAGCTGCACGAAGATCGAGGTGCCGCGGAAGAACTCGATATAGGCGGTGGCCAGCGCGCGCAGCACGAAGAACCGCGACAGCCGCCCCAGCCCGGCAAGAAAGGCCATGACCAAGGCCAGCACCGACCCCATCAGCGTCAACTCGATGGTGACGAGTGCTCCTTGCAATATCAGGCCGAAATAGCCGGACCATTGGGTCATTGGGTCGAGAGTTTCCGCGTTGAATGTCCAGCGAGACGTTGGCTTCAGCCTCCTTCTCCCCGTTCACGGGAAAAAAGATGCCGGGCGGCAGATGAGGGGCAGAGCCCTCTTGGCAGAACTTTGTGCTGCCCCTCATCCGGCCCTTCGGGCCTCCTTCTCTCCGTGAACGGGGAGAAGGAGGACCCGCCTATTTCGCCGAGCAGAGCTTGTCGCGGCTCGTCGACATTGCCGCCGCCGCCGAGAAGCCGTAAGGCTCGATGATCTTGGCGAACTCGCCGGACTTCTTCAGTTTCGCCAGCTCGACATCATAGGCGTCGCGCAGCGCTTCGTCGCCCTTCTTGAAGGCCGCGCCGTCGCAATAGACCGGCGCACCGACCACCGGCGCGATAACTTCGAGGTTCGGATCATTGGCTTTCTTGACCAGGTCGTTGATCGACAGCACGGGCAGTGAATAAGCATCGATACGGCCGTCCTGCAGCATCTTCAGGCCGCTCTGGCCGTCCGGCACGACGATGACGCGCTCGCGCGGCACACCTGCCGTGAGCGCCAGCTTTTCCTCGGTGCCGCCACCCGGTGCGCCGATCGTCGCGCTGGTGTCCTTGGCGACGTCCTCGTAGCTCTTGAAGCCCTTCGGGTTGCCCTTCTTCACCAACATCGCCTCGGCGTCGCACAGCACCGGTTCCGAATAGGCGACCGCAGCACAACGTTCCGGCTTCATGAACAGGCCGGCGGTGACGACGTCGAAACGGCCGGCCTGCAAGCCGGGGATCATGGCGCCATATTCCGAGATCGAGGCGACGATATCGTTCACGCCAAGACGTTTGAAGATTTCACGGGCAACGTCAGGCGCCGCACCCGAAACCTTGCCGTCGGCAGCGACCGCCGTATAGGGCGGCTCGTTGGCGATGGCGACGCGGGCAAAGCCTTGCGCCTTGAGCTCTTCGAGCTTGCTGTCATCGGCCGAGCCGGCCGTCGAGGCGGCCAGCACCGCCGCCAGCGCAATACCGGCGACGCCGGCCAAAATGGCAAATTTCTTCATTGTTCCCAACTCCTTGTTTGTCTGTCTTCTTGGCTTGCTTGAGGCGTCGCCGCCTCGCATGGCAGTCAGACCCGATGTCCGGCCGCAATGATCTTCTTCAGGAAACCTTGCGTACGCTCCTGTTTGGGATGGCGGAAAATCTCGTCGGGCTTGCCTTCCTCGACTATTCTGCCGCGATCGAAGAACAGCACCCGGTCGGCGAAGTCATGGGCGAAACCCATCTCGTGGGTGACCAGCAGCATGGTCATGTCGGTCTCGGCGGCGAGCTTGCGCATAACGTTGAGCACCTCGTCGACGAGCTCCGGGTCGAGCGCCGAGGTGACCTCGTCGAACAGCATGATCTTCGGCGACAGCGCCAGCGCCCGGGCAATCGCGACGCGCTGCTTCTGTCCGCCGGAAAGCTGCGCCGGCATCGCTTCAGCCTTGTCGACCATGCCGACCATGTCTAGCAGTTCCATCGCCCGCTTTTCGGCGGCGCCCCGCGGCACGCCTTTGGTCAGCATCGGTGCCAGCGTCACATTGTCGATGACGCATTTGTGCGGAAACAGATTGAACAGTTGGAAGACCATGCCGATCTTCTGGCGCATCTTTGCCAAATGCCGTTCATCGGCCGTCAGCAGCCGGCCGTTACGCTCCATGTGGTACAGCTGTTCGCCATCGACCTGGATGTGGCCGCTGTCGATGCGCTCAAGCGTCATCAGGATGCGCAGGATCGTCGTCTTGCCCGAACCCGATGGGCCGATCAGCGCCAGCTTCTCGCCGGGCATGACTTGCATCGAGAGGCCGTCCAGCACCTTAAAGGTGCCGAAGCTTTTCGAAATGCCGTTGATCTTGATGATGGGCGCCGACAATGAATTTCCCGTGCTGGAGAAGCTATGCCTTTAACGATGCGGATCGCGGCAAATCATGTCAATCAGGAAAATAATATCATGACAATATTTCGAACTCCGCACAATTCCTCGTCATTTGTTGCCTAGATGGCAAGCAGGAGATGCTCGGGATCGCCGAGCAGAAGCTTTGTGACAACGCCGAGACCGGCACGCAGTTCCCCCTCCGTGGTCGAGCCCAGCGAAATCCGGACAGCTGGATGCCAAGGCATTTGCGAAATGCGAAACGACGTGCCGGGTGCAATCGCCACGCCCTGCAGGCGCGCCTGGGACACAAAGCTTTCCTCGCCGCGATCCTCGGGCAGCCGCAGCCAGACGTGAAGCCCGTCGCGATGAGCGCGATAATCCACTCCGGCAAGCACCTCGGCGGCGATGTCCAGACGCCGCCGCAAAGCCAGGCGCTGCCATCGAACGAGTTCCATCGCGGTGCCGTCGGTCACCCATTTGCTGGCGATCTCGGCCACCATCGGAGTCGCCATCCAGTTCGAGACCAGGTGGCGGTTGGCAACCGCGGCGACATAACGATCGGGTGCCGCGAGATAGCCGATGCGCAGGCCGGGCACCACGATCTTGGTGAAGGAGGTGACATAGAGCGTGCGCTCGGGGGCAAACGCCGCGACCGGCGGCGGCCGGTCCTCGACCAGCGGGCCGAGCACATCGTTCTCGATGATGGCGATGTCGTGCCTGCGCGCGACCGCCGCGATCTGCTCGCGCCGGGCGGCATTCATCAGCGTTGCCGTGGGGTTGATCACCGAGGGCTGCACGAACACGGCGCGGATGTCGGACAGCCGGCAGGCCGCGTCGAGCGCTTCCGGCATCAGCCCATTGTCGTCGATGGGCAGACCCTCGAGATTGAAGCCGAGATAGCGCGCCAACGGGATCAGCGTGTGATGGCCGATCGCTTCCGTGGCAACGGTCGAACCGGGCGGCGCCACGCTCATCAGCGCTACCGTCATACCGGCGGTGGCGCCGTTGGTCAGGCTGATGTTCTGCGGCGACGCGTCGAGGCCGCAGAGCCGTAGCCACTCGACACCCACCGCGCGGTGGCGCGGGAACACCATGTTCGGCCTGAACGACAGCGCCGAGCTCGACGGCAGGTTTTCCGCGAGCCAGCCCAGTGCCTGCCTCAGCCGCTCCAGATGCATCGGTTCGCAGACCGGCTTCAGGATGGAGAGGTCGATGACCTCGCCCAGCCGCTCCGGCAGATAGGGCGGCTCCGGCTCGCGGCGCTGCGTCTGCACGAAGCTGCCGCGGCCGACCTCGCCGGAAACCAGCCCGCGGCGGATCAATTCCTCGTAGGCGCGGCTGACTGTCTGCACGGAAAGTTTCAGATCGTCGGCCAGTTGCCGGTGCGTCGGCAGGCGCGCGCCAGTGGCCAGACGCCCGTCATGGATGGCCCGCGCGAACTGGTCGGCGAGCGATTGATACGCCGGCCGCCGGATAAGAGCGGGATCTGGTCGCCAAAATGTCATGACTTATTAGAGATCGAAATCAGTGCAATTGACAATCGAAATAATGCGCCGTCATGGTGTCGGGCACTGGAAGTGGGTGATCATGGCTGCAGCGAAACTCGATCCGATCGATCTCAAGATCCTCGACGCCATCCAGCGCGACGGGCGCATCACCAAGCTGGCGCTGGCCGAGAAAGTCGGCCTGTCGCCGACGCCGTGCTGGATGCGGCTGCGCAAGCTGGAAAAGGCCGGCATCGTCTCGGGCTACCATGCCAGGATCGCCATGCGCGCCATCTCGCCGGTCGCTACCGTGCTGATGGAGGTGACGCTGGCTAGCCACCGCCAGGCCGATTTCGACCGTTTCGAGCGCGTCATCCGCGACATCCCCGAGATCGTCGCCTGCTGGTCTGTCGGCGGCGGCGTCGATTACCTGCTGAAGGTGATGGCGCGCGACATCGACGCCTATCAGCGGCTGGTCGACACCCTGCTCGAACGCGAGATCGGCATCGATCGCTATTTCACCTACATCGTCACCAAGACGGTAAAGGAGGAGAGTGTGCTGCCAGTGGCGGATCTGTTGCCGGCATCTTCCTGATGCCGGAGAGATCGTCTGGCTGGGCAGGGCAATAGAGACAATCTCCCTACGTGCGGGCACGCAAACAGCCTCTCTGTTTACGCGGCAGAGATAGTCTTGCGGCATCACCCGAACCGGGAGCCCGATGATGTCCGCACATTTTGCCCGCTCGCAGCGCCATGAAGCACTCGATCGCCTCGCCGACCGACGGCTGCTGCGCGAACTCGCCTATGTCGCTGGCCACTGGACGGCGAGCGAGACCGCGGAGAGTTTCGAGGTGACCGATCCGGCCACCGGATCGACCGTCGCTTTTGTTGCCGCGCTCGATGCCCGGCAGACGACATTGGCGATCGATGCGGCATCGCGCGCCTTTCCTGCTTGGCGCGCATTGCTGCCGCAGGAAAGGTCGAAAATCTTGCGAAAATGGTTCGATCTGATCGTCGCCGCCAAAAATGACCTGGCTCTGCTGATGACGCTCGAACAAGGCAAGCCGCTGAAGGAATCGCTCGGCGAGATCGACTATGCCGCCTCTTTTGTCGAATGGTATGCCGAGGAGGCCAAACGTCTCAACGCCGAAAGCGTCACCAGCCATCTGCCTGATACCGAGATGATGGTGCGGCGCGAGCCGCTCGGCGTCGTCGGCGTCGTCACGCCGTGGAATTTTCCAGCGGCCATGCTGACCCGCAAGGCGGCTGCCGCCATTGCCGCCGGTTGCACCATCGTCGCGCATCCTTCCTCGGAAACGCCGCTGTCGGCACTGGCGCTGGCCGAGCTTGGCGAACGCGCCGGCCTGCCGGCTGGCGTTTTCAACGTCCTCACCGGCAGGGCTTCGACTATCGTTGGGCGGATGTGCGAAGACCGGCGCGTTCGCGCCATGAGCTTCACCGGCTCGACCGAGATCGGCAGGCTGATCGCCGCACAGAGTGCGCCGACGATGAAGCGTCTGGTGATGGAACTCGGCGGTCATGCGCCGCTGATCGTCTTCGCCGACGCCGATCTCGACAAGGCTGTCGCCATTGCGGTCGACGCGAAATTCGCGACCTCCGGCCAGGACTGCCTCGCCGCCAACCGCATCTATGTCCAGCGTCCGCTCTACGATCGGTTCTGCGCTGCTTTCGCCAAACGCGTCGAGGCATTGCGGACCGGCAATGGCCTGGCTGACGACACCGAAATCGGACCCTTGATGCACGAACGCGCCGTCAAGAAGGTCGAGGAGCAGGTGGCCGATGCGCTCGCCAAAGGCGCGCGCTGCCTGACCGGCGGCAAGCGCCATTCCGCCGGGCCGCTGTTCTACCAGCCGACCCTGCTTGCCGACGTGAGAGACGGCGCCCTGATCATGCGCGAGGAAACCTTCGGTCCGGTTGCTGCCGTGACGCCCTTCGACAGCGAAGAGGAAGTCGTCGCCCGCGCCAATGCCACCGAGTACGGCCTCGTCGCCTATGTCGTCACCGAAAACGGCGGTAGGCAATTGCGCATGGGCCGGGCGCTCGACTATGGCATGGTCGCCATCAACCGCGTCAAGATCACCGGCGCGCCGATCCCTTTCGGCGGCGTCAAGCAGTCCGGCATCGGCCGCGAGGGCTCGCGTCATGGGCTCGAAGCCTTTACCGATCTCAAATATCTCTGCCTCGACGTGGCGTGAGCCGCACCGACAATTTCCTTCAGGAGTAGAAAAATGCTCGACCGGTCAAACGAACTCGCCGCCTGGGACCGCGATCACTTCTTCCATCCCTCGACCCATATGGGCACCCACGCGCGTGGCGAGAGCCCAACCCGTGTGATCGCCGGCGGCGAAGGCGTCACCATCTGGGACAACAACGGGCGCAAAAGCATCGATGCCTTCGCCGGGCTCTACTGCGTCAATGTCGGTTATGGCCGCCAGAAGATCGCCGACGCCATCGCCGCGCAGGCCAAGAATCTCGCTTATTACCATGCCTATGTCGGGCACGGCACCGAGGCGTCGATCACGCTGTCCAAGATGATCATCGACCGCGCGCCGCAAGGCATGTCGAGGGTCTATTTCGGGCTCTCCGGTTCAGACGCGAATGAAACCAACATCAAGCTGATCTGGTACTACAACAACGTGCTCGGCCGGTCCGAGAAGAAGAAGATCATCTCGCGCTGGCGCGGTTATCACGGCTCCGGCATCATGACCGGATCGCTGACCGGCCTCGACCTGTTCCACAACGCCTTCGACCTGCCGCGTGCGCCGGTCCTGCACACCGAGGCGCCCTACTATTTCCGCCGCGCCGACCGCTCGCTGAGCGAGGAGCAGTTTTCGCAATACTGCGCCGACAAGCTCGAGGAGATGATCCTCGCCGAAGGGCCGGAAACGGTCGCCGCCTTCATCGGCGAGCCGATCCTCGGCACCGGCGGCATCGTGCCGCCGCCGGCCGGCTACTGGGAGAAGATCCAGGCGGTGCTGAAGAAATACGACGTGCTGCTGGTCGCCGACGAGGTCGTCACCGGCTTTGGCCGGCTTGGTACCATGTTCGGCTCCGACCATTACGGCATCAAGCCCGACCTGATCACCATCGCCAAGGGCCTGACCTCGGCCTATGCGCCGCTCTCCGGCGTCATCGTCTCCGACAAGGTGTGGCAGGTGCTCGTCCAAGGCTCCGACAAGCTCGGCTCGCTCGGCCATGGCTGGACCTATTCGGCGCATCCGATCTGCGTTGCCGCCGGTGTCGCCAATCTGGAACTGATCGACGAGATGGACCTGGTGCGGAACGCCGGCGAGACCGGCGCCTATTTCCGCGCCGAGCTGACGAAGGCCGTCGGCGGCCACAAAAACGTCGGCGAGGTGCGCGGCGACGGTATGCTGGCGGCGATCGAGTTCGTCGCCGACCGGGACGACCGCGTGTTCTTCGACGCCTCGCAAAAGATCGGACCGCAGGTCGCGACCACCCTTGCGGCAAGCGGCGTCATCGGCCGCGCCATGCCGCAGGGCGACATTCTCGGTTTCGCGCCGCCGCTCTGCCTGACACGGCAAGAGGCCGACATCGTCGTCTCCAAGACGGCCGACGCGGTGAAGAGCGTGTTTGCCAACATCTGAAGAACCGACATGAATGCCATGACCAAGACCCTCCCCGCCACCATGGCCGCCGTGCAGCTGATCGGGCACGGCGGACCGGAAAAGCTCGTCTACCGCACCGACGTCAAAGTGCCCTCGCCCGCTCCGGGCGAGGTGCTGGTCAAGGTCACCGCTTGCGGCATGAACAACACCGATGTCTGGGTGCGCCAGGGCGCCTATGGCACTGAGGAGGATGCAGCCGCCGTCTCGACCTGGCGTCGTCAAGGCAACACACTGACCTTCCCGCGCATCCAGGGCACCGACACGGTCGGCAACATCGTTGCCGTCGGCGACGGCGTGTCGCCGGCCCGCATCGGCGAGCGGGTGATGGTCGATTTCTCCATCTACAATCGCGACGACGATTCACTCGCCGACATCGACTATATGGGCCACGGCCGCGACGGCGGCTATGCCGAGTACCAGACAGTGCCGGCCGAGAACGCGCACGTCGTCAGTACCGATCTGAGCGACGTCGAACTCGCCACCTTCTGCTGCGCCTATCTCACCGGTGAACAGATGCTGGAACGCGCCGCATTGAAAGCCGGCGAGCGGGTGCTGGTCACCGGCGCCTCAGGCGGCGTCGGCTCCGGCATCGTGCAGCTGGCGCGGGCGCGCGGCGCCATTCCCTATGCCGTTGCCGGCAAGGGCAAGGAACAGGCCGTGCGTGACATCGGCGCCGAGGCGGTGATCACCCGCGGCGTTGCCGATCTGCCGGCCGCCGTCAACGAGGCGACCGGCGGCCGGCCGATCGACGTGGTGGCCGACCTCGTCGGCGGCGCGATCTTCAACGACCTGCTGCGCATCCTCAGGCCGGAAGGCCGCTATACGACGGCCGGCGCAATTGCCGGCCCGGTCGTGCAGCTCGATCTGCGCACCATGTATCTGAAACAGCTGCAACTGCATGGCTCGAGCCAGGGCACACGCGCGGATTTCCGCCGCATCGTGCGCTACATCGAGGAGAAGAAGATCCGCCCGCTGGTCGGCGGCGTCTACAAGCTCTCCGATTTCCATCGCGCCCAGGCCGATTTCATCGCCAAGGATTTCGTCGGCAAGCTGGTCGTTGTGCCGGATGCGGTCGGCGTCGCTAAATAGCACGATCAGCTCTGCGATCGGACCTGCTTGGCGGCGGCCTCGAGCGACCGTTCAAACGCGTCGATCACCTGGTCGACCTGCGGCTCGGTGATGATCAGCGGCGGGCAGAAAGCCAGCGCATCGCCCATATTGCGCGAGATGACGCCGTTCCGCTGCATGAAGCCGTTGACGAGTCCGCCCAAGGCACCAACCGTGCCCCACGGCGCCTTGTTCGCCTTGTCGCCGACCAGTTCGACCGCCGAAATCAGGCCGATGCCGCGCACCTCGCCGACAAGCGGGTGCGAAGCGAGATCGCGCAGCCGCTTCTGCATGTGCGCCCCGACGGCGCGCGCGTTGCCGACAAGGTCGCGCTCCTCGATCAGCTTCAGGTTCTCGAGCGCGACCGCTGCCGCAACCGGATGGCCGCCGCCGGTGAAACCGTGGCCGAAGGTGCCGATACGGTTGCTTTCGTCGGCGAGCGGCTCGAATACCTTGTCGTTGATCAGCAGGGCTGAGATCGGCAGGTAGGACGAAGAGATCTGTTTCGACAACACCATGATGTCGGGCCTGATGCCGAGGGTCTGCGAGCCGAACATCTCACCTGTTCGGCCAAAGCCGCAGATCACCTCGTCGGCGATGAGCAGGATGTCGTATCTCGACAGCACCGCCTGTATCTTCTCCCAGTAGCCGGCCGGCGGAACGATGACGCCGCCGGCGCCCATGATCGGTTCGCCGAAAAAGGCGGCGATGGTTTCCGGTCCTTCGGCCAGGATCAGCTTTTCCAGGTCGTCGGCGAGCCGCGTCGAAAACTGCTCTTCGCTTTCACCCGACAGCGCCTCGCGCCAATGGTGCGGCGTCGAGGTGTGCAGCACATTGGCAATCGGCAGGTCAAAGGAAGTGTGGTTGTTGGGCAGTCCGGTCAGGCTTGCCGAGGCGATGGTGACGCCGTGATAGCCCTTCTTGCGGCTGATGATCTTCTTGCGCGCCGGCTGGTCGAGCGCATTCGACCGGTACCAGATCATCTTCATGGCCGTATCGTTGGCCTCGGAACCGGAATTGGTGAAATACGCCTTGCTCATCGGCACCGGCGCCATCTGCACCAGTCTCTCGGCGAGATCGATCAGCGGCGAATGCGATTTGGAGCCGAAATCGTGATAGTAAGGCAGCTTCGACATTTGCCGTACTGCCGCATCGACCAGCCGCTTCTCCGAAAAACCGACCGCGACGCTCCAGAGCCCCGCCATCGCCTCGATATAGCGGTTGCCGGCAAGGTCCTCGACATAGATGCCGTCGCCCTTCTCGATGACGAGCGGCCCCGACTCCTGATGCTTGCGCGCATTCGTATAGCCATGCATGTGAAAGCTTATGTCGCGGGCTTCGGGTGAATTCGGTCGTGCGTCCATGACGGCTCCTGTGCTGCACGCGAAACAGTCCTGCCGCCGGTCCGGCTCAGAAGGTCCCCGTGCGTTATGCCTTTGATGCATCTTTCTCGAACGGTATAGTGTCAAGCGCTTTCGACAGGGCCAGCGGATGGGTGGACGCATGCAGAACTTCGGCTTGACCTAACCGTGGACCATGTCGACTGCATTGTCGCCGGCGCCGGCGTTGTTGGCCTGGCGATCGCGCGAGAGATGGCGCAGCGCGGCATCGATACGCTGGTCCTGGAAGCCGAGAACGCCATCGGCACCGGGACAAGCTCGCGCAATTCCGAGGTCATCCATGCCGGCCTCCACTATCCGGTTGGATCGCTGAAGGCCCGGTTCTGCGTGGCCGGCCGGGAAAGACTCTATCGCTATTGCGAGGAGCGGGCGATCCCGCACGCGCGCTGCGGCAAGCTCATCGTTGCCACAAATGCCGAACAGGAGCCGGTGCTCGCCTCAATCCGGGCCAATGCACGCGCTTGCGGCGCCGGCGACCTGATGCCGTTGCGCGAAGCCGAGGCGCATGCGCTGGAGCCCAGCCTTAGGTGTACGGCAGCGTTACTGTCGCCCGCCACCGGGATCATCGACAGCCATGCCCTGATGCTCGCCTTGTTGGCTGATGCCGAAGCGCACGGGGCGGCACTTAGTCTCAACACGCGCATCGCCTCCGGCCGCATCGAAGCGGGCCGCGTCGTGCTCGAGACGGTGGACGCTGCCGGCGGCGAGCGCTTCGAAATCGCCACTCCGCGTTTCGTCAATGCCGCCGGGCTTGGCGCCGCAGCACTTGCAGGTTCGCTAGAAGGGCTCAATCAGCAATTCGTGCCAAAGCTCCATTATGCCAAGGGCAATTATTTTTCGGTGATCGGCCGGGCGCCGTTCTCAAGATTGGTCTATCCGGTACCCGAACCCGGCGGGCTCGGTGTTCATCTGACGCTCGATCTCGACGGCGTCACCCGCTTCGGGCCGGACGTCGAATGGACCGATCAACTCGACTATCGCGTCGACCCGGCTCGTGGCGAGCGCTTCTACAGCGAGATCCGCAAATACTGGCCGGAGCTGGCCGATGACAGCCTGCAGCCCGCTTACAGCGGCATCCGGCCAAAACTGTCCGGTCCCGGTGAGGCCAATGCCGACTTCGTCATTCAGGACGTGGCGGTGCACGGCGTGGATGGCCTGGTCAACCTGTTCGGCATCGAAAGCCCCGGCCTGACCTCCTGCCTGGCGATTGCCGACCATGTCGCGCAGTGCCTCGCGCCGAACCGGTAGCGTGCGGCGGCCGCGCAACGATCTGCACTGTATCAAGGCGCATTGCGTGAACTTTCAGGCGCAAGTCGCCTATGAGGCACATCGCGCACTTGCAGCCCGCTCCGCGCTCTGATTCCCTGCATTCTGGGCTGTCCTGATTCGCACTGCCCGGTTCAAAGTTTTCGCAGTGCGCCCGGAACAAGCTTCCAGCGACCACTCGGCGTATCCAGGGAGAACGGCAATGAACACCGCGACGAGGCCGGTAATCTCGGAGATGAGGCCCAAGATCACCGTCGTCGGGGTCGGCGGCGGCGGCGGCAACGCCGTCAACAACATGATCGCCGAAGGCCTGCAGGGCGCGGAATTCATCGTCGCCAACACCGATGCCCAGGCCCTTGCCATGTCAAAGGCAACGAGGCTGATCCAGTTGGGCGCTCATATCACCGAAGGTCTCGGCGCCGGGTCCCTGCCCGAGGTCGGCCGTGCCGCGGCCGTGGAATCCATCGACGAGATCATGGATCACCTTGCTGGAACGCATATGTGCTTCGTGACCGCCGGCATGGGAGGCGGAACCGGCACCGGTGCCGCGCCTGTCATAGCGCAGGCAGCACGGGCAGCCGGGATACTGACCGTCGCCGTCGTTACCAAGCCATTTGTCTTCGAAGGCAGGCGCCGCATGTACGCTGCCGATGAGGGCATCGAGCGCCTGCGCGAAAGCGCCGATACCGTCATCGTCATTCCCAACCAGAACCTGTTCAGGATCGCCGACGCCAGAACCACGTTCGCCGACGCCTTCGCCATGGCCGACCGGGTTCTTTATGCGGGTGTCGGCTGCATCACCGATCTGATCGTCAAGGAAGGCCTGATCAATCTCGACTTCGCGGATGTAAAGTCGGTGATGCGCGACATGGGCCGCGCCATGATGGGGACCGGCGAGGCCGCCGGAGAAGGCCGTGCCAAGAAGGCGGCGGAAGCGGCAATCGCCAACCCGCTGCTCGACGAAGCTTCGATGATGGGCGCCAAAGGCGTCCTTGTCTCGATATCGGGCGGCATGGACATGACGCTGTTCGAAGTCGACGAGGCCGCAACCCGCATCCGCGAGGAGGTCGACAACGATGCCGACATCATCGTCGGCGCCATCTTCGACAAGGCACTCGCCGGAAAATTTAGGGTGTCGGTCGTGGCGACCGGCTTGCGGCGTGGCCTGGAGATTCCACTGCTTGCCGAACCGGAAGTTCGCATGAACTGAACGCGTATCGCTGACTACTAGCCTCGCGTCACCAGAACCGCGCGCCGTCGATGACTTCCTATCAGCCGACGGTTGCTCGCGAGCTGTATCCGATACTCAGGCCGCCCGAACGCTGCGCGCTCCACGCGCCCAGGCCGGCAGCCAATCGCCATGCGCAACCAGCAAATCATCGACCAGCGACCATATCTGGTCGAGGTCGAGCTCAGCCGCCGTATGCGGGTCCATCATCGCCGCGTGATAGATGTGCTCGCGATTCTCGGTCATCAGCGCCTGGACCGTCAGCTCCTGGACGTTGATATTGGTGCGGATCAGCGCGGTGAGCTGCACCGGCAGGTCACCAATGAACGTGGGTTGAATGCCGGAGGCGTCGACGAGGCATGGCACCTCGGCCGCGCAATTATATGGCAATGACGTGATGCAGCCATTGTTGCGGACGTTGCCGTAGATCACCGACGGCTCGCCGGTCCAGACCGAGTTCATGATCGAGGACGCATATTCCTTCGACTGCTCCACTTCGATCTTGTCAGCCGAGCGATAGGCTTCCGCTTGTCCCTTCCAGCGTTCGATCTGCTCGATGCAGCGCTTCGGGTATTCGTCGAGCGGGATACCGAATTTCTCGATCAGGTCGTCGCGCCCGTCCTTGATGAAATAGGGCGTGTATTCCGCGAAATGTTCGGAGCTCTCGGTGACGAAGTAGCCGAGGCGTTTCAGCATCTCATAGCGCACTCTGTTCGGGCAGCGCGGGTTCCATCCCGGCTTCGGCGCCCGCCCTTCGCTGTAGGCGCGCAGCAGATCCGGGTAGAGGTTGCGATAGGAGCCATCCGGCTGGCGATGCTCGAACTTCAGGTAGAAGGCCATGTGATTGATGCCGGCCGAGCGGTAGCGAATCTCCTCGTAGGGAATGTCGAGGTCATGCGCCAGTTCCATCGCCGTGCCTTGCACCGAGTGGCAGAGGCCCACCTGCTTGATTTCAGGGTATTTCTCTGCGATCGCCCAGGTGTTTATCGCCATCGGGTTGACATATTGCAGCATGATCGCCTGCGGGCAGATTGCGAGCATGTCCTCGCAGATCTTCCAGAGATGCGGCACGGTTCTCAAGCCGCGCATGATGCCGCCGACACCGAGCGTATCGGCGATGGTCTGGCGCAGACCGTATTTCTTCGGAACTTCGAAGTCGGTGATGGTGCAGGGCTCGTAGCCGCCGATCTGGAAGGCGACGACGACGAAGTCGGCGCCCGCCAGCGCCTTGCGCTGGTCCGAATAGGTTTCGGCTTTGGCCTTCACGCCGAGCGTCGAGATCAGCTTGCCAACCACGATTGCGCTTTCCTCGAGCCGTTGCGGATTGATGTCCATCAGCGCGATCGTCGCGCCGGATAAGGCCGGACGCTGCAATATGTCGCCGACGATGTTCCTCATGAACACCGTCGAGCCAGCTCCGATGAAAGCGACCTTGGGATTTCTTGCCACAACGACCTCCGGCTTAAGCAATCAGGCTACCTCGAAAGCGGCCTTGACCAGCCGTTCGGTGTAAGCGGTTTTGGGATGGGACAGGACTTCGTCGACCGGCCCCTCTTCGACGATCTTGCCGTGCTGCATGACGATGACGCGGTGGCACAGCGCCCGAACGACCTTGAGGTCGTGCGAGATGAAGATGTAGCTCAGGCCCCGTTCGCGCTGCAGCTTGCGCAGCAATTCGATGATCTGCGCCTGGACCGAGAGATCCAGCGCCGATGTCGGCTCGTCGAGTACGATGAATTCCGGTTCGAGCGCGACGGCGCGGGCAATCGCAATACGCTGGCGCTGGCCGCCGGAAAACTCGTGCGGGAAGCGCGACAGGATATCGCCGGGCATGCCGGCGCTGATCAGCGCCTCGCGCACCCGCTCGATCCGATCGTTCCTGGTGGCGCCGATTCGGTTGACGACCAGCCCTTCCTCGATGATCTGGCCGATCGTCATGCGTGGGTTGAGCGACGAGAACGGATCCTGGAAGACGACCTGCATGCGCGACCGCAACGGCCGCATCTGCGAACGTGAACAGCCATGGATCGGCTGGCCATCGAAATAGATCTCGCCGCTGTCCGTGGTGTTGAGCCTGAGCAACGCCTCGCCGAAGGTGGTCTTGCCCGATCCGGATTCGCCCACGAGACCCAGCGTCTCGTGCCGCCGAAGGGTCAGGCTGAGGCTGTCGACGGCGACGAGTTCGCGCAGGTCCGGCCTCATGAAGGTGCCATGCCGCAGCATGAAGGAGACGCGCACATCCTTGGCTTCAAGAATGACGTCGGCGCCTTCCGGCAACGGATTTGCCTGGCCGCGCGGCTCGGAGGCAAGCAGGTGACAGGTGTACGGATGCTGCGGATTGGCGAACAGCCTCTCCGTCACATTGTGTTCGCGCATCTCCCCATGCTGCATGACGTAGACATAGTCGGAGAACTGCCGCACCACGGTCAGGTCGTGCGTGATCAGGATCACCGCCATGCGCAGTTTCTTCTGCAGGTTTCGGATGAGATTGAGGATCTGCGCCTGAACCGTGACGTCGAGCGCCGTCGTCGGCTCATCGGCGATCAGCACATCGGGATCGTTGGCCAGCGCCATGGCGATCATCACACGCTGGCGCTGGCCGCCGGAAAGCTGGTGCGGATATTGCTTCAGCCGCGCCTGGGGTTCAGGAATCTGCACCTGCTGCAGCAGTTCGAGCGCTCTTGCTTCGGCCCGCCTGCGGCTCATCTTGCGATGCACCCGTATCGCTTCGACGATCTGGCTGCCGATCGTGTAGATCGGGTTGAGCGAACTCATCGGCTCCTGAAAGATCATCGAGATGCGGTCGCCGCGCAGTTTGCGCCGCGCACGCTCGGAATATTTCAGGATTTTCGCCCCGTTGTATTCGACGGTCGATTTCGGCGACACGACCGCGCGTTTCGACAACAGTCCCATGACGGTGCGCGCCGTCACCGACTTGCCCGATCCCGACTCGCCGACAATGGCGATCGTCTCGCCGCGATAGAGCTGGAAGGAGATGTCCTTGACGGCTTCGACCATGCCGTGTTCGACCTTGAAATCGACGGCGATGTTGCGGGCATCGATGACCGGTTTTTCCGAACGGCCGTCATGGTCGAGCCGGACAGGCGGTGCGAAGGATTTGACGAGCGCGTGTTGCATCATGTCACGCTCAATACGGATCGACCGCATCGCGCAATCCATCGCCAAGCGCGTTGAACGCGAAGACGGTGATAAGCACGAAGCCGACCGGCGAGAGGATCCAGGGATAGGTGCCGATGACCGAATAGGTCGCGGTGTCCTGCAGCATCAGGCCCCAGGAGATCAGCGGCGGTTTCACCGCGAAGCCGAGAAAACCGAGGAAGGATTCGAGCAGGACGACGCTGGGGATCGCCAACGTGACGGCAACGATGACGTGGCTCATCACGTTTGGGAAAATGTGCTGCATGATGATGCGGCCATCTGTGGCGCCGACCGCCATCGCCGCACGAACGTAGTCGATCCGCGCCAGTGCCAGGGTCTTGCCGCGCACCTCGCGCGACATCTGCGCCCAGCCGAGCGCCGACATGACGACGATGACGAAGGCCAGGAAGACATTCGTCGGCGCCGTCACCGGAACAAGCGACGTCAGCGCCAGATAAAGCGGCAATTGCGGAAATGCGAGCACCAGTTCGACGAAGCGCTGGACCCAGACATCGAATGTGCCGCCGAAATAGCCCGACACCATGCCGACTGTCGTACCGATCACGGTGACGATGAAGACCACGGTCAATGCGATCATCAACGAGATGCGCGAACCATAGATTGCACGAGCCAGCACATCGCGGCCGAATTTGTCGGTGCCAAGGAAATGCACCGGCTGGCCGTCGGTCGAGCCGAAGAAGTGCCGGTTCGCGGGAAGCAGGCCGAGCAGTTTGTACTCCGCGCCCTTGACGAAGAAGCCGAGCAACCGCGGATGGTCGTAGTCCGGCCCGACGACGGGTTGGAAGGTAACCGGGTCGAGGTCTTCCGAATCCGCCAGGGCATAGACGCGCGGCTGGAAGACAAAGTTGCCATCCTTGTCATGGAAGCTCATCATCTGCGGCGGGGCAAAGCCGACATCGGTCACCTTGGGATCCATCGGTGCGAAGAAGTCGGCAAACACCGCCAGCAGCACCAGAAATGCGACCAGGATGAGCCCGGCCATGCCGGTCCAGGACCGTTTCAGGCGGCGCCAGACGAGCGCGATGTAGCTCTCATTGCCGCGCGGCTTGATCTTGGCCGATTCCTCGGCAAGCGGCGGCAGCGAGGGCTCGAAGGCAAGCATCTCAGGACCCTGCATATTGGCGCACACGCGGGTCGAGCATAACGAGCAGCATGTCGGCGATGATGTTGCCAACGATCAGCGTCGCCGACAGCACCATCATGAAGGTCGCCGTGACATAGACGTCGCCAACCGCCATCGAGCCAACGATCGCCGGGCCAACGGTCGGCAGGGCAAAGATGATCGCCGTCTCGATCTCGCCGGTCAGCATATAGGGCAGCACCACGCCCTGATACATGACCAGCGGATGCAGCGCATTGGGCACTGCATGGCGCATGACGACCGCACCGCCGCTGAGGCCCTTGGCGCGAGCGGTCTCGACATATTGCGCGTTCAGCGTGTCGAGCAGATTGCCGCGCATCACCCGCATGTTGTAGGCGAGCCCGCCGAAGGTCGCGATGGCGACAACCGGCCAGACATGCCGGACGAGATCGACGAACTTTGCCCAGGACCACGGCGCCCCGCCAAATTGCGGCGAAAAGAAGCTGCCGATCTCGGAGACGTTAAACTGGAAGACCAGCAGATAGACGATGATCAGCGCCATCAGGAAGCGCGGTACCGTCATTCCGAGGAAGGAAATCGCTGACAGCGTACTGTCGATCCAGCTGTACTGCCTGGTCGCCGCCCAGATACCAAAGCCGATGCCCAGCACCGAAGCCAAGAGGTGGCAGACAAGCGCAAGCAGCAGCGTGCGCGGCAGCCGCTCGCCTACCACGTCGGCGACGGGCTTGTTGTAATACAGGCTGTGGCCGAAATCGCCGCGGGTGATGATGCCGCCGATCCAGTTCAGGTATTGGAGCGGAACCGGCTTATCGAGGCCGTGCTCCACGCTGTAAGCCTTCGCCTGAGCATCGGCCTCGGCAAAGGAGGCTCCACCCTGGTTGATGAGCTGCAAGCGGATATAGTCGGCATAGTTACCCGGCGGTGCCTGGATGATCGCGAAGGTAACCACGCTCAAAATGGCGAGAACCGGTATTGCGGATGCTATGCGCATAAGCAGAAATCGCAGCATCGACCGTTTGCTCCTCGCTCAGATTCTCAGTTATCCCTCACCGCTGGCTTTGTCCCGGCCGCGCCAGCAGCGCGGCCGGGAATTTTCAAGTCAGGGGAGGAAACTCAGTTCGTCGGACCCTTGTCCCCGGGCTTTCCGGGAAGCTGTTCGGGAAACAGCTCATATTTCTGCTGCTTGTCGGCGGCCACCCAGACTCGCTCGCGGACGATCGAGTCCTCGGCCCAGTTGAACATGAAGATTGGCGTTCCCTGCGGGATATTGGAGAAACGTTTGTTGATGATCAGCGCGCCGGGATATTCGGTGAGCCCGACGGTATAGACATGTTCCGTCGAGATCTTCTGGAACTGCTTCATCAGGCTGGCCCTCTGGTCATTGTCCTGCGCCGAGACGAACTTGTTGACGATATCGACAAGGTCCTTCTCGAACGGCATCAGATCTACCTGGCCGTTTTCCGGAGCGCGGTGGTTCCAGCTGGTGCGTGGGCCGACCGGCGCCAGTTGCTCGGTGTTCTGCACGACCGAGGTGAGTTCCGTTTCGTTGCGCCTTATCAGCCAGTCGAAGCGCCCGGAGTAATTGGCCTGATCGCGCTGGGTACCGTTCAACCCGTTCAGGACAACGCGAATACCTAATTTCTCCATCTGACCGACGACGCCCTCCGCGAGGCTCTTGTCGGTGGTGTAATCGTTGTTGACGAGCATCACGATCTCGACATTCTTGCCGCCGGCGGTGCCGGCAGGAAAATTGACGAAGCCGTCGCCGTCCGTGTCCTTTAGGCCTGCCTTGGCGAGTTCCGCCTTGGCGCCTTCGAGATCGAAGGGGTAGTAGACCGTCGACTTCCGGTCGTAGAAGCTCGTGCCCGAGGAGAAGCCGCCGGGATAGATGGCAGTGAACGGACCCTTGACCAGCGAGTCGCCGAGCGCCTTGCGGTCGAGCGCCATGGTGACGCCCTTGCGGAAATCCTCGTTGCGGTTCAGCTCGCGTATCGCCTGTCCGCGCTCGTCGGGGTTGCCCCAGCCATTGGCTGAGAAATTCATGCGAAGATTATAGCCGATCAGCCGCGGGCCGAAGGCAAGCCGTGCCGGCGCGTCCTTTTGCGCTGCGCGCTTCAGCGAGGCGACGAAGTTCTCCGGCTGCTCCAGATTGGAGAAGTCTCCCGCCCCGGAGACCGCCTGAACGTCGCGGTCGGCCCAGGTCGACAATTTGTAGTGCAGTTCATTGAGATACGGCAGCTGGTTGCCCTTCTCGTCGACCTTCCAATAGTACGGATTGCGACGCATGACGATGATGTCGTCGGGGCGGTATGCCACCGGCACCCAGGCACCCATCACCGGCATGTTCATATATTCCGGCGGGAAGGCGTTCTTGAACTGCTCGTAGGTGTTCTTCGAATATTTCGGATGCTGCGGCTTGAGGATATGCGACGGGCCCGGACAGAAGGTGCCGTAAGCCATGGCGTAAAGGTATTGTTTCGGAAAGGCGTCCTTGAACGTCCACTCGACGGTGTAGTCGTCGATTTTCTTCAGCGTCGTGCCGACGCCGAAGGTCTCCTGCGTGGCACCGTTCAGCGGCGACACATTAGGGTCGATCACCTCGTCGTCCCAGTAGAACATCACATCGTCGGCGTTGAACGGAACGCCGTCCGACCATTTCGCGCCCTCGACCAGATGCATCGTCAGCGTGTGGCCGTCCTTGGACCAGTCCCAGCTCCTGGCGAGGTTCGGCAGCGGCTCCGTGTCCTTGGCCTCGACCTGGAACAGCGGCGCGGTGCGCGTCAGGCATTCGGAAAGGCCGATGTCGATGCCGCCCCAGCCCTGCGTCTGGCCGGCGCCATAGTTCCAGCCCTCCGGCCGGCCGCCGATGACATGACGCATCGTATCACCGTAGACACCGACGCCGTCCGGCATATTGCCGGTCTTGAAGACCAGCGGCTCCTTCGGTAACCGGTCCTTGACCGGCGGCAGCTTGCCTGCCTTGACGTATTTGTCGGTGACCCAATCGGGTTCGTGGTATTCCGGAAGTGCCTTGAACTCCAAGATGGAGTCGCGCGCGACGTACTTGATCTTTCCCTCGGCCGGAAATTGCGCGGGCACCGGCGGCACGGTCGGCTCGGATGCATACGCGTTCAGGGCCGAGGCCGAGACGCTAAGCGCCAGCCCGGCGAGAATGCCAATGTTTCGGAAATTCCTCATCGTCTCTCCTCCCTGTTGTTCAGGAGCGCGTTGACGCCGCTCCATTTCTCCTCGAACGAATGTACTTCCGGGTTCGGTGCCGAAAATTCCTCCCGAAAGCTTGCCGCGATCCGTCCTGGCGAAATTCAGACGGCCTGCTTGAGAGCCGTTTTTTCCGCACGTAGTTCCTCGATCGAACGGACGTCGCGCCGTGCCGCTCCGGCCCATTCACGGGTCTTGATCCTGGATTTCGAAAGCCGCTCCTTCGCGGCCGGCACCGCATCGGCATATTGAGGCAGCCAGCGGGCCTGGGCGACGACCATTTCGTCCACCATTTGCCAAACCTCTTCCGGCGTCGAAACCGCGCCGACCAGCGGATCGTGCAGGACGGCGAGCTTCAGCAGATCGATATCGCCGGAGATCGCCGCATGAACCGACATGCGCTGGACGTTGATCGAGGAAGTGCAAGTGGCGGCGCAGGCCTCCGGCAGGGTGATGCCTGCAGCCATGTTGATGCCGAAGCGATCGACGAAGCCGGGCGACTCGATGATGGCGTCCTGCGGCAGGTTGGTGACGATGCCGTTGTTCTTGACGTTGAAATGGCCGCGATAAACGCGGTTCGTCTCCAGCGCCTCGAGAATGTGGCTGGCATGCTCGTTGGAGCGCTTGGCGGGGTCTATCGGCCTGGCGGCGGATTCCAGAAATTGCGGGAACTCCGTTTCGAACCAGTTGCGTGTTTCGGTCGAATAACGAAGGTAGCCGCCGGTCTCGCCGTGGATCCAGTCGGACATGTCGATCCAGCGGGTGATTTCGTCCGGCCGCTTGCGATACCAGGGCAGGTATTCGGAAAGATGGCCGTTGCTTTCGGTCGAATAGACGCCGAAGCGCTTCAGGACATCGATGCGCAGCTTTTCCTGCTGCGAATAGACCGGATGCGCCTCGAAGGCGGCAACCAGTTCGTCCTTACCGATCTTGCGGCCGTTGAGACGCAGGTCGATAAACCAGGTCTGATGATTGATGCCGGAGCAGATGTAGTCGAGCTCGGTGCGCGACTTGGCGCCGAGCACTTCGGCGATCTGGTCGGCGCCATGCTGGACGCCGTGGCAAAGGCCGACGGTATCGACCTTGCCATATTCGATCGCCGCCCAGGTGTTCATGGCCATCGGATTGGCGTAGTTCAGGAATTTCGCCCCGGGCTCGGCGACTTCGAGGATATCCTTGCAGAAATCGAGGATTACCGGAATGTTGCGCTGGCCATAGAGGATGCCGCCGGCGCAGATCGTGTCGCCGACGCACTGGTCGATGCCATACTTCAAGGGAATGCGGATGTCGTCCGCATAGGCTTCGAGACCGCCGACGCGAACGCAGCTGATAATGTAGCGGGCACCCTCGAGGGCGGCACGGCGGTCGGTCGTTGCCGTAACCTTGGTCGGCAGCTTGTTGAATTCGACGACCCTGTCGAGGATCGACTTGATCATCTGGAGGTTGCGTTCGCTGAGATCGGTCAATGCGAATTCGACATCCCTGAATTCAGGAACGCACAAAATGTCGGTGAAGAGCTTCTTGGTGAACCCGACGCTTCCCGCACCGATGATAGCGATCTTGAAACTCATCAGCTTCACCTCGACCTGATCGAACGCTAGGGCAAAGGCGGCGAAAAGAGGCCTGGCCCGCCTGCCACATTATGCAGGCTGGAATCCGGCACTTCCTCCCATCCGCTCGTTGACCGCAGTTTCTTTTGCTTTTCTCGAGGGATTATGCGCCTTATTCGGCACGCGACCAGAGAAGGATTATGCTTTTAGGGGTAATTTTGTGCTGCGGAACTTGATCGACATCGGGCCGGCGGGCAGGACGGTATCGCTGCCGCGCGGGCGCCAGCGTCTACACACAATGCCGACAAGCACCGGCTATGAAGTACGCGAGAACGAGGTCTACGACTGGGATGGGCGCAAGCGCGGCCAGACGCCGTTTACCGTGCTCCAGCATACGATCAGCGGCACCGGCCGATTGCGCTACGAGAACCGGAACTACCGCCTGCAAAAGGGCGACACTTTGCTGGTTCTCGTGCCGCACAACCACCGTTACTGGCTGGCTAAGGGCGAACGCTGGGAGTTCTTCTGGATATCGATGAACGGCGAGGAGGCACTGCGCATCCACAAGTCGATCCTTGCCGCCGTCGGTCCGGTGCTGCGGCTGCAGCCCTCGACGATCGATCATCTCGCGGATTGCAGTGTGCGCCTGATCACCGGCGCGGTCTCGCCGGGAGCCGCCTCGGCCGTCGCCTATGAAGCCGCCATGGCGCTCTACGACGATGTCTTCGGCTCGCATGCCGTCACCGACGACAAGAGCGCCATGCAGCCGGTCATCGACCACATCAGGGCCAATCTCGACAGGCCGCTCCGCGTTGCCGATCTCGCCGAGATCAGCGGCCTGAGCCGCGCGCATTTCTCGCGCTGCTTCGCCGAGAGCGAGGGACTTCCGCCCGCCGAATTCGTGCTGCAGCAGCGACTGCAGCGCGCGGCGAAGTTGCTGACGAAGGCCGATTTCCTGCCGGTCAAGGAGGTCGCCATCATGTGCGGCTTCGAGGATGCCAATTATTTTTCCAAGGTCTTCCGCCGCCTCTACGGCATCAACCCGACGCAATTCCGCACCAACGGAATGTATGCCAGCCTGGGAACCGCCCGATAGATTGGCCCCGCTTGGCACCAGGTGAGGGAACGCTTTTGCTTCCCCTCGGTTTAGGACAAGAGAGCCCGCTCGCCGCTGCCGCACTCCGCTCTGGCGGAGATCAGGCCACAGATGTCAGGGGAGTGATCGATGAACAACCCCGATCCGAACAACCCGAATCCACTGCCGGACAATCCCAATCCGGAGCCGGCCCGGCCGCCTGCCCCGCCGGAGACTCCGCCGGGAGAACCTCCAGGCGTACCCCCGCCCTCGCCGGATCCAATTCCGACGCCGGACCAGGAGCCACTTGGAGTTCCTCCTGGCACGCCTTCCGAAATTCCTTCGGAGCCGACCTTTCCCGGGCCGACCGCCTGAAGGCGGTCGGAGTGGAGGATGGCAAGGGTGATTTGGCGGAGCGCTCGAAACGGGTCTTGCCATGGAACGTTTTGCGCTGGCGCTCATTCACCCTTCCATCACGAAATTCGGCGGCGGGCCCTGCAACCAACGGAGGTTAAAATGAAAGTTGGCAACTGCATGACAAAGGACGTCGACATCGCCAGTCCGCAGCAAACCCTGCGCGATGCGGCAGAAATGATGGGTCGCCTCGACGCCGGCGCGATGCCGGTGGGCGAGAACGATCGGCTTGTCGGCATGGTAACCGATCGCGACATCGCAATCCGCGGCGTCGCCCAAGGCAAGACACCTGACGCCAAGGTACGGGAAGTGATGAGCACCGAGGTCAGGTATTGCTTCGAAGACGAAGACGCGGAGGATGTTCTGCGCAACATGGCTGACCTGAAAGTGCGCCGCTTGCCAGTGCTAAACCGTGACAAGCGCCTGGTCGGCATCGTTTCGCTGGGTGACCTCGCCACCAACAGCGAGACCGCGACAGCAGGTGAAGCGCTGAGCGGCATCTCGCAACCCGGCGGCGAGCATTCGCAAACGATACACTGACGGCGCGCCACCGGCCGGCCTTTGCCACGACCGAACCGCCGGCTTGATAGACGCCGGGTCTGCCGGCGAAACAGTTCAGAGGCGAATTGGACTCAACCCGACGAGGAGCGAGCCATGATTACTATGAAGGCCGTCCGTATCCACGAATTTGGTGGACCGGAGGTTCTTTCGCTGGACGCGGTTCCGTTGCCTCAGCCGCATGACGACGAGGTCACGCTCAAGGTCTACGCGGCAAGCGTCAATCCCGTCGACTACAAGGTTCGCGAGGGCTCCTCGGGCGCGGATCTGCCCGTCACGCTCGGCCGCGACGTGTCCGGCGTGGTGGAACTGTGCGGCACGCGAGCCCATACGCTGAAGAAGGGCGATCCGCTATATGCCATGCTCGGCAACGACCGCGGCGGCAACGCCGAATATGTCGTCGTCAAGGCAACGGAGGCGGCGGCGAAGCCGCAACGCTTAAGCCACGCCGAAGCCGCCGCGGTGCCACTTGCGGGCCTTACCGCGTGGCAAGGCCTTTTCGATCACGGCGGCCTCAAATCCGGGCAGCGGGTCCTTATCCATGGCGGCGCCGGCGGCGTCGGTCATCTGGCGGTGCAGTTCGCAAAGGACGCGGACGCGTTTGTCGCGACGACCGTGTCCGCGCAGGATTTCGATTTCATCCGCGCGCTTGGCGCCGACCAGGCGGTCGACTACAAGAACCAGCGCTTCGAGGAGGTTGTCGAGGACGTCGACCTCGTCTTCGACCTGGTAGCGGGTGAAACACAGGACCGCTCGTGGGACGTGCTCAAACCCGGCGGGACGCTCGTCTCAACGCTTTCCGAACCGTCGGCGGAGAAGGCCCGCCTGCATTGGGCTCGCGGCGTTTCCTATTTGACCAAGCCTAACGCGGCGCAGCTTGCCGAGATCAGCCGCCTCATCGACGCCGGGAAGGTCAGGCCATTCGTGCAGGCAATCTATCCTCTTGAGGAAGTCGCCAGGGCCGAGGAACAGCTCGAGAAGCAGCACACGCGCGGCAAGATTGTGCTTCAGGTAGCTGCCTGAGCACTCGCCGAACAACAGGCCGCAGGCGAGTTTGCGGAGCGCTCGGACACAGGTCGTTTTCTGCTGTCCAGAAGCCCGGCGGCCGAGAGTTTGACACAGGACGGCCCGCCGGGCCTGGCCGGCTTAGGCAGATGCCGGTTGAAGCAGCATGCGCCGGGTTTGCCGGGATGCGCAAATCAAACAAATCAAGGAGATGCAACGGATTGTGAGGCACGTCACGACGACACCGTCGCACGGCCCCCGTCAGTTAACTGTGAAGCGAAGGGCACAGCGTTTACCGACAGGCGGGCTAGGTTCCTACCGGCCGCAAGCCGCAAAAAACCGCTTCAAACTGTCGGAAACCGGCGATAGGTTCGAACCATGTCTCAACCCGCCAATCCGATCTCCATTGCCCGTCGCGATCAGATGTTTCCAGTGCTGGCTGAGGCGGACCTGGACCGCATCGGCCGTTTCGGCGAATCCGTGTCCTATGCCGCAGGCGAACAGATCGTCACAGCCGGCGAGCTGGCGCCCGGTCTGATCGTTGTCCTGTCCGGCAAGGTGGATATCCTTCAGGGCGGCAGCTTCGGCCGGCGCGAAACAATCGTCACGCACGGTGCAGGCAATTTCGTCGGCGAGTTGGCGCAGCTTTCAGCCCGGCCCTCACTGGTGGATGTGGAGGCGATCGAGCCGGTCGAGGCGCTCGTCATCCCCTCGCAAAGGCTGAGGGACCTGATGGTGCAGGAAGCAAACCTCGGCGAGCGCATCATGCGGGCGCTGATCCTGCGCCGTGTCGGCCTGCTCGAGAGCGGCACAGCCGGCCCGATCATTGTCGGACCGGTCGACAGCGGCGACGTATTGCGGCTGCAAGGTTTTCTGGCTCGCAGCGGTCAGCCGCATCGCGTTCTCGATTCGGCTGCCGATCCCTGCGCCAGGACCCTGATCGAACGCTTCCATGTCGATATCCACCATTTGCCGATCGTGCTTTGTCCAAACGGCAAGCTGCTGCTCAACCCCGGAGAGAACGAGCTTGCCCGCTGCATCGGCCTGGTGAGGCCGATCGACGCCGGCAAGCTGTACGACGTGGCCATTGTCGGCGCCGGACCGGCCGGCCTCGCCGCGGCCGTCTACGCGGCTTCCGAAGGGTTGTCGACGATCGTGCTCGATTGCCGTGCCTTCGGCGGACAGGCGGGTGCCTCCTCGCGCATCGAGAACTACCTCGGTTTTCCGACCGGCATTTCGGGAATGGCGCTGATGGCGCGCGCTTACAACCAGGCGCAGAAATTCGGCGTCGAGATGGTGATACCGGACGAGGCGAAGCTGCTGGGCAGCGCAAGCGACAGGTCCGGTGCCCACTACACGCTCGCCGTCGGCGGCGGGGAGACCGTGCGGGCACGGTCGGTGGTGATCGCCAGCGGAGCGCGCTATCGCCGCCTCGACATGGCAAACCTGGCGCAATTCGAGGGAACCTCCGTGCATTACTGGGCTTCGCCGATCGAAGCGCGGCTTTGCGCCGGGCAAGAGGTAGCCCTGGTCGGCGCCGGCAATTCGGCTGGACAGGCTGCTGTCTATTTGGCGGCGCATGTGAAGAAGGTATGGCTGCTGGCGCGCGGCAGCAGCCTGGATGCGAGCATGTCGCGCTATCTGGTGGAGCGCGTCAGGGCACAGCCGAACATCGAAGTGCTGGCTGAGACGCAGATCACGGCGCTGGAAGGCGCCGACGGCAATCTTGGCAAAGTGCGCTGGCGCAACCGCGACACCGAGACAACACGTCCGATCCGCCACCTCTTCCTGTTCATCGGCGCCGATCCGAACACCGACTGGCTGGCGCAATGCGGCGTGGCGTTGGACGCGAAGGGCTTCGTTCGCACCGGGCCTGACATTGGCCAGGAACGTGGTGCTCTGGAGACGAACCGCGGCGGCGTGTTCGCCATCGGCGACGTGCGCTCCGGCTCGATCAAGCGCGTCGCCGCTGCCGTCGGCGAAGGCGCCCAGGTGGTTGCGGCGCTGCATGCATATCTCGGGCGAAACGGCAGCCTAGCCGTGGCGCCACAACTGGTCAGGAGCATATGATGGCAGACGAATGCAGGCACGCCGGGGACATTCGCGACGTGACGCCGAGCGCGCTCGGCTGCGAGGAATGCCTGAAGAGCGGTTCGCAGTGGGTGCATCTGCGGCTCTGCCGCACATGCGGTCACGTTGGCTGCTGCGACGACTCGCCCAACCGTCATGCCACCAAGCATTTTCGGGCAACCGGCCATCCTGTCATCGAAGGCTACGATCCGCCGGAAGGCTGGGGATGGTGCTACATCGACGAAATCTTCCTCGACCTCGGCGACCGCACCACGCCGCAAAACGGACCGATACCGCGCTTCATTTGAGCTTTTTTTGCCAGCGGGCCGCTAGAGCAATTCGAGAAAAAGTGTGAACGGTTTTCGTCCGCAATTGCGTCAAAAAGGATGGAGCTGTTCGGCGTTTCCGTGAAGAACTGTTCTAGTCCAGGGCTGCTTCGGCCGGAGGGGGCGTATCGCGTCCCTTTGGTGGTGCCGATGACCGCTCGCGCATTTGCCTGACGGTCTGGAGGACACGATCGGCAAGAGATGCAAGCGCACCCTGTGCCGTGCGCGTCCCGATGACGGATTCCAACGTAACCGCCTGCGTCGAGAATTTGTGTTTGAACGACTCTGCTCCACAGAGGAAATCGACCATGCTCAAGCCGTGATCGATCGACCACTGCACGTAATCCATCAACAGGATCACACCCGGCGACGCCCGGGCGAAATCCGGATCGAATGTCGTCACGAAGGCCATCATTACGTCGTGCTGGACGAAGTTGATCGACACCGCGACCATCACGCCATTGCATTCGAGGACGAAGATATGCAGCACGCCGGCGCGCGCCAACGCATCGACGAGCGCGGCGAGTACCGGCACGCCCTCTTCGAACAGGTCTGACTCACGCATGCGCTCGGTCAGCCATTTCCGCTTCAAGGCCGCGAGGCGCTCCAGTACCGGTTGCAGCGGCTCGTCGGGGGCAAGCAGGCGAAATCTCACCTCTCCGGTTTCTTCCAGCGCTTTGATGCCGCGCCGATAGTTCTGGCGCGTCTTTTTCGACTGGTCCGCGAACCATGCCGCTCCGCTTTCCCATTGTCCGGCAACGCGATAGCTGACTTCCGTTCGGTGAAAGTGACGAAGCCTGATGCCGCCGAAAGCTCCCGGCGTGAAAATTTTGCGGGCCGCCGCATCCGGCGAGAGACGACTGATCAAGGCAAGATCGAAGCCACCTGCATCGCAGAGTTGGGTCCATAGCTCCTGCAGCGCCGACAACGAGCATTCCGGGGCAACGAGAATATCCCCATAGTCGGTATAGCTGCCGGCCGCCCATTCGAGAAACCGCAGCCCCCTGCGCCTGCCGATCGCCAGCGGAACGACAGCAACGAGTTTCTCGCCCTTCCAGACCAGGCCGATCCGCAACGCGCGCTGGCCACGGCGTTGTACGGTACTCCACCATGCCGAAATCCAGGCATGGCTTTGAAAGATCAGCCCGTCGGTACGATGCCAAAGGTCCATCCAAGCGGCTTCGACCGCAGCCAGACGATCCGCCGAACGGACGATTTCCAGGCGCTCCGCGCCTAGGACGTCGATGGAAACAACAGTGTTCATGAAGGAGAACTGTCCTGTGGCTGCGCGACTACATTGGGCCGCCTGTGAAACAGTCGCATGACATGCCTTGCCATCTTCTTGAGCGGCAGGATGTAGAGCCCAAAGAGCGACTGATAATCGCGCACATCGCGATCGATCAGGCCAAATTTCAGGTCTTCATCCGGTTCCGGGACAAATTGCGTTCCGAACAGACGATCCCAGAACGAAAAAAGCAGGCCGAAATTCTTGTCATAATGACGAGGGTCGATGCTGTGATGCACCTGGTGCCAGTGCGGACACAGGATGATGTTGTTCAACGGGCCGAACGAGATCTTGAGATGCGTATGACGAACAAAGTCCATCATCAGGATGTTACGGATGATGTAGACGTTGATGCCGAAGATAGCGACCTCTACCGGGTCGAGTGCGATCAGGCTCCAGATACCGAAGCAGATGCCCGGAATGACGCCATCCCACATGCGGTTCATCAGATCGTCCAGCGGATGAACCCGGTCCTTGGTGATCCCCACCATCACCTCGGCCGAATGATGTACCTTGTGCAATTCCCACAGGAACGGGAAACGGTGCTGGGCGACGTGGTAGAGGTAGTATGAGATATCATAGGCGACCAGCATGGTTGCGGTGAAGATGACGATCGTCACTGGTCCCGCCGGGCCGCCGAGAAGCGGCGCGTGGATGTTAAGGAGCCAGCCAATTGCCTCGCGTGTGCCATAGCCCACCGCGACGACGAAGGTGACGCCGGCAGGAATAAGCAGGAAAGGCATCATCGCCCGTTTCGTGATCCAGAACAGGGCGTCAGCTCGCGCCGACGGGTGCAGGATGACTTCCTGGGGAAAGGCGAAGTCGAAAAAATCCCTGAGGGACTTATGTTCGGCAGTTCGCCAGTAGGCGATCACCGCGCTGCCCAGTGCGGTGAGGAGAAGCAGGCCGAGCGTGGTCAGATTGACGTTCGAAAGCTTTTCCACAATCGCTCTGACAAATTCGGAAAACATCGTTGCAGCGGCTCCTGGTCGTAAGAAGGCAGTCTGGGGTCGTACGAAGGCGATCTGGCGAATAGCAAAGCACAAAACTCCCGCCAAACTCGCCACGCCGCCTGCAACCAGTGGCTGTTGCAGACGCAGCGGGCAAAGCAGGCTGGATGGTGCGAGACTAGCAGATCAACGGTAACGAAACCGCTAAATGTCCAAACGTAATTAATGTCGAATACGGCTGGAACTCGCCCGGCAACTCTACGTTGGCGCCGGTTTTTGCCGTTGTGGCGGGTGAATTGGGGCAAGATGGATATGGATTCCGGCTTCGCCCACTTCACCGTGCCAGGCGAGGCGTTCGGCCTGCTGCCTGGTGCCAAAGCGCAGTGAAACCCAACCGCCTTGCCCCGGCATGTCACCGCCGGCGCCGACGTCGAGCGCAGCGTCAGGAAAGCGGATGGCCAACAGCGCCTCGCCGCCGCGCAATACCGTGACCGTATCTTCGTGCCGGTCGGCATGGAGGCCGACGGCCAGCTGGAAGACGATCTCGGACTGACGCCCGCCGCCGAGCAGTTGGTCGGTGATGAGGATGCCATCGACCTGGCGCGCCAAAGTGCGCTGATGCACGACGCCGAAGCGGCTTCTATAGCCATCATGCCGGGCGCTCAGCCTCCAGTGCGGTCCCGGCTCGCTCTCCACCAGCGCTGCGACTGCCTTGTGCGACCAGTTGAAATTTCCAGCGATGGTACTTTGGCTCTTGCCCTCGATGTTCAGCGTGTTGTGCGCTGGTGTGGAGCGGAACCAGTCGCGCCATGCGCCTCCCGAACCGTAGAGCCAGGTGCCTGGATCGACCAGCACCGGCTCACCGTCGATGCACAGGGTGAGCGACAGCGCGTCGGCATGGCCGTGCGCCGCTATCGAGAGATATCCGAGCGGTCCATGGTCGAACGTCAGTTCGACATTGCGGCCATTCATTGCTCCGCGCCAGACTGAGAGCCCGCCTTGCGGGAATGTCTGCAAGCCCTGCACCGCGGGCGCCGGACCCGACGGCGCACCAAAGAAAAGCGAACGAAAGTCGTCGGGCTCCGGCGCGTTGCCCGGCGTCCCCAGTAAGCCTTGGATGGCGGACGCGACGGATCGGATATAGTTCGGCTCATCCCCCAGCTTCAGCACGTGGCCCTCATCGTCGTCGCCGAAGCGGGCGGCTTTCTGTGGCAGCCAGCCGACGAAATTAGCGAAGGCGCCCAGACGCGCTTCGACAGCCGAGGGAAACGGCGTTCCCGCCTGGCGTGCCGCGGCGGCGCACAGCAAGATGAGTTCGGCGCTGAAGGCTGCATAGGTCGGTGTTTGCTCGGCACCTGCGCCATCGGCAAGTATCTGCTTGTGCGTCTCATTCAGGAGGGCGCCGCGGGCGATTTCGGATCCGGCCCCGAGCGCCAGGCCGGCCAGATATTCGCCGGCCAACTCTGCGACGAGATGGTTGTTGGCGGAGGAATATCGCGACGGAAACCGCGGCAGCCAATAGGCGCTTGCCGCGAGTATCTCACCAGCTTTCCGCAGCGTCGCTGGGTCAAGCTGGTCGCCGACGAGGTCCAGGGTGACGATCAGGCTGATGGCCCGCAGCGCTACTTCGATGCCGGACGCCCAGCCGATGCCTCGGAACGGTGGATTGGCGGAGTGCCAACTGCCGATTGCCGCCTCGATGGCACTCCGGGATCGATTGTCCTCGCCGAGGAGCAGGTGTGCAGCCAGTGGCGGCAATTGCTGCAGCCGGTTGATCTCCCAGACATATTTTATATCGCCAAGGTCGCCGCCATGGCGAAAATCGATGTCGAAAGTATGAGCCTCGGGGCCAGGCCAAAGCCTGCCGGTCACCGGATCAAGACGCCAAAGCTCGGCAGGAAACAACAGTTCGGGCTCACGCTTTGGCCATGTCCGCCCGAGTGCAGAAAACCGGCCCTGAAGCATCTCTTGCGCGGCCGCTGCTATGGCTTGCCGTTGGGCGTCGGTCGCCGCCAACGCAGCATAGCGAAATCCGGGCAGCACTGGGTGCAACCGCGGCGATGGATAGCGCTCCCACCCATCATCGCGGCGGCGCGACGCGATCCTTCGACGTTGCTCGCCCAGCCTGTGCAGCACCTCGGCCGGTCCCATGCTGCGCAATCGGTTGATGTACCAGCCGATTCTCATGCACGCCCCGTCAACGTTTCGGTCCTTGTATACCATGCCGTCGAAAAGCTGCGGGCCGGCAATCTTCTTTCCTGTTCGTTGCGGTTAATATCTCCGGCGACCATACGGAGAGAGCGATGCGGAAAGCGGCGTGTGTTGTTGCCTGGGTGCTCGCCTTGCTTGTGGCGGCCGACGCAGCGCCCATCCCTCTCAAGCGCGGCATTGGCGTGCATCAGTGGCTCAACTGGTCGCCGGTGGAAAAAGACGGAACCTACGTTTGGCCGCCCTATCGCAGCGAAAAGGAGTGGCTTGCGGGAAGCAGGCCGCTCGCCGACTGGCCGTCCGGGGAGGTGTTTGCCCACATCCGATCGATGGGCTTCGACTTCGTCCGGCTGAGCGTCGATCCCGGCCCGCTGCTTGCCAGCGAGGGCGCCAAGCGGCAACAGGCGCTGGACATACTTGCCGCCGCCGTCGAGCGGATCACGTCGACCGGCCTCAAGGTGGTTTTCGACCTGCATGGCGTCACTCAGGTTCCCGACTACAGCATGGAGATGATCTATGGCGGCGCCGACAGCGAGGGCGTTGCCCGCTATCGTCAAATGGTTGTGGCGGTCGCCGCCATGCTGGTCAAGATAGGCACCGACAAAGTCGCCCTCGAACCTTACAACGAGCCCGCATACTACCCTTGCGATGCGAGCGGCAGCGATGACTGGCAGCGGATCATGGCAGGGACCGTCCACGACATTCGAGCGGTCAGCAGTGAACTTACCATCGTTGCAACCGGCGCCTGCGGCGGCAGCATTGCCGGATTGGTCAACCTCAGCCCCGGCTTTGATGACCCAAACCTCTATTACAGCTTCCATATGTATGAGCCGCACAGCTTCACCCACCAGCGGCCCGATGACACAATCAGCTTTGCTTCGGGACTTCCCTGGCCGGCCGACAGCAGTACACCCGAAGTGGTGACCGAAACCCTTAGAGCGCGGATGGAGGCTGCCGGCTTGAGCAGGGTCGAGCAGGTCATGAACATGGCCACCGCGCGCCAAGCAATCGCGAGGTATTTCGAGCAGAACTGGGGCCAGAGCCAACTGGACGCGAGCTTTCGCCAGGCTGTCGACTGGGCTGAAGGCCATGGCATCCCCAGCCGGCGGCTCTTCATGGGCGAATTCGGCGCTATCCTCATGTCCGCGGACGGGCGCATGGGGGCCTTTGAGGCCGACCGTTCGCGCTATCTCAAGGCAGTGCGCCAAGAGGCCGAACGCTTCGCGATCCCATGGTCTGTCTGGGAGTTCACCAATCCCTATGGGATGAGCCTCATCCCGCCCGATGGTCCCCCGGTTCCCGACCCGGAGATGCTGCAGGCATTGGGCCTGCCATAGGTGCCATCACTCGCCCTCACCAGCGAACAACCGGTGGCAACCCCTGACCGCCAGGCTCCATCGAGGATGGCCCGTGGCAGCTTTCTCCCGGTTGGGTTGTGTCGGCACGAAGTGTTTAACACATTTGTTGTACTGGAGTGAGGAATGCGCGCCTAGGGGGAAACAATGTGTGGAATTGCCGGATGGATCGGTCGAAGGGCTAAAAATCCACAAGAGCGGGCCGCCAGAATGTCAAACGCATTGCGGCATCGCGGTCCCGATGCCGAAGGCACCGAGATATTGGACCTGAATACCGGCGAGCAACAATTGGCATTGGTCCATCGCCGCCTGGCGATCATTGACCTAGCGCCCGAGTCGAATCAGCCGATGCAGATTGAGGACGGTCGTCTCAAAATAATTTTCAACGGCGAGATATATAACTACATCGAGCTACGCCAGGAACTGATCGGCCTTGGCCATCATTTTCGAACACGCTCCGATACCGAGGTGCTGCTCCGAGCCTACGATCAGTGGCGCTTGTCAATGTTCGACCGGCTGAGCGGCATGTTCGCCTTTGCACTCTGGGATGCTCAGAGGCAGGAATTGATCCTCGCCCGGGATCCCTTCGGGGAAAAGCCGCTTTACCTCATGCAAAGCGAAAAATTGCTGCTGTTTGCCTCGGAGATCAACGCATTGCTGTCATCGCAGCAAGATGCTCAGGAACTCGATCTGGATGCCGTGCACGAGTATCTGAACTGGCGTTATGTGCCGGGACCGCGCACGCTTTTCAAACAGATCCGCAAACTCAATCCCGGAAGCTATGCTGTCTGGTCGCAAGGGGTAGTCAAGGAAACGCGCTACTATACGCCTCCGGACCAGGCGGCCCTGACCGAGCGGATCGACGGAAAAACCGCAAAGCGGCGATTTCTGGAACTGCTCGACCATTCCGTCGAGATTAGGATGCGCAGCGATGCACCTTTTGGGGCCTTTCTCTCCGGAGGGCTCGACTCCTCGGCTATCGTCGCGCTGATGGCTAGGCACAGCGCCACGCCCATTCGCACGTTTTCTGTCGGGTTCGACGACGCAGCCTATAGCGAATTTGCATTCGCCCGACGCGTTGCCGATCATTTCAAGACCGATCATTGCGAACTTGTAATCCAGCCAGGCGATCTGATGGATCACCTGCCGGCGATGGTTCGCCAACGCGGGGCACCTGTTTCGCAAAGCAGCGATATTCCAATTTACCTGATGTCGGAGCGAGCCTCGCAAGAGGTCAAGATGGTGCTCACCGGCGAAGGAGCCGACGAGATTCTCGGCGGCTATCCCAAGCATCGCGCGGAATCACTGGCCGGGATCTACCAGTCGCTTGTCCCAGCCTCGCTGCACGATAACGTCCTTTCCCCTGTGGTACGCGCGATGCCGGGCGCGTCGGCCAAGGTCGATACGTTTGCCCGCACCGCGGGCGAAAGGGACTTTGCCGCCCGGATGGTCTCCTGGTTTGGAGCCGTTTCCGCGCAGCAGCGCGCTTGCCTGATCGGTGCGTCCGCAAGTCGCCGTTATGAGCACAACGACTTTCCGTTCTCGTCAAGCGCTGCGGCCTCCCATCTTCGCCGCGTGCTGTTTTTTGATCAGACGTCGTGGCTGCCTGACAATCTCCTGGAACGAGGCGACCACATGATGATGGCGGGTTCAATTGAAGGAAGAATGCCGTTCCTCGATCGCGACCTGGTTTCGTTCGTCAGCAAATTGCCCGATCGCTACAGGCTGGGTTGGTTGCACAGCAAGCAGATCCTGCGCGACAGCATGGCCAATATCCTCCCGGAGGAAATTCTCAGCCGCCGCAAGGTGGGGTTCAAGGTACCGGTCGCCGAGTGGTTTCGCGGATCGATGAGGAACTACGTGCATGACCATCTTTGCTCGCCTCACTCCGTCATTCGCAGCTATCTGAGTCCGAAACAGCTTGATCAAATCGTCTCCGAACACACCACGGGCGCCGCCGACCACGAAAAGCTGATATGGGCGCTGTTGAATTTGGAGATATTCCACCGCGAATTCAGGCTCGAAGCGCCGCCGCGATCATCGGCCTCAACGCTTGACCGGTTGACGGCTTGACGCGGCCGACCGCCAGACATCGCAGATTGCGCCGACAAACGGGGCGAGCTCAAGCCGTTCCCGATGCACGGCCATGGCACTGGCACCAAGCCTTGCCCTCAGTGCCGGGTCCTCCACGAGGCAGCTCAACGCGTCGGTCAACGCTGTAACATCGCCTGGCGGCACCAGCAGCCCGGATTGCCCGTCGGTGATTATGTCTTCGACCGCGCCAACCGGGGTCGCCACCACCGCCAAACCGGCTGCCATGCCTTCGATCACCGACATCGGCAGATTTTCGGCGAAGGAGGGAAGAACCAGAATATCGGCCGAAGAGATCAGCGATGCGACATCGTCAGGTCCCACCCAGCCTGGAAAGGCGATCCGGTCTGCAATCCCCAGCGCGGCTGACTTTGTCCGCGCCGCCTCGACCTCGCCATCGCCGGCAATCGTGGCGCGCCAATTCTTGACAGGGCTCATGCAGTGCAGTGCCTCGAGCAATTGCGGTACGCCCTTGCGGTCGCCGATGCGGCCGAGGAACAGGATATGCACATGGTCGCCGCCGCCGACATGCGCCAGCGACGGGACTTCGGTCGCATTGGGCACGATCACGATATTGCCGGCTGCGCCCGGCGCCCGGCTGGCGACGAAATCGCGCCAAAGCCGACCCAAAACGATCACCCGATCGGCATGCTCGAACAAAGCTTTGATACGGCGGCTTATGAAACCGCGGTCGGCTTTCCAGAATGTCTGATACTGCGCCCCGTGCAAATGCAGGACATAGGGTATCGACAGCAGCCGTGCCCAGGCGGCGATCACCATCTTGCGGTAGGTGCTGCCGGAAACTGAGATGTTGATGTGAATGACATCTGCACGTCCAGCCACACGCGCTTTAAGCATCCGTAAGCAAAAGCCGAGCATATAGAAGATCGAAAGTCCGACATGCCCCGGGCCACGGCTGGCAAGGAAGCACACATCGATGTCGGCGATTTCTTGCCGTTCGAACTCCTGCTTCAGCGCCCCCATGATGCGGTCGATGCCGCCCTGCCCCGAAACGCCCGACGGCGTCGCGACCAGGACATGTATTTTTCGATCGGATATGAGGCGCTGCAACATGATGGTACCCTAAATAACACAGACCGGGTAACTGCAAAGCAAACGTTCCCAATAAGGTTTACGGCAAATCTTTTAGTTCAAACTGAATCTGTTCACCCTTCGCCGTCATCGCGCTGGATTTTCCGCCAGTCGGCGGCTAGTCGAAGGTGAGTTTTCCAGGGACACGCCCTTGCTGCTCCGTTCCACGCTCATTTATGCTCCGGCGATCCTGCTGACGCGAATTTCGGCGCTGCTCCTGCTGGTCGTCGTCACGCGTTTAATCGACCAGACCGAGTATGGCCTGCTCACCCTGGTGGTGACCGTCGGTGAAATGACCGACATTGCCGTCACCAACTGGCTGCGCATCGCCTTGCTCAGGCTTGGCGGCAAGGGCGAGGTCAGCCGCGGCAGCCTGATGCTGGCGGGGCAGGTGTTGCTTGCGACCACGGCCCTGGCGCTGGTCATATCGGTAGGCGCGTCGGCGGTGATCGTGCCTGAACGCTGGGTCGAGTTCGCGATCGCGGTCTGCGGCTATCTGGTCGCCGGGTCCATCAGCCGCTTCGCCTTGACGGTGCTGCAGATGCAGCAGCGCCATTCGGTCTATTCGATGCTAGAAGCCCTGCGTGCCCTGCTGCAACTCGCGTTACCGATCGGCGCTATCCTTGTCTTTCAGGACAGCTTTCTGACGGTGTCGCTCGGTTCGAGCCTCGGCGCCTTGATTGCCGGCATCGTGGCGGGGATCATGGCATCCCGACGCGTCGTTACCGGTCCGCCGCGTTTCACCCACAGAGACTTCTTTGCGCTCGGTGTGCCGCTGATCATCATGGCGCTGGTTGGGTTCGGGCTCAACAGCGCGGAGCGTCTGTTCCTCAAGTTCTATTACGATGCCAGCGCCGTGGCGATCTTCGCCGCAGCCTATGCGTTAGCCCGCCAACCGATCGATATGGTCGCCAACGCCATCAACATGGGCGCCTTTCCCGAGGTGGTCAGCCGCTTCGACGAGGACGGGCCCGCGGCATCGGGTCGGTTGCTGTCGCAGTTGATGGCCTTGATGATGCGGCTTTGTCTGCCTATTGCAGCGATGCTGGTTGCGCTCAGCGGCGATATCACTGAGCTCATGCTGCCCTCGCAATATCACGGCCGCTTCGGCCTGCTGTTTCCGATCATTGCCTTCAGCGTGCTGTGCGCCAACCTCACCAGCTTCGTCTATGGCGTCGTGGTGCACGCGCACAAGCGGCCGTGGCTGCTGATCATCGCCAACCTCTTCGGCTCGGTGGCAACAATCGCATTGTCCCTGCTGTTGATCCCCCCGATGGCCGAGATCGGCGCCGCTTTGGCATTGGCGGGCGGCTCGATGGTGGGCTCCATAACCTGCATTGTCATCAGCGAGCGGCTCACGCCGGTGCCGGTGCCGTGGCGCGACATCGGTGTCTCGGTAATCATCTCGCTCAGCACGGGGGTGGCCGCCAAGCTTGCCAGCATGGTGGCCGGCGACGTGCCGGCGATCTTCTCGCTTGTCGCCGGCGGCACCGCCGGCGCTGCGGTCTTCTTCGGGTTGACCTCGTTGTTCCATCCTGTAGCAGCGACGCAATTCGTCGCCCAGCTGCGGGCGCGGCTGCGGATCGCGTAAGGCGAAGTTCAGGGCCGACGCCTGTTTTGTGAGGGAACGCGAATCTATAAACCGGCGTTTCGGCGCCAGCGACGCTCCCACAACTCCCGACAGAGCAGCCCGGCATAGGCAGTGTTGGTATCGTAGTAGCGGCGCCACAAGCGTCGCGGCTCCTGGACGACGCGGAACAGCCACTCCAGGCCGGCCGCTTGTATCAGCCTCGGCGCACGGGCAACCTTGCCGCCATAGACGTCGAAACTGCCGCCCACGCCCATCACGAAGCTTGGGGCGAGTTCATCGCGGTAGCGTTTGAGAAAGCGTTCCTTGCGCGGTGTCGGCATGGCCACCAACAGGCAGTCGGCATCCGAGGCGTTGATCGCCGCGACGATCCCGGCCTCGTCCTCCGGCTTGAAATAGCCGTTGCGCGTCCCCGCTATGCTGAGGCTCGGATGGTCATTGGCAAGTCTCGCTACGACCGCATCGAGAACGTGCTGTTCGGCCCCCAGCAGATACGGCCTGAATCCACGCATCGCGCAGAGGCTCAGCAGATTGATCATGATGTCGACGCCCGCCACGCGCTCGGGCAGCGCGACGCCGCACAAACGCGCACCCCAAAGCACGCCAATGCCATCGACATTGACGACGTCCGCCCCGGCCACGTCGTCGCGCAGTTCGGCATTCTGGCGCATGGTCACCAGCTTGGCGACATTCACGACCACATGGTGCAGCGGCCGCCGCAGGGTCATCGCCTCTTCGGCGATGGCCAGCGTCTCTGCCATGGTCAGCGCATGGATAGGTGCGCCAAGGAACTCCCGGCGCCGTGACGCCAACAGGGAATGCTGCGCCCATGCCGGGGCGTGCGCGTTCATGCGGCCTGCTCCCTTGCAAGCGGCACTTGTGCGATCTCTGGTTTCTTGCCTTCGATGCGGGCGTCCGGCTTGCGCGCCTTGCGCCACGTCCACAGGCCCCTCGTATCGACGAGCTTCTTGTCCTTGAGCGCTTCGGGGTCGACCAGATTGAATTGCCGATGGTCGACCAGGAGGACGACGATATCGGATTTGTCGATGGCCGAAAGTGCATCGGTGAACACGATGCCCCTGCCCTCGAGCTCGTGCGGCAGCGCATTTGTGTTGGGTTCAGCCGCAATGATCTTCACATTGGGGATATCGGACAGAAGCTTCACCACTTCGACGGCCGGGCTCTCGCGCAAATCGTCGATGTTGGCTTTGAAGCTGAGGCCAAGACAGGCGATCGTCTGTTTGCGGGAGGGATCGAGCAAGGCCTCGATATCCCTGACCACCGACATGGGCCGCTCGGAATTGATCCGGCGTGCCGAAGCCATCAGCCGCGTGCTGTTGGGTGCGGCATCGATGATAAAATATGGATCGACCGCAATGCAGTGACCGCCAACGCCCGGGCTCGGCTGGAGGATGTTCACGCGAGGGTGCCGATTGGCGAGATCGATCACTTCCCATACATTGAGCGACAGATCCTGACACACTGCGGCAAGCTCGTTGGCAAAGGCGATGTTGACGTCGCGGAATGCGTTCTCCGTCAGTTTCACCAGCTCAGCACTTTCGGCCGTTGTCATGAACAGGTCGCCGGTGACGAAGGTCGAATAGAGTGCCGCGGTCCGTTCCGACGATTTGCGGGACAATCCACCGATCGAGCGATCATTGTTGATCAGCTCGGTCAGCACCTTTCCCGGCAGCACGCGCTCCGGCGAATAGGCGACCAGCACATCGGCGTCTTCGCCATGCTGGACAGGAAATTTGAGATCGGGCCGCAATTCGGCAAGCAGCCCGGTCATGATCCGCGTGGTTCCGACCGGCGATGTCGACTCCAATACCACAAGGTCTCCCCGCTTCAGCACTGGGGCGATGCTTCGTGCCGCCGCGAGCACGTAGGTGACGTCCGGCTTATGGTCGTGGGTCATCGGGGTCGGCACGGCGATGATATAGGCGTCCGCCGGCTGCGGCGTGCTGTAGGCCATGAGCTTGCCGTTCGCCACGACCTTCTGGATCAGACCGTCAAGGTCCGGCTCGACGATGTGGATTTCGCCGCGGTTGACCTTCTCGACCACCGCTCCGTTGACATCGACGCCAATGACATTGAGCCCGCGGCTGGCGAAAATGGCGCAGGTCGGCAGGCCGATATAGCCCATGCCGATTACGGAAACGGTTTTGATTTCAGCCATGATGCAGCAGTTCCTCAACAATCCGGTTACTGGCCCGGCCATCGCCATATGGGTTGTGTCGTTCCGCCATGCCGCGATAGGCAGCCTGATCGTCGAGCAGGCGATTGGCGTTGAACAGGATTTTCTCGACATCGGTGCCGACAAGACGGGCGGTGCCGGCCACGATCCCCTCGGGTCGCTCGGTATTTTCGCGCATTACCAGCACCGGCTTGCCGAGTGAAGGCGCTTCTTCCTGCACGCCACCGCTATCGGTAAGCACCAGATAGCTCTGCTTCTGCAGGTACAGGAACGGCAGATAGTCCTGCGGCTCGACCAGGTGGATGTTCGGCACGCCTTCCAGCTCTGCGTTGACCACTGAGCGCACATTGGGGTTTGGATGGACAGGGTAGACGATCTGCACGTCTCCGCGCGCCGCCAATCCCTTCAACGCGGTACAGATGCGCTGGATGCCGCCGTCGAAATTCTCGCGGCGATGGCCGGTGACGAGGATCATCTTCTTGGAAGGGTCGAGGAAAGGGAAGCGGGCAGCGAGCTTCGCGTTCATCAGCCTGTCGGCATCGATCGCGCTTGAAAAATGCAACAGTGTATCGATCACCGTGTTACCGGTCACAAAGATGGTGCTTTCGGCTTTTCCTTCGGCGATGAGGTTGTCGCGCGCCTGAACGGTCGGCGCAAAATGCCAGGTGGCGATGTCGCCGGCAATCTTGCGGTTCAGTTCTTCAGGAAACGGCGAGCTGATGTTGTGGCTTCGCAATCCTGCTTCGACATGAGCGACCGGGATACGCTTGTAGAAGGCAGCCAGAGCCGCGGCCATCGCCGTGGTGGTGTCGCCCTGCACCATGACGATATCGGGCTTGGCCTTGTCCAGCACCTCGGCCATTCCCAGGAGCACGCGCGAGGTCACGTCGAACAGCGACTGGCCGGGTTGCATGATGTTGAGATCGTGATGCACAGGCAGGCCGGTCAGCTCGACAACCTGGTCGACCATTTCGCGATGCTGGGCGGTTATGCATATTTCGGTGATGAAGCCTGGATGAGCAAGGGCGGCACGCGCCACTGGAAAGCATTTGAGTGCCTCCGGCCTCGTGCCGAACACGATCAGCAGTTTCTGCCTCGATGGCAGTTTTGGACGTGAAAGGACGTTCATCGCTGATCCTGGTCGCCTGCAGCCTTCGGGATATGCCGACTATTGCCCGCACGAGCTATAATAGCGTCGAGAAGCGCCTTCGTGATCTCAATTCTTAATATATGATTAACAACCAAGGCCGCGTTCTCCCGGCTTAACTCTTGTGAAAGGTTGGGCTGACAAGTAGTCTACGGTAGTAGTCTTGAAAAAGAATATATTGGATTGACTAATATTTTAATCATCGGCCACGCCGACGCATCCCGGCGCTGGGAAAATGAGCTTCTGGCGCGGTTGAGTGCGGCTGGACATGCGGTTTCGAGTAGCCGCGCGCCGACGCCTGAACCCAATGCGCGCGGAATGGATAATGTGCTGGCGCTCGAGGGCCGGCGCTTCGGCCCCTCACTGGCAAGCCGTTCCGAGCCGTTGCCATCCGGCGACACCGGCCCAGTCGATCTTGTAGTCGATCTTACCGCTACCGCCGCACGACGGGGCACGCCTGTCCTGACGCTCGAATTTTGCGGCCACAGCAGCTTTGCCGCGGGCATGACCGAGATGCTGGCGAGCGGGCGGTTGCCCGAACTCACCTCGCGCCTCGACGGCGTTGCCGTCGCCAGGGCGCGGCCGATGATCAGCGATCGGCTATGGCTCTCCCGGACCAGCAACGACCTGCTCGCCGGCGCCATCTCCCTGATCGCCCAATGTGTCGCCGGCTTTTCCGCGGGCAAACTTGCGCCGATTATTGAGAGCCCGGCGCCGCCCCTGCAGAAAGGCGGATTTATCAGGCACTATCTGCCCTTTTTCGGCAGGGGAATGGTCGACCGCGCGGTGCAAAAACTGCGACGTGGTCGGCGCCCCTTCTATTGGCAGGTTGCTTACCGGCTGATCGACGGTCCAGGCGTCGCCGAGACCGGACGACTCGACGGTAAGCCGTTCACCGTGCTTGCCGATGACGGGCAGCGCTTCTACGCCGATCCGTTCGTTCTCGAGCGCGACGGCCGCCATTTTCTGTTTGTCGAGGAATTTCCCTATGCCACGGGCCGCGGCGTGATTTCGGTAGCCGAACTCGGCACCGACGGCACTTTCGGCGTGCCGAAGGTGGTGCTGGAGGAAGCACACCACCTGTCATATCCGCAGGTGTTCGCTCGCTCCGGCGAGATTTTCATGATCCCGGAAAGCGCTACGGCACGCGAACTGGTGCTCTACCGTGCCGTGCAGTTTCCGGATCGCTGGGTACGCGATACGGTGCTGATGACGAACAGGGATTTCAACGACGCCACGCTGCTCGAATCCGACGGCCGCTTCTGGCTGTTGGGGACTGAGCGGTTCGGTCACGGTAGCGCGTCTGACACGATGGCGGTCTATTCCGCCCCGGCATTGCGTGGGCCGTGGGCTGGGCACGCGCTCAATCCCGTCGCGGTCGACCACTCCGCCACTCGGCCAGGCGGCGCCTTTATCCGCCAGGAGGGCTCGCTGCTGCTGCCGGTGCAAAACGGCTCAAGAGCCTATGGTGGCGGCCTGGGGTTAATGCGACTGGATCGGCTTGATGATTTCGATATCCGTTTCGAACTGCCCCGCCCAATCGATCCGGGGCCGGCATGGGCCCGCGCGGGCATTCACACGCTCAACCGCGCGGGACGTGTCGAGGTCGTGGACAGCGCCGGCTGACCGGATCTGAGGTCGGGCTTAACGAGATCCAGCCGGGTTTGGGTGGGACGCAGCGGCCGAAGGAATGCTTTCGAACTGGCCCCGATAGGGCTGCTTTCTGAAGGCAAGCAGCAACACCACCATAATCGCAATCTCCGGCGACTTTGAAGAGAGCGCGTTGTTCGACAGCGCGGCAAGCAAGAAAGTCATGGTGCCTATCCAGGCAGGCAGCGGCGCCCCGCGCAGCAGCCGAAAAATGAACCAGAATATCAACACTGTAAAGAGCACTGCTATGGGCAGGCCGAAGAGCATGATGATGACCACCGGCGCGCTCTCGATGAAGGGGAGATGCAGCTTCTCGTTGACGATCTTCAGGAGTTCGTCGCCGTTCATGCCGAACAGGATGTCTTTCCAGCTGACAAGTCCGAACACCTGGTAGATCGTCACCCGGGCCATAAAGTTTTGGTCGAAGATGGTGTTGCTGAACCGGTTCAGCAGACCGCCCGCAAACAGCATCGCTACGAGCACCGCGCCACCCGTCACGGTGAACATCAGCACGACAAATTTGGCCTGCCGCTCATACTTGAGCGACAGGCCCGGCCAAGGCACGAACAGCAGTAGAATGAGGATTTCTCCGGCAGCGAGCAGCAGTGCGGCGCGAGCGCCCGATGCAGCACAACCGACGACCAATACGAAGATCGCCACCACCCGCACCCATATGCGCCAGCGCGTCAGCGGTACGAATCCGATGACTGTGGCGCAGAGCGCGCCCAGTGACAGCGGGTGGGCTGCCAGGCCGATCGGCCTGAACTGCAGTTCGTTGATACCGTACGGCAGAAATCGATGTTGAGTCACGGCCTCGATCGTGCCGATCACGGCGCTGAGGATAGCCATGCCAAGCACGACGTCGCCCAGCGCCCGCCGCGACTCCGCGTTTAATGCCAGCATCAACAGGCCTGCGGCGCCGGCCACCAGATAGGTATCGATGATGAACCCGGAGGAGCCCGCGCGGCCGGTAGCGAACAGATAAGGCACCAGCGCGAACATCAGCACCGAATAGCGGACCAACGCCTTGAATATTCCAATTTCGTCGCCCTGCAGCAGAAACGGTCGGCTGAAAAGAACGACAGCAAGCAGCAGGAAGATCGCATAGGTGCCGAAATGCAGCTTCTCGTAGAACGAGCCTCCCTGGGCCGTATAGTCGACGACCATGTTCATCACCTGCGGTGATACCGTAAAGCGAAGCAGGAACGCGAACGCCGCGCACAGGAAAAACAGCAGCGACAGCGCGTTCTGACGGCGCGCCTGGGTGGACAACAATCGTTCCGATGCGGCAGCGGGATAGCTCATGGCCCATCCCAGTGGCGATATTCGAACGGCATTCTGGGCAACGAATCCCTTCAGTATCCGCCAAGCGGACCGTGTGAACGGCAAAATGGGCCAACTTGGAAAATAAGATGTTAACGATGTTTCTGTAGAGCAGGCCAAGCGTAATGATTTAACAAGGGTTGTCACCATGTCTGCCGGTTCCGGCACCCCCCCTATCTCCGCGATGGCTTCCAACAACAGTGCATTCGAGCGTATCGCCAATGCACGGCGCAGGGCATTGCTGCAACAGCATGGCCCAGTCGCGGCGCTAAGCTCCGCACCGGTGACGCCGCAACCTCCGGAGCCTGTCGCCACGGTGACCCTGGACAAGATCGGCGATTTCCTCGAGCTCGATTTTCGACGCCTGTTCGTCTGGCTGCGGGCCGGCCTGGCCCTGGCGCTCATGCTGGCGGTAATCGGCGGCATTGTCGGCGGCGCCTATGCATTGCTGAGCAAGCAGCGTTACACCGTCACGACCGAGGTCCTCATCAACCCTTCCAATTTGCAGGTTGTGGAAAACGACCTCTACTCGCAACCGGGCCAGGTCGATAGCCAGCTGCTCAGCACGCGCAGCAAGCAGCGCATCCTGACCTCGGGCAACGTGCTTTCCCGTGTGGTGGACGAACTGAATCTGACTCACGATCCAGAATTCTTCGATCCGGACCAGAGCACATCCTCGTCTGGCGCTGTGGCGAAGCCCGACCCGAGGCTTATCGCCTTGAAGAACCTGGCGGACCGGGTAGACGCCATCGCGGACCCAACATCGTTCGTCACAACCCTCTCGGTATCTGCGGAAACCACCGCCAAGGCGATCCTGATCTCGCAGGCCCTAGTCAAAAACTTCCAGGAAGAACTGGCCAAGGCAGAAGCTGCCGGCGCCAGCCGTGCCGCGGCAGCCCTTGACAGCCGGCTTGGCCAACTCAAGAGCGACGTGCAGGCTGCCGAAGAGAAGGTCGAGAGCTATAGGCGTAGCCACAATCTGTCCTCCAGCAATGGCCAGCTTGTCAGTTCGCAGACAATGACGCAGCTCAATGGCGAAATCGTCGATGCGCAATCGCGCGTCATCGCCGCGCAGGCAAGCTACGACGCCCTGGTTGCCTCCGGCATCAATGGGGCCAATCCCGACCCCACGGTTTCGGAAGCGCTCGCAGCGCTGCGCGACAGGTCAAATAGCCTGCGGCAGCAGATCGACTCACAATCGATGACCTTCGGCCCGCGTCACCCGACGATTGTCAGACTCAGGACGGAACTCGAGACCGTCAACTCGCAACTCCGGGCCGAGTTCTCCCGCACCGTCGGCACGGCAAAGGCCAGCCTGGACAAGGCCAGGGCCTCGTTGGCTTCTCTCAACGCCAGGATGAACGATCTGAAGAGCAATGTTTTCACCGACAGCGAGTCCGAAGTCGCCCTGCGTGAACTTGAACGCGATGCCGCCTCGAAGAGAGCCGTCTATGAGAGTTTCCTGTCACGTGCACGCCAAATCAGCGAGCGCGAGCAGATCGACACGACAAACGTACAGGTGATTTCGACCGCGGTGCCCCCGCCCGCGCGCTCATGGCCCCCGCGCACTGCCCTGGTGGCAGGCGCAGGAGCGTTCGCAGGCTTTGCCCTGGGCATGCTGCTGGCCATCGGCATGGGCATCATCTGCGACATGCGGCGGCCGCCGAACCGATCAGGCCTTGCCGCCGGCCGAGCCTGACGCAAGGCATGGTGAAGCGCATCGTTTTCCACATCGCCAGCCTGAGGGGCGGCGGCGCCGAACGTGTCTTCGTCCTGATGGCAAATGAACTGGCGTCGCGTGGCCACGAGGTCACGCTTTTTACCTGGAACGCGCAAGGCCCCAACGCCGCGCTGCGCTCCGCTGCCGTGCATCTGATCGACTTCGGCCTTCTCTTGCGCGGCGAGGGTTACGCCAAGTCGGCGACGCTGAAAGGCATCGTGCGAAGCGCAAATTTGTTCCGCCGCCTTGATCCTGATGCGGTCTATAGTGCCCCGGAATTCGCCAATCTGGTGATGGCGCTGTCACTCATGTTGGCCAGAAGCCGGGCAAAATTCTTTCCAAGTTTCCACGCCGCCGCCTCGCTGCCTGCCAGCGGCCTCGGCGCGAGACTGGCGATCGGGTTTTCCGCGCTGGTTGGCGCGCGTGCAACCAAAGCCATCGCCGTTTCGGCGGGTGTCGGCCGTGACATCATCGCCCGCGGCTTCCCCAAATCCAAGGTCGTCGTCATCAACAACCCGCTGCCGCCGGCTGAAGCACCGCAGAGGAATTCCTATGCCTGGCAGGCAGCGTTGGCGGCGATGGGCGATGGCCCGGTCATCGCCACCGCCGGACGCCTGGTGCCGGTCAAGGACCACCGGACTTTGCTGCGGGCCTTCGCTGCCCTGCGCGCCGGCCGCCCTGCCCGGCTCGTCATCTTCGGCGAAGGTCCTCTGGCTGCCGAATTGCACGCCTATGCCGAAGAGACCGGCATCGGCGCGCGCGTGCTCTTTGCCGGCTACGTCAACGACCCCGCAGCTTGCTATGCCGCAGCCGATCTGTTCGTTCTGTCATCGACCAGCGAAGGCTTTGGCAACGTGTTGGTCGAGGCCATGGCTGCAGGTGTCCCCGTAATCTCCACCGATGCCCCGCATGGCCCGCGCGAAATACTCGGTGACGGCCGCTTCGGCACCTTGGTGCCGGTCGGTGACGCCGCAGCCCTGGCGAAGGCGATGGCCGAAATGCTGGATCACCCCATCCCTGCTGCCGTGCTGAAAAACAGGGCGGTGGATTTCACAGTCGACAAGATCGGCGATCGCTACGAAGCGTTGCTCTAGTTGTCGCGCACGGCCAGCAGATCGCTGTTGGATGCGATCGACGCGGTCGGGTTTTGATTGCCGTAATCTCTTCACAAGCTGAAGCGCAACGATTCATGGTGAGGCGTCCCGTCGTTCCTTGAGTTGCTGGGCGAGGAAGTCCTTGACGGAATCGAGAACCGCGTCCCGTTCATGAGATACGCCTGGCAGCAAATCGAAACGCACGCGCGCACCCGCCTCCTCGAACGATCGACACAATGCCCTGAGGCGTTCCGGCCGTGTTCGCCCGGCATCGTTGGCGCCTGGCATCCAATGGGTGCTGCCTTGGACATGAGTGATTTCCCAAGTCTCCAGGTCAGCGTCGCCGATGATCATCTGGAAAGGCACTTTTGCCAGCGCTGCGGCATCGAAGGTGATGCCGAACTTCTCCGGCAGATCGCGAATGCCCACCCACCAGTCATGCGTCGGATCGAGCAAGGTCACCGAGCCTGGCGCGCCGATTGAGGCCGCCCAGAGCCTGTCGGGATGCAGGATAGCAAAACGATGCGTGAAATGCCCGCCGCCGGAAAATCCGAACATGGCAAAGCGGCTCCAATCCTGACTGTATTTGGCGCTGACCTCCTCAATCATGGCGAGCAGCACCTGATCGTAGCGTATGTTGCCCTCGAGCATATATTTGTACCCACTGCGGGCATCGTCCCCGAGAACGCCGATCGGAAACAGCGGACACAACACGGCGCAGCCGTTCCAGCGTCCGAACTCGGAAAACGCGTCGCGGAATCCAAGAAAAGAGGTGCGGCCGGTGCCATGGACAGCGACCATCAGGTCGACTTTGGCCCCTTCTCCAACCGCGGGAGGCACATACAGGCAATAGTGAAAGCGCGGGTCTGATTTGGAAGCAAAGATGGCGGTCGCGCCAAGGTCATAGGTAGCGCGACCGCGATCTGCGACAGACCCCCTGGCAACGCTTGTCAAACCGATAACTCCTTAATAAGCCCGGCGTCCACGGCAATCTTATACCGGTCGGCCGACTTCGTGAACTGGAGGCGCCTCCAGGCAGCCCCGAGGAGGACCTCGTCTTGCACCGGAAGCAGGGCGCCGGCGGGACGATCGGAGGCAAAAAGAATGCCTCCGCCAACGCCTCGGGCAGCCGCCATTAACTTTTCGTTAACCATGCCGGGCTAGCCTTAACCAATCAGTAAGGACTCGCCTCTGTGACCTGCGTCGCTCCCATCCAAAACAAGTCCATACGCTTTCGAGCGCGCTCGTTTGTAGCCTTCACCCTCACCCCTGAGGCCCCGCTAGGGGAATGGCTGCAAAGCCTCGATCACTGGACCGAAAACTCTCCCGGCTTCTTTGCCGGCCGCCCGGTTGTGCTCGATCTGACTATGTTCAAGCCCGAGGTGGGCGAGATGCGGGATCTGGTCTCACAACTCGCGGAGCGCGGGATTCGCATTTACGCGATCGAGGCCGATGGCAATGTTGCTCTTGATGCCGATCTGCCGCCGCTCCTCATTGGCACCAAGGAGGCCACCGCTGATACGCTTTACGCGCAGCCGAACCCGAAGGCCGCCGCTGAGGCCAAGACGAAAGAGCCGCAGGCGCCGAACTCATTGATGATCAAGGCACCGATCCGCTCCGGCCAGTCGATCTTTCACCCCGATGGCGACGTGGTCATTGTCGGCTCCGTCAGTTCCGGATCCGAGATCATCGCCGGAGGATCGATCCACGTCTACGGCACGTTGCGTGGACGTGCGTTCGCCGGCGCCACGGGAAATTCCGCAGCTCGCATCTTTTGCCGGAAAAATGAAGCCGAACTTCTGGCGGTAGACGGCTGGTACCGCACCGCCGAGGAGATGGACGCCTCCTCGCGAGGAAGGCCGGTACAGGCCTTTCTCGAGGACGGCGCGCTTTGCGTCGCACCGCTCAACTAACAACATTGGAGGCACAAATATGGGCAAGGTAGTGGTTGTCACATCCGGCAAAGGGGGTGTCGGCAAGACGACCTCGACGGCCGCTCTCGGCGCCGCGGTCGCGAAAACCGGCAAGCGGGTGGCCCTCGTCGACTTCGATGTCGGGCTGCGCAACCTCGATCTGATCATGGGCGCCGAGCGGCGCGTTGTTTTCGATATCGTCAACGTCATTCAGGGAACCGCCAAGCTCTCGCAGGCGCTGATCCGTGACAAGCGGCTCGAAACGCTGTTCCTGCTGCCGGCCTCGCAAACGCGCGATAAGGATGCTCTCACCGAGGAAGGAGTCGCCGATGTCATCGACAAGCTGCGATCGGTTTTCGACTACGTCTTCTGCGACAGCCCGGCCGGCATAGAGCGGGGCGCGCAACTTGCCATGCGCTTTGCCGACGAGGCGGTAATCGTTACCAACCCGGAAGTGAGCTCGGTCCGCGATTCCGATCGCATCATCGGCCTGCTCGACTCCAGGACGATGAAAGCCGAGCAAGGTGAATCGATTGCCAAACACGTCCTCGTCACGCGCTACGACGCTGCCCGCGCTGCCCGCGGCGAGATGCTCAGCATTGATGACGTTCTCGAGATCCTGTCCACGCCTCTGCTGGGAATAATTCCCGAGAGCCAGGACGTGCTGCGCGCATCCAATGTGGGCGCGCCGGTTACGCTCAGCGAAAACACCAACCCCGCCGCACGCGCCTATATCGACGCGGCAAGAAGACTCGAGGGCGAGGACCTGCCGGTCATTCTGCCTTTCGAACGGAGGGGCCTCCTCGACCGGCTGTTGGGAAGGAGGGCAGCATGAACCTGCTCGATATCTTCAAGCGCCGCGGCAGCGCGCCCGTGGCGCGCGAGCGCTTGCAACTGCTGTTGGCTTACGAGCGTCGAAGCCGCAACCAGCCCGATCTCGTCTCCGTGTTGCGCGAGGAGATCATGGCGGTGATCGCCCGGCATGTTCAGGTCGACCAGGATTTCCTGCAGGTAAGCATGGATCACGGCGAAACGACGTCGAGATTGGAGATCGACATCCAGATCCCTAACAAAGTCGCAATGCCCATGGCCGCGGCGTTCTAACGAAACCCTCCAGTCAGGGCTTGCGTCGGCTGCTGCCGAAATTGCGGCGCCGTGGTTGGTGTGCTTGAGCCGGTCGCCACCGGCAAGTTCTCGCAAGTCGAGGACAGTAACCACTCCCTCACCAAAACCCCGCGGCCGTTTCCAGCCGCGGGGGGCCTTGGGAGGGCCTTTCGAAACCCGTGGTCAAATGTTGGCGAGCAATTCGTTGACGCGGCTTTCCATGTCGGCAAGGGCGGTGTCGACGTCCTTCTGGCCACTGATTGCTGCACTCATCTCTTCGCCAATAATGTCCTGGATCGCAAACTGACGCTGTACGGCGGACGGCAGCGGCTTGCCGAGATCAGCGACCGCAGAGATTGTGTTGCGATGCGGCAGTGCCTTGAAGGCGTCCGAGGTGATGACGGCCTTGTAGGCTGGCAAGTGGCCGGTGCGCGACCATTCGAAGTCGTTGTCGGCGAAGAATTTCAGGAATTTACCGATAGCCGCGATCTGTTCAGGCGTGCGGTCTTTCTGCGAAACGGCCCAGGTGTGGCCGTCGGCATATTGCGCATGGGCGCCGCCAAACAGCTGCGGATACGGATAGACCGCATATCCGCCCTTGTTGAGCGCCGTCCCCTTGGTCTCGGACTGGGCGTTGTAATCGCCGACCACCCACGTACCGTTGAGATGGACGCCACCCTCGCCGGCAAGGAAGGCGTTGATCGAGCCGCCATAGTCGAGATCCTTGGTGGTGTAGCCCTTCTCGAAGATCGCCTTGTACATCTCGACGACCTTCTTGGCTTCCGGCGTATTCAATTTCACATGCTTCGGATCGGCAAAGAAATCGGAATCCTGCTGGAAAAGATAGGTGTAGAGGTTGCGTGTGTAGAGTGCAGTCTCATTGGCCAGGTTCTGGACGAAATAAGGCTTGCCCGTCTTCTGCTTGAACTGTTCGGCCTGGGCGAGCAGTTCCTCGGGCGACTTTGGAAAAATCGGCGTGCCGTCGGCATTGACGAGGCCGGCTTGTTTGAAAAGATCCATGTTGACGTGATAGAGCATCGTCCAGCTGTCGATCGGCAGACCATAGATCTTGCCGTCTTTGGTGGCGCCATTGCGTGCCGCGTCGGTGAAAGCGTCGGGTGTCACGCCGACCGACTTCAAGAGATCGTCGAGCGGCATCAACAGGCCCTTCGACTGATAATCCGACAGTACGGATTCATGGATCGTGGCGATGTCCGGAGCGTCGCCTGAAGCGAACTGGGCGGTCAGCTGATCATAGCCGGGCCATTCCACGGTGGTGACGTTGACGTGGACATCGGGATTGTCGGCGTTGAACTTGTTGATCAGCGAGGTGATGATGCCGCATTCGCCAACGGCCTTGGTGGCATCGGTGTTGGTGCCGAAATCAGCATCGCAGGCGCCGAAAAAGCGCTGCACGCTCAGTTCCGTGGCCGCGAAGCTTGGAGCTGCGAGCAGCATTGCGCCCACAGAGACTGCGGCAAACAGTATTTTCTTCAGTTTCATATCAGTTCCTCCTACTGAGTTTCCGCCGCTCCACCCTGGATTGGCTTTCGTGCTTCAATCGCTGCGCATTCCCCCGGCCGTCAGGCTATCTTCGTTATCTCACCGCAGCGCCGGAGACCGCCGTGACGATGTATTTCTGGAAGAACAGGTAGACGATCAGGATCGGGGCACCGGCGAACACCGCCTGCGCCATCAGGAAGCCGATGCCTTCGGACTGGGCGAAATTGGTCTGGGTCGAGGCCATGCCGACCGTCAGCGTGAACATGTCCTTCCTCGTCGCCGAAATCAGCGGCCAGAAGTAGTCGTTCCACGCGCCGAGAAAGGTGAAGATGCCGAGCGTCGCCTGCGCAGGCAGCGTGAGCGGCAGAAGCACCTTCCAGAAAATCCTGAGCCGGCTGGCGTTATCGAGCATGGCGGCTTCGTCCAGCTCCTTCGGGATGGCCTTGAAATACTGGGTCATCAGGAAGACGCCGAACGGAGCCGAAAGGCCCGGCAGAATGAGCCCTTGATAGTTGTTGTGGAACTTCAGCATGCTGAAGATCTGGTGGCGGGCGACAAGCACCGCCTGTTCCGGAACCGCCAGGCCGAACAGCACGATCACGAACAGCACGTCTCGGCCGGGGAAATTCAGCCGTGCAAAGCCGTAGCCGGCGAGCGACGACAGGATCAACGTGCCGAGCGTCAATCCGCCCGAGACGATGATGCTGTTGCGCACCCAGATGAACACCGACGAGGTGCCGACGGTGTTGATGTAGTTCTTCAGCGTATAGGGCGCGTGAAACACCGAATTCGGATCGGCCATCAGCTCCGTATTGTCCTTAAGCGACAGGCCGATGACCCACAGAACCGGCGCGATCATGACGATCGAAAGCAGGATGACCAGGGCCAATAACAAATGGTCGCCAAATGCCCGGCCCTTGATGGAAGCCGTGGCGCTCATGCCTGGTCTCCCCTGCTGCGCGTCACCAGGTACTGGGCCATGGCCGCGACCAGGATGAGGATGAACAGGATTTCCGATGCCGCGGCGCCCAGGCCGAGATCCCAGCGACGGAATGCGGTATCGTAGATGTAGAGCACGATCGGCTTGGTCAGGTTGTTCGGACCGCCGCGCGTCATCAGCCAGGCTTGGCCGAACAGCTGGAATTGCAGCACGATCTGGATGATGATCACCAGGATGAAGGTCCGCTTGATCGACGGCAGCGTGATCGAGCGTAGCGTCTGCCAGCGATTGGCATTGTCCAGCGCTGCCGCCTCGTAAATATCCTGTGGAATCTGCTGGAGCGCCGAGAGAAAGAGCATCATCGGCAGGCCGATGCACCACCAGATGGTGGCAATGGCGATGCCGATCATCGCAAGGCTGGGGTCGGAAATGAAGGCCGGTGCGGTTGTGCCGAACCATCCGTAGATCGTTGACAGCAGCCCGACATTCGGAATGAAGACGATGCGCCAGATCAGCGTGACGATGGTGACCGACAGCACCGACGAGGAAAAGAACAGCGTCCGCAAAACCGCGGCAGTGCGCGTGCGGCGGTTGAGGCAAAGCGCCAGGAAAAGGCCGATCAGCGCCAGGGTCGGCACCGTCAGAAGCACGAAGTAGAAGGTGTTCCAGATCGATTGCAAGAAGACCTTGTCGTGATACAGCCTGGCGTAATTGCCGAGACCGACAAAATTTCCGGACGAAAACGTGTCGGCCTTGTGGAAACTCAGCCACATCCCCCAGAGCAGCGGGAAGAGCAGCAGCGTGGTGAAGAAGAACAAGAATGGCGCAACGAAAATGAAGTTTCGCCATTGCGGCGCATAGATGTCGGCGGTAGCGGCTCTGACGCCGACAGCAAGCGTCGCGGTCGGGGACATCGCCAGCCGGTCAACCATCTCAGGCCTCCCTCGCGTGCCAGGCGCGGCCGGTCTCGTTGAACAGATGCGATTTCTGGCCGTCGAAGGCGAGCCCGATTCTGTCGCCTACGGCGACGCGGCTGTTGCCGGCATCGGAGCCGACGATCTGCTGGCCATCGCCCAGCCGCGCGTAGATCAGGGTGCGTTCGCCGAGCCGCTCGAGCACATCGACGACGCCGTCGGCATTGCCCTGTCCGGCGGCAACGATGCGCACGTCTTCCGAACGGATGCCGAAAGTGTAGTGGCCGTCGCTCAATTGGCTGGAGGCGATCTCGGTCTGCACCGATATGCCGTCCGCAAAGCTGGCCGTGGCGTTCTTGCCCGATCTGTCGAGTGTCGCATCGACGAAGTTCATCGCCGGCGCGCCGACGAAACCCGCGACGAATTTGGTCGCCGGGCGCTCATAGATCTCCATCGGGGTACCGATCTGGTCGATCTTGCGATTGTTCATGACGACGATGCGGTCGGCCAGCGTCATTGCCTCGACCTGGTCGTGGGTGACGAAGATCATCGTCGATTGCAGCCTCTGGTGAAGCTGGGCAAGCTCGATGCGGGTACGGGTGCGCAACGCCGCATCGAGATTGGACAGCGGCTCGTCGAACAGGAAGGCCTTCGGTTCCTTGACGATCGCACGGCCGATGGCGACGCGCTGCCGCTGACCGCCGGAGAGCTGGCCCGGCTTGCGATCGAGCAGATGCGGCATTTCGAGGATGCGGGCGGCTTCGTTGATGCGCGCCTCGATGACCTTGCCTGGTACGCCGATATTCGCAAGGCCGAAGGCCATGTTGTCGCGCACCGTCATATGCGGATAAAGCGCATAGGACTGGAACACCATCGCAATGCCGCGCCTGCCCGGCGGCAGATGATCGATGCGCTCGTTGTTGATGGCAATCTCGCCGCTATCGACGGCTTCAAGACCGGCGATCATCCGAAGAAGCGTCGATTTTCCGCAGCCGGACGGCCCCAGGAACACGATGAATTCGCGTGCCCTTATGGAGAGCGACAGATGATCCAGCACCGTCATGGCACCGAACTGCTTGCTCACGTTCCTGATCTCGATATCGGCCGTCACGTCGACGCTCCTCCTCAGCGTTTGCGCTTTCTCGATGATTCGCCCGAACTCAGAGCCTCAGGCGTATGAACTGGTAGGAATACGCCGGCAGCGACAGGTTTAGTTTGCCGCCGACGACTGCGGCGCCCTCACCCTTCCTGGGGCTGACATTGCCAGGGTTTTCGGCCGAATTGACGGCTTTCAGATCGGCGTGTGCCATCAGCTGGTGATCGACGATCTCCGCCGCGCCGAAGCCGGAGAGGTCGACCACTGTTTCGATTGCCTCGCTCGAATGGCGGTTGACGGCGAAGAAGGTGGCGTGGCCGGTTTGCCTGTCGTGCACGCCGGCAACATCGACATAGGCGACGTCGCCCGCAACGCTGGATCTGTAGGTCGGGCTTTCCACCTTGAGATCCAGCGCATTGCCGCGGCCATAGTTGGAAGCAAACAGATAGGGATAAAAAATCGTCTGCCGCCATGCCGGGCCATTCGGAACGGTCATGATCGGCGCGATGACGTTGACCAGTTGTGCCAGGCAGGCGATCTTGACGACGTCGGAACGGCGGATGAAGGTGTTGAGGATCAGACCGACCTGCAGCACATCCTCGAAATTATAGATGTCTTCGAGCAACGGCGGGGCGAACGGCCAACCGTCGCTGCCGCCGAGTATCTTCTTGTCCTGCTCCTTGGAATGGTACCAGACGTTCCATTCGTCGAACGAGATGTAAACCTGCTTGTTGGAGCGCTTCTTGGCCTTGATATAGTCGATGACGCCGGCGACCGCGACAATGTAAGCGTCGAGCTTTTCGCTCATGGCGAGATAGTTCGGAGCGTCGTTGGCTTCGTTGTCGAAATACATGTGCAGCGAGATGTAGTCGACCTCGTTGTAGGTATGGTCGAGAACCGTCGCTTCCCATTCAGGGTAGGTAGGCATCTTGGCATTCGAAGAGCCGCAGACCACCAGTTCAAGTGACTTGGAGAAGGCGCGCATGGCCTTGGCTGTCTCATGCGCCAGGCGGCCATACTCGTCCGCGGTCTTGTGGCCGATCTGCCAGGGGCCATCCATTTCATTGCCGAGGCACCAGAGCTTGACGTCGAAGGGCTCCTTGCGGCCGTTGGCTATGCGCTTGTCGCTCCATTTGCTGCCGCCGGGATGGTTGGCGTACTCCAGCAGGTTGCGGGCTTCGTCGAGGCCGCGCGAGCCGAGATTGACGGCAAGCATCATCTCGGTGCTGGCGCAGGTGCACCAATCGGCAAATTCATGCAGGCCGACTTCGTTGCTTTCCGACGTGTGCCAGGCGAGGTCGAGCCGCACCGGGCGCTCTTCCTTGGGGCCAATGCCGTCTTCCCAATTGTAGGCCGAGACGAAATTGCCGCCGGGATAGCGCACAATCGGAACATTGAGTTCCCTGACGAGATCGATGACGTCCTGACGCATGCCGTTGGCATCCGCTGTCGGATGGCCGGGCTCATAGATGCCGGTGTAAACTGCCCGCCCCAGATGCTCGATGAAGGATCCGTAGAGCCTCGGATCGATTTCCGAGACAACATAATGCGGATGAGCCGTAACGGCTGCCTTCATGCATTCCTCCCATCGATATCAAAAATGATGATTTAAATCATCTTGCCCGATATCAAAGCGGGATTGACAACCCTTCGTCAAGCCAAAATACCCAAATGTAGGACAATTAGACGAACGCTTTGGCACAGCAGAAAGCCAAATAGTTGAAGTTGCTGCGTTATCTTCAGAACCCGGTTTCATGATATCAACCAGTTTTGATCCTGAGCAGGATGTCCTGATCGTAGTTTCCAAAGCCCTTGCCGAAAATGTTGATCCCGCCGGGGCGCTCGGCGTCGTCCTTGACGCCGATACGGACGCGGATTGAATGATGGCTCTTCAGATCGAGTGCGGCGAGGCCGGTTTCGGAAATCCTGAGACCGTCGACATAGG
>NZ_JAMYTP010000030.1:0-54773 GCF_040322515.1 Mesorhizobium sp. M0136
CCTTGATCTCGACCAGCACCTCGCCATCGCGAGGGCCCTCGAGGTCGACCTCCATGATCTCCAGCGGCTTTCCGGCGGCGACGGCAACAGCGGCGCGCGTTTTCATCAGGCAATCCTCCCAAGACGGTCTGCAATCCAAGCTAGATTTAACTTACCATTCAGCTCCGCGCTATGCACGAAGCGACGTTCCGACCCCGGATTTTCGTCAGCACCCGCCGATCTGCTGCGGGATAGGCTCCGACTTTGCCTTGACCGCCCTTCTGAAGCCCATAAAACGGGAAGCCGTAAAAAAGGGCAGCCGAGGGACGAGGCCTGCATGTTCACAAAGATCCTGGTCGCCAACCGTGGCGAGATCGCCTGCCGCGTGATCAAGACGGCGCGCAAGATGGGCATCGTCACCGTCGCGGTCTATTCCGATGCCGACCGCGACGCCGTGCATGTCGAAATGGCCGACGAGGCGGTGCATATCGGGCCTTCGCCGGCCACGCAAAGTTATCTGGTCCCGGAAAAGATCATCGCCGCCTGCAAGGCCACAGGAGCAGAGGCCGTGCATCCCGGCTACGGTTTCCTGTCCGAGCGGGCATCCTTCTGCGAAGCGTTGGAGCAGGAAGGCATCGTCTTCATTGGCCCGAAGCCCAAGGCCATCAAGGCGATGGGCGACAAGATCGAATCGAAGAAGTTCGCCAATGCGGCCAAGGTGTCGACGGTGCCCGGCTGGCTCGGCGTCGTCGAAAACGCCGCCCATGCCGAAAGAATAGCCGGCGAAATCGGCTATCCCGTGATGATCAAGGCCTCGGCCGGCGGCGGCGGCAAGGGCATGCGCATTGCCTGGAGCAAGGCAGAGGTGCGCGACGGCTTCGACCGGGCGCGGTCGGAGGCCAAAAGCTCGTTCGGCGATGACCGCGTCTTCATCGAAAAGTTCATCGTCGACCCGCGCCATATCGAAATCCAGGTGCTCGCCGACGCGCATGGCAGCACGCTCTATCTCGGCGAGCGCGAATGTTCGATCCAGCGCCGCAACCAAAAGATCGTAGAGGAGGCGCCGTCGCCGTTCCTCGACGCCAAGACCCGCAAAGCCATGGGCGAGCAGTCGGTGGCGCTGGCCAAGGCCGTCGACTACCAGAGCGCCGGCACGGTCGAGTTCATCGTCGACAGCGACAAGAACTTCTATTTCCTGGAAATGAACACGCGGCTGCAGGTCGAGCATCCGGTGACGGAACTCGTCACCGGCATCGACCTGGTCGAGCAGATGATCCGCGTGGCAGCCGGCGAAAAGCTCGCCATCAAGCAGAGCGACGTCAAGCTGAACGGCTGGGCGGTGGAAAGCCGCCTCTATGCCGAAGATCCGTATCGCAACTTTCTGCCGTCGATCGGCAGGCTGACCAAGTATCGGCCGCCCGAGGAAGGAAAGTTCGGCGACATCGTTATCCGCAACGATACCGGCGTCACCGAAGGCTCGGAAATCTCGATGTTCTATGACCCGATGGTCGCCAAGCTGTGCACCTGGGCGCCGACACGGCTGGCGGCGATAGACACGATGTCGGAGGCGCTGGACAGTTTCGTCGTCGACGGCATCGAGCACAACATACCGTTCCTGGCGGCGCTGATGCAGCATCCGCGCTGGCGGGAAGGTCAGATATCGACCGGGTTCATCGCCGAGGAGTATCCCGACGGCTTCGCGCCGATTGTGCCAGACGCCGAGGAGAAAGCGGTGCTGGCCGCGATTGCCACCGCGGTGGAACTGCTGCGCCGCGACCGGCTCGACCGGCTGGGCGGGCGGCTGGCGCCGCATTCCGGCGCCTTGAAACGCGATTGGGTGGTGAAGATCGGCCCGGACTATCTTTCGGTCGCCATCGTCGAAGGGATGATTTCCATTCCGATGGAGCTCGACCTCACAATCGACGGCGGCAAGGCACTGACTGTGGCATCCGACTGGCGGCCGGGCGATCTCATCTGGCGCGGCACGGTCGGCGGCCGCAAGGTCGCGGCGCAGGTCAGGCCGGTGCTGAACGGGTTCCGCATCGCCTGGAAAGGCATCTCGGTGACAGCCCGCGCCATGCTGCCGCGCACTGCCGAGCTCGAAAGGCTGATGCCGGAAAAAGTGGCGCCGGATACCTCGAAGATGCTGCTTTGCCCGATGCCCGGCCTCGTCGTGTCGATCGCCGTTGCCGAGGGGCAGGAGGTCAAGGCCGGCGAGACGCTTGCCGTGGTCGAAGCGATGAAGATGGAGAACGTGCTGCGCGCCGAGCGCGACCTCATCGTCTCGAAGCTCAACGCCAAGCCCGGCGACAGCCTTGCCGTCGATGCGGTGATCATGGAATTCGCGTGAGGCTGTAATCTGCTTGAGGTTGGCGGGACGGAGGGGAGCGAAGGAACGCGACCTTGCAATTGGTTGAGCACGCTCGCTTGAGGAGGGACAAGGCGAGGGGCGTGCGGAATTAGCTTTTTTTGCCCTCACAACGTATTTTGTTCTTGCTTTGTGCCGGCAGCTATGCTATTAATTTCGATATGGTGCTAAATGGCTCCAACGACCCGCCCGCTGTGGCGGGTTTTGTGTTTCCGGCCTGAGGTTGGTGGGACTGCGCCCCTCTCTGTCCTGCCGGACATCTCCCCCACGAGGGGGGAGATCGGCAGCTTCGGCGGTTGCTCTAAACGTCCAAAGCTCCAATCGCTTCTGCTGGACTCGTGTTACCCGGTGCCGGACGATACATCTTGATCGACTGAGTCCCTGTGAGGCGGCGCGAAAAAACCATGGCTGATGAGAGACTTCCACGCGATCCCTTGCTGCGCGAGGCCTATGCAAAGGCATCGCGGGCAGAGGCGGCGGCGCGTCGGTTCATTCATCTGCGCGTGCATTCGGCCTATTCGCTGCTCGAAGGTGCCTTGCAGCTCGGCAAGATCGTCGGCCATGCGGTGCAGGACGAATGCCCGGCAATCGCCGTCACCGACACCAACAACCTGTTCGGTGCGCTGGAATTCGCGCAAAAGGCAGTGAAGGACGGCATCCAGGCGATCATCGGCTGCCAGATCGACCTCGCCTTTTCCGGTGAGGCGAACGACAGCCAGCGCGACCGCAGGCGGCAGGGGCCGGAGATGCGGCCGGTGGTCCTGATCGCCGCCACCGAGGCCGGCTACGGCAATCTGGTCAGGCTGGTCAGCCGCGTCTACCTCGAGACACCGCCCGGCGAGGCGGTGCATCTGACGAGCGAGATGCTGCAGGGAAATTCCGACGGTCTGATCTGCCTTACCGGCGGGCCGCGCGGTCCGATCGGCAATGCCTTGAAAGAGGACCGCCGTGAACTAGCCGAGACCCGGCTGCTGGCGCTCAAGGGTCTGTTCGGCGACCGGCTCTATGTCGAACTGGAACGCGTCTCCGGCTACGACCGCGCGATCGAGCAGTCGTCGGTCGATCTCGCCTACCGCCACGATCTGCCGCTGGTTGCCACCAACGAAGCGTTTTTCTTCTCTCGTGAAGACTATGAGGCGCATGACGCCCTGATCGCCATCGCCGAAGGTTCCGTGGTTGCGGCCGATAATCGCCGCCGCCTGTCGCCCGACAATTTCCTGAGAAGCCAGGCCGACATGGCGAGGCTGTTCGCCGACCTGCCGGAAGCGATCGACAACACGGTCGAGATCGCACTGCGCTGCTCCTACTATCCGAAGACACGAAACCCGATCCTGCCGCGCTTTGCCGGCCGCGATGTCGCCGACGCCGATGCGGCGGTCAAGGCGGAGGCGCAGGAGCTTGCCAGGCAGGCGCATGAAGGGCTGGAGGCGCGGCTGGCGGCGCACGGGCCGACGCCCGGCTATACAGTCGAGCAATATCGCGAGAGGCTGGATTTCGAGCTCGGGGTCATCGAGAAGATGAAATATCCCGGCTATTTCCTGATCGTTGCCGACTTCATCAAATGGGCCAAGGCGCAAGGCATTCCAGTCGGCCCGGGCCGCGGATCAGGCGCCGGCTCGCTGGTCGCGTATTCGACGACCATCACCGACATCGATCCGCTGCGTTTTTCGCTGCTGTTCGAGCGCTTCCTCAATCCCGATCGCGTGTCGATGCCCGACTTCGACATCGACTTCTGCCAGGACCGGCGCGAGGAGGTCATCCGCTACGTCCAGCAGAGATACGGCCGCGACCAGGTCGGCCAGATCATCACCTTCGGCACGCTGCAGGCGCGCGCCGTGCTGCGCGACGTCGGCCGCGTGCTGCAGATGCCTTACGGGCAGGTCGATAAGCTGAGCAAGATGGTGCCGTCGAACCCGGCCAATCCGGTCAAGCTCGCCGACGCCATCGCCAACGAGCCGCGCTTTGCCGAGGAGGCCGAGCGCGAGCCGATCGTACAGACGCTGCTCGACACGGCGCAGAAGCTGGAAGGTCTGTACCGACACGCCTCGACTCATGCCGCCGGCATCGTCATCGGCGACCGGCCGCTGTCTGAACTGGTGCCGATGTACCGCGATCCGCGCTCGGACATGCCGGTCACCCAGTTCAACATGAAATATGTCGAGCAGGCCGGGCTGGTGAAATTCGACTTCCTTGGCCTGAAGACGCTGACCGTGCTGGACAGGGCGGTCAAGCTGATCCGCCGCCGCGGCATCGAGATCGATCTTGCCCACATTCCGCTCGACGACCCGGAAACCTACGCCATGCTGTCGCGCGGCGAAGTGGTCGGCGTGTTCCAGGTGGAAAGTGCCGGCATGCGCAAGGCGCTGATCGGCATGCGGCCCGACTGTATCGAGGACATTATCGCGCTGGTTGCGCTCTACCGGCCGGGACCGATGGAGAACATCCCGACCTACAACGCCAGAAAGCACGGCGAGGAGGAGATGGCGTCGATCCACCCGAAGATCGACCATCTCGTCAGGGAGACGCAAGGCGTCATCGTCTACCAGGAACAGGTGATGCAGATTGCGCAGGAGCTCTCCGGCTATTCGCTGGGCGAAGCCGATCTGCTGCGCCGCGCCATGGGCAAGAAGATCCGCGCCGAGATGGACAAGCAGCGCGAGCGCTTTGTTTCGGGCGCGGTCGAGCGCGGCGTCGGCAAGCCGCAAGCCGACTTCATCTTCGACCTGCTGGCAAAGTTTGCCGACTACGGTTTCAACAAATCGCATGCCGCCGCCTATGCCGTCGTCTCCTACCAGACCGCCTATCTGAAGGCGCATTACCCCGTCGAATTCCTGGCGGCATCGATGACGCTCGACATGGGCAATACGGACAAGCTCGCCGATTTCCGCCAGGATGCGCTGCGCCTCGGCATCGAGGTGGTGGCGCCGTCGGTGATGACGTCGTTCCGGGATTTCGAGGTCGGCGAGAACCGCATCTTCTATTCGCTGGCCGCGCTCAAGGGCGTCGGCGACGCCGCAGTCGAGCACATCGTCGCCACGCGCGGCGAAAAACCGTTCAAGAGCCTCGCCGATTTCTGCGAAAGGGTCGATCCGAAGATCGTCGGCAAACGCGTCTTCGAGAGCCTGATCATGGCCGGCGCGCTCGACTGCTTCGGTCTCGACCGCGCGGCGATGATGGCCGGCGTCGAGCGGATGATGGGGCTGGCGTCCTTGGCGCAGCAGAATGCCGTCACAGGCCAGCACGACATCTTTGGCGCCTCGCTGGGCGCACAGTCGCAGGCACTCAACTTGCCGGCGACCGACCCCTGGCTCGCCGCCGACCGCCTGCACCGCGAGTTCCAGGTGGTCGGGTTCTATCTCTCGGCGCATCCGCTCGACGAATACAAGGCGGCGCTGCAGAAAATGCGGGTGCAGACCTGGGCCGAATTCTCGGCCGCCGTCAAACGCGGTGCGGCCGCCGGCCGGCTCGCCGGTACCGTCACCACCAAGCAGGAACGCAAGACGCGCACCGGCAACAAGATGGGCGTCGTGCAGTTTTCCGACACGTCCGGCCAGTATGAAGCGGTGCTGTTTTCCGAGGGACTGGCGCAATATCGCGACCTGCTCGAGCCCGGCCGCTCGGTGGTCATCACCGTTTCGGCCGAGGACAGGCCGGAAGGCGTCAATCTGCGCATCCAGACCGTGCAGTCGCTGGAGGACGAGGCAAGCCGCATCCAGAAAGCGCTACGCATCTTCGTGCGCGACGCAGCACCGATCGGCACGCTTGCCGGCCAGCTTGCCGTCAAGGGCGAGGGACAGGTAAGCTTTGTGCTGATAAAGGATGACGGCCAGGGGGAGGTCGAGATCGAATTGCCCAGTCGTTATCGTATCTCGCCGCAGATCGCGTCAGCCATGCGCGCGGTGCCGGGCGTGGTTGAAGTGGAGCTGGTTTAAAATACCGAAACCTTCGGGTTTTGGCGATTGGGGGGCGCCATGGATGAACGCGCAGCCGCTGTCGAACTGACACGGATGGTCAACGGGTACCGCGTCTCGCAGGCGATCTCGGTCGCCGCGACGCTCGGCATCGCCGACCACATCAAGGACGGCAAGCGCTCGGCAGCAGATCTTGCAAGCCTGACCGACACACATCCGCGCGCGCTCTATCGGTTGCTGCGGGCGCTTGCGGCGGTCGGCATATTTCACGAGGCAGAGGACGGGCAGTTCTCGCTAACGCCGCTTGGCGCCGCCTTGCGCTCCGATGCTGAGTTTTCCGCTGCACCCTGGGCCGCCTTCGTCGGAAGGCCCTATTACCGGCAAGCGTGGAGCGAACTGCTCTACAGCATCCAAACCGGCAAGAACGCATTTCGCCACGCGCATGGCAAGGGCGTCTGGGAATACCGGGCAGAGCATCCAGAGGAGTCCGCTATCTTCGATCGCGCCATGGCAGCGAATTCGCGCGGCGTGGCGGCAGCCATCCTGGCGGCGTATGATTTTTCGTCGTTTCCGGTCATCATGGACGTCGGCGGTGGCCAGGGCGCGCTGCTTGCCGAAGTCCTGGCCGCGACCCCGGGCAGCCGCGGCATCCTTTTCGACCAGCCGCATGTGGTAGCGCCGGCCGCCTCGGTGCTGGCGGCGAAAGGTGTCGCCGATCGCTGTGAGATCGTCGGAGGCGATTTCTTTGCCGAGCTGCCCGTGGCGGCCGACGCGCTGCTGCTCAAATGGATTTTGCATGACTGGGACGACGAGACCAACGTCGCGATCCTGCAAAACTGTCGCCAGGCGATCCGTGCGGGCGGCAAGTTGCTGGTTTTTGAGGCCGTGCTTGAGCCGCCAAATCAGGGGGCGAATGCCAAATTCTCCGACCTCAACATGCTGGTCGCGCCCGATGGCCAGGAGCGGACGGCCGATGAATTCAAGTCGCTGCTGGCAAAGGGTGGCTTCGAGGTGACCGAGATCATCCAGGCAGGGCCACGCATCAGCGTTGTAGAGGCAAGGCCGGTTTGATCGCGGCTGGCGCCATTTGCCGCAACCGCCGGGATCGGTCGGATGGCGCAAGCTTCCGCCTGCCTTGTCGACTGGACGGCTGTCGCAGCGAAGGCTATCGCGATCGTCATGAAGGTAGCTGACAAGAACGGAGCCCAAGATATTTCAGCCTTGGCCCGGCTGCGCGACATGTTGCGCAAGCTGTATCACGGGCGCACAGCGGCGGCGTTCCGGTTTCAGCTTGCGGCCGTTGTCATCGACCTTGCCATCATTGCCTTTTTCATCGCCACGCCGGTGATCCAGAAGTCGTCTTCGTTCCTCTGGCTGGACTACTCCGTGGCAGCACTTGTCGCCGCCGACATGATTGCCCGGCTGCTTGCCTCCAACGACATGCTGCGCCTGATGAAACAGCCGGCGTCGTGGATTGATGCCTTCATCCTGCTGACTCTGCTGATGCCTACGGCGCTGGCCAATCTCGGTTTTTTGCGCATCCTGCGGCTGTGGTCGCTGTCGCGTAGCGGCGCGCTGTGGCGATTTCTCGAGATGCGCGGCTTCAGGCGATGGCGCGAGGCGAGCCGTGCGGTCATCAATTTCCTGACATTCCTCTTTGTCATCACGGGTTTCGTCTACACCTTCTTCTTCCGCACCGTGGGTGGTCTCGAGGGCTATGTCGATGCGCTGTATTTCACGGTCGCCACGGTCACCACGACCGGTTTCGGTGACATCGTCCTGCCCGGTGTGGCCGGCAAGCTCACCGCGATCGCCACCATGATCATTGGCATATCGCTGTTCGTCCGGCTTGCACAGGCGCTCTTCCGTCCCGCCAAGGTGTTCTTTCCTTGCCCGCAATGCGGGCTGCAGCGGCACGAGCCCGACGCCGTTCATTGCAAGGCCTGTGGGCACGTTCTGAACATACCCGACGACGGCGATTGAAACGCAGGGCTACGCTGCCGCCACTTCCGCAGGTTTGGCGGCTTTTTTCTGCAGATTGAGCAGATTGCCAAGCAGGATCAGCAGGGCCCCGCCGGCGGTGAAGGCGTCGATCTGCTCGTGATAAAGCAGCCATCCGATCATCGCCGACAGCGGTACGCGCAAAAAATCCATTGGCGAGATGACCGTCGCATCGGCATAGACAAGTGCGCGGGCCATGCAGAAATGCGACGACATGCCGGTAAACGCGATCAGCAGGATCCACGGCCAGAGCTCGAGCGGCGGGTTGCGCCATTCGTACAGCGCCGGGACGAGGCCAAGCACCGACTGGATGATCAGCATCCAGAAGATGATGCGCACGACGCTGTCCGTCCGCGTCAGCGACTTGACGAGAACCACCGAGACGCCGAAGCAGACCGCTGCTCCTAGCACGATAACATGCCCCGGATTGACCGCGCCGACGCCCGGACGCACGATGATCACCACGCCGATCAGCCCCAGCACGATCGCCGCCAGCCTTGGCCGGGAGAGCCTTTCGCCGAGGAAAGCTACCGCCAGCAGCGCAGTCCAGATCGGCGTCGTGAATTCGATCGAGATCAGCACCGCAAGCGGGATCAGCGTCAAGGCATAAAGCCAGGCAGCCTGGCCGGTATAATGGACGACGTTGCGGGCGAGATGGGCCAGCGGACGCCCGGTGCGCATCGCCGGAAAACCGCCTGACATCATGACCAGCGGCAGCAGGATGAAAAAGCCGATCACCGAGCGCAGCTCGAGCACCTGGAAGACGTTGAGTTCTGCCGTCGTGGCGCGGCCGGCCACCGACATCGCCAGGAACGAGGCGACCGACAGCGCCATCCAGAACGCGGCCTTGGGGATCGAGGGTGCGGGTGCCATGGGCGCTATGTCGCAAGCCGGCGCTTTCATCGCAACCGCTAGCCGGCGCATTCGACTGGGCCAGCCGTGAAGCGTTGCAAACAGTGATGTTGAAGCCGGAACCCGCTGCTGAGGGAAGCGTTGGTCCCTCAGTGTTTGCGTGCTGTGTTTTGGATACCAACGAGGAGCGGTCCGATGAAATCACTTGCACGATTTGTACTTGCCGGGTGCCTGACGGCCGGGGCCGGCGCAGCGCATGCCGACGATCCGGATTTTCTTCGCTCATTCCAGGGGAATTTCGCCGGCAAAGGCACCGTCAAGGTCACCACCGATGCGCCGACGGTGAATGTCTCCTGTCATTTCAATTCCGACGCAACGTCGAGCTCGCTATCGCTCGACGGCAGCTGCCGCGGTCTTATCGTGGTGAAACGCGCCATCAGCGCCGATCTCAAATCGAGCGGGACGAAATACACCGGCACCTATGTCGGATCGCGCACCGGGCCGGCGCAATTGAGCGGCAGCCGCTCCGGCAACGCGATCAATCTCGGCATTCGTTGGGCCAAGGAGGTCAATGGCGACCGCAGGGCGCAAATGACTGTTGAGAAAACCGGCGAGGACGGCATGCGGCTGACCGTTATCGATACCGATCCGAAAACCGGCAAGAGTGTGGTGACCAGCAGGATCGATCTGCGGCGCACCTGACTATCACTCCTCGACCGGTTCGGGCGGATGGGCATCGCGGCCCTTGCCGAAGGTATAGCCGGTTTCCACCGCCCTGCGGCCGAACTTGCCGCGCAGCGTATCGATAGCGCCTTCGGCCATGGCGCGCTTGCGTGACTGGACGTCGACCAGATCGGGCGGGTCCGCCCGGTCATCGTCGGAGAGGTCGCTGACGCCAATGCCGAGCAGCCGGTATTTCGTGCCGTCGGCCTCCTTGCGCAGCAGTTCGAGCCCGGTCTGAAAGATGCGGTCGGCCAGCCGGGTCGGATCGCCGAGCTGGCGATTGCGCGTGCGGATCTTGAAATCCTGGGTCTTCAGCTTGAGGACGACGGTGCGTCCGGCAATGCCGGACTTTTTCAGCCGGGCCGAGACTTTTTCCGACAGCGCCCTCAGCACCGAAACCAGGTCGTCGACGGAGGCGATGTCGGTGTCGAAAGTGGTTTCCGCCGAGACGCTTTTCGCGTCCTGGTCGGGAACGACGCGACGGTCGTCCTCGCCGCGCGAGAGCCGGTAGAGCCGGTCACCCATAACGCCGTAGCGGCGCATCAGATCGCCGCGCTCCATGCGCTGCAGCTGGCCGATGGTGCGGATGCCGTCGCGCTCGAGCGTGACGGCAAAGGCCTTGCCGACCCCCCAGATTAGCGTCACCGGCTGCTCGGCCAGGAAGCCAATAGCCTCGGTCTCGCCGATCACCGAAAAGCCGCGTGGCTTGCGGAAGTCCGATGCCACCTTGGCCAGGAACTTGCAATAGGAAAGGCCAGCTGAAACGGTGATGCCGATCTCCTTTTCCACCCCGAGTGCGAAGCGCGCCAGCACCACCGCAGGCGGCAGGCCATGCAGGCGCTCGGTACCGGCGAGGTCGAGAAAGGCCTCGTCGATCGAGAGCGGCTCGACCAGCGGCGTCAGCGCCTGCATCATGGCGCGCACCTCGCGGCCGACGCGCACGTATTTTTCCATGTCCGGCGGCAGAACCACCGCTTCGGGACAGGCTTCGAGCGCCTTGAACATCGGCATTGCCGAGCGCACGCCATGGATGCGGGCGATGTAGCATGCGGTGGATACGACGCCACGCTTGCCGCCCCCGATGATCAATGGTCGGTCCTTCAACGCAGGGTTGTCGCGCTTTTCGACCGCCGCGTAGAACGCGTCGCAGTCGATATGGGCAAGGCGCAACCGGTAGAGCTCCGGATGGCGGGCGAGCCTTGGACTGCCGCAGCGCTCGCAACGGCGTGCCTCGCTGCGCTGAAAATTCAGGCAGTCGCGGCAAAAACCGTGTTCGGGGTTGTTGACAGGAGCCGCCATCGCTGCGAACATAAAGAGAACAAATGCAATGGTACGTCAGGACGGACGCCACGACAAGGCGGTGGGCCGGGAGAGAGCTCATGAATACGACCATAGCGCCGCTAGTGCCTGAGCTTTGGGCGGATTTCGAGGATCTTTTCGGCAAGCAGGGCGCCTGTTACGGCTGCTGGTGTACGCATTTCCGGTTAGCGCCTGCGGTGCGCCGCGCGAGCAATCGCGAGCGCAACAAGGACCACATCAAGGCGCGAATCGAGGCCGGGCCGCCGCCCGGCCTGTTGGCTTTCGAGGGTGGCCAGGCGGTTGGCTGGATGCAGATCGGCCCGCGTGCCGACGTGCCCGAATGGAACAACCAGGGCAGGGGGTCGGCGCCGATCGACCCCGCCGACGCCGCCGATCCGGGCGTCTGGGCGATCTCCTGCTTCTTCATCCGCACCAAGGCACGCGGCAGGGGCCTGTCGCACCGCCTGGTCGCGGGCGGCATCGACTTCGCGCGCGAGAACGGCGCGCGGCTGATCGAGGCCTGCCCCATCGACCTGTCGAAGGATTCGCGATCGATCGGGCTGTTCGTCGGCTCGTCGCGGGTCTTCGAAAAGGCCGGGTTCCAGCGGTTGGTCGAACGCAAGCCGGGCCGACCGCTGGTGCGGCTGGTGCTTTAGCAGCCGCAGGCCATTCGGGTCGCGCCGCCTCGCCTTGCGGTTGGGGTGGTAATTTCCTACGAAATGAGAAAGTGCAGATAATTCCAATGGCCCAACGGAGAATGAGCGTGAACCGTGTCCTGCCAGTCGTCTTTGTGCTCGCGCTCAGCGCACCCGCCTTCGGCCAAGCGGTCGACAGGCAAGGCGCAAAGCAGCTTTCCGACGACCTGGCGCACTATATCGGCAAGAAGCCGTTCGACATCGGGTTCGTGAAAATTTCAGTCGACGGCGATGCCTACAAGCTCGCTTTCGACTTCAAGCCGGTCACGGATTTGATGGCAAAGCAGCAGGCCTTCAAGTTCGACGTCACGCCTTACTTCATCTTGGTCAAGCCACGCAAGGATGGACACTGGGACGTTTCGGCGGACGTGTCCCCGAAGGGGTCTATCGATTTCGTTGGCCCTGAGGGGGCGCAGCACATCGACTTCTCCGTGTCAGACAACAAGTTCACCGGAGTTTATGACCCTGACCTGGCCGCTTTCGCGAGCGCAACCGGTTCGATGGCTGGGATGACGATGACCACCCGAGAGCCCAAGCAGCAGGCGGATGTCACGGTCGGTGCTGGCACTGCCGCAATAGTTTCGACCAAATCCGCAAATGGCGGCATCGATTTCACGGTGACGGAAAAAATAACGAACTTCGCCGAAACGATCAAAGTCAACGATCCCAAAAATGGGTTGAGTTTTCCGGCTGCTGTAAAAGCGCCTCAACTTTCCGTGGACGCGACCGGCAAGGGTTTGCGGACAAAGCCGCTGCTCGACCTGCTTGCTTTCATCGTGGCGACTGATGATGCAGCCAAATTCAAGGCGGATGAGGCGGAGTTCAAATCGCTTCTGACGGCAGCACTGCCATTGTGGGAGCGGATCGACGGCACCTACGGCTTCAATGACTTTGTGGTGGAGAGCCCGGTAGGCAAGTTGGGTGCGACGCAACTGAAGACCGCCGTCGGCATGGACGGCATCGCCAAGGACGGCAAGATCAACTACGCGTTCAAGATTTCCGGCCTGACAATGCCACAGCAGGTGCTGCCCAGCTGGAGCGTTGCGTTGCTGCCGACGGATATCGACCTCAACTTCGGCGGCACCAACATCGATCTGGACAGCATGGCGAAGAAAACCATCGAAACCCTTGATTTCAGCAAGGATCCACCGCTGCCGGCAGATTTCGGCAAGCAGATCTTCGCCGATTTCCTGGCCAAGACGCCAAAGGCCATTCTCGGACACAGCACGATCAAGAACGGCAACATCGAGATTGCGATGGAAGGTGAAATGACGTTCCCCGGCAAGAAGCCCGAGACGAGCATGACCATCGATGTCGCGGGCTACGACAAGATCGTGGAGGCCCTGCAGACGGCGGCTAAGACCGAACCGGAAGCGGCACAGTATTTTCCGTTCGCACTCGCCGTCAAAGGGTTCGGCAAGGCACTGCCGGATGGTCGACTGGAATGGATCATCAACGGCAAGGCAGACGGCTCGGTCACGGTCAACGGCGCCATGCTGAAGCCGGCCGATGCCGTTCAGGACAACCCCATGATGGACCCAAGCGATGTTACCGTTCCGGATCATGGCTCGGGCGAGAATGACGATGGCGGGGCAGGGGCGAAGTTGAAACCCTAAATGCCGAGGTTGGAGCGGTTCATCGTTTCACGAAAACGCCGATCCGCTCCATGTCTTTGTTTTTGCGCAATTCCAGACGGAAAACCGTTTCACGCTTTCCTGGAATTGCTCTCCACGCGGCTGGCGTCAAAGCCCGAGTGCACTCACGATTTTCGGCGCGGCGATCTGTCTCGGGATCGTCCCTTATATCGAACGCTCATGATTGTCGTCGCCGAGCGGCAACGCCCGCAATGCCTTACCGATTGCGGCGGGCGGCGTTCCGGTCTCCTCGGAAAAACGCATCAGCGTCGGCTCGTGGGCAAGGATGAACTGCAGCACGCCGGCCAGGAATCCCGGCTCACCCGCCGCCTGGCGGATGGAATGGGCTTCGATGCCGGTGATCGCCAGGAAGCGGGGGAGAAGTTCCGGATCGGCGGCGACGAAGCCCAGCGCCTTTACGGCAATCGTTTCCGCTTCCTCGCGCATTGACGCTGCGTTTGCCATCGCTACCTTCCTTCGTGGGCGGAATCGTTCTGTTTTCGCAGTAGTGGCAAGTGTCGCCGGCAGCAAGCTCGCCGACCTGGAATCCGAAAGCTTTTAGGGCGGCCGGTTTCCGTTTCGTCAATCATATTGCCGTATAGTGGGAACAGGTTTGGTGCGTGCCGACAAAGGGGCGCATGACGGCACCCTTCGAGTGGAAGGCCAGCCGGGACGGGAAATCGATGCCAAAGAAGGTTATGATCGTCGAAGACAACGAGCTCAACATGAAGCTCTTTCGCGACCTCATCGAAGCGAGCGGCTACGAGACGGTGCGCACACGCAACGGCCTGGAAGCGCTGGATCTGGCGCGGCAGCACAGGCCGGACCTCATCCTGATGGACATCCAGCTGCCGGAAGTGTCGGGCCTCGAGGTCACCAAATGGCTGAAGGAGGACGATGATCTCCACGTCATCCCGGTCATTGCGGTCACCGCCTTCGCCATGAAGGGCGATGAGGAACGCATCCGCCAGGGGGGCTGCGAAGCCTATATCTCCAAACCGATCTCGGTGCCGCGTTTCATTGAAACCATCAAATCCTACCTGGGCGATGCCTGATGTATTTTTCCAGCCGAGCCGGAGCTTTGTGAAATGACCGCGCGGATCCTCGTCGTCGACGACATCCCAGCCAATGTCAGGCTGCTGGAGGTCCGGCTGCTCGCCGAATATTTCGAGGTTCTGACCGCCACCAACGGGCCGGATGCGATCGAGATCTGCGAGAACGGCAAGGTCGATGTCGTGCTGCTCGACGTGATGATGCCCGACATGGACGGGTTCGAGGTCTGCCGGCGGCTGAAGGGCGACCCGGCGACATCGCACATCCCGGTCGTGATGATCACCGCGCTCGACCAGGTTTCGGACCGGGTGCGCGGCCTCGAGGCCGGCGCCGACGATTTTTTGACCAAGCCGGTCAACGATCTGCAGTTGATGACGCGCGTCAAGAGCCTGGTCAGGCTGAAGTCGCTGACCGATGAGCTGCGGCTGCGCGCCTCGACGACACGCAATATCGGCATCGAGGAGCTTTTGAGCCGCAACTTCGCTACCGATGACGCGGTGCCGAAGGTGCTGCTGGTCGACGAGCGCAAATCCTCGTTCGAGCGCATCCAGAAGATGCTGCGCGGCAGTGCCGCTCTCGACGTCGCCAACGATCCGCATGCCGGCTTCTTCCAGGCCGCCGAGCTGCCCTACGAATGCGTGATGATCTCGACGGCCTTCGCCGATTTCGACCCGCTGAGGCTCTGCTCGCAATTGCGCTCGCTTGATCGCACCCGTTTCCTGCCGATCATCCTTCTGGCGGACGAGGGCGAGGAGGGGCGTATCATCCGCGGCCTCGAACTCGGCATCAACGATTATCTGATGCGGCCGATCGACCAGCAGGAGCTGACGGCGCGGCTGCGTACGCAGGTTCGCCGCAAGCGCTACAACGACCAGCTTCGCGCCAGCGTCACCCAGACCATCGAGATGGCGGTGACCGATGCCCTGACCGGCCTGCACAACCGCCGCTATCTCGACAGCCATCTGCAGACGCTGTTCGACCGCGCCGTGGCACGGCGCCGGCCGCTGTCGGTGATGATCACCGATCTGGATCGCTTCAAGAGCATTAACGACGCGCATGGCCATGACGGCGGCGACGACGTGCTGCGCGAATTCGCGCGGCGGCTGCGCAAGAATGTGCGCGGCATCGATCTAGCCTGCCGCTTCGGTGGCGAGGAGTTCGTGGTGGTGATGCCGGACACGGACGGCGCGGTAGCCGAAAAGGTCGCCGAGCGCATTCGCGCCGAAATCGCCCAACTGCCGTTTGCCGTTGGCAGCGAGGGCAAAGCGATCGAAGTCACCGTCAGCGTCGGCGTGTCGTCGGTGCTGAAAGGCGTGGACACGGTCGCGGCGCTGATGAAACGAGCCGACCTCGCGCTCTATGAGGCCAAGAGCGGCGGCCGCAATCGCGTCGTCGCCAAGGCGGCGTAGCACCATAGACGAATTAGCCAGTCAACCCGACAAGGTTACGAATTTACCTTAATCCAAGCGAGTTGCGAGGCTTGGTTAAGAAACTGTTGATTTTCATAAGTTGTTGCGCAAATGTGCAGCCCTTAGACGTAACCGGCACGAGGTCTAGATCGCCGGTTCGACCCAAAGAATACCCCATGATGCTCAGGTCCGCCGCATCTCCTGGGTCCGTGGGGTCGGCTGGCCGGCGCTGGCACATAGTGGCCTCCTCGTACCGCTGCCAAACGCCGGCCGGCCCCCAATTTCAAAACACATCAGGATTCTGCGCCAAGACCCGGAAAACGCTTTGGTTTTGTTGCGGCAGCGACAGCGCCCTTTGGAATAGCCGGCTGGGCAGAGCGTATGCGCCCGCAGTCGGTTGACAGGGCCTGTCTTCTATGCAGAAATTGGTTGGACCATTGAGCCATTTGGTGACCCGTTGGCATGACCGAATTCGGCCTTTCCCCCATACAGGCAACTGCTCGCGACGACGCGGTGCTCAAGGCGCTGGCCGGCTTTGTAATGCGGGAAGCTCTCGGGCCCGGCCAGAGACTGCCGACCGAACGCATCCTGGCCGAGCGCCTCAAGGTGAGCCGCAACACCGTGCGCGAGGCGCTGACGCGCTGGGAAGGGCTCGGCCTGGTCGAACGGCGGCAAGGCAGCGGCACCTATCTCAAGGGAGTGGTCTCGCTGGACATGCTGCACATGCCGCTGACGCTGGCCGGCGGCAATGATTTCACCAGCCTGATGCAGACGCTGGAAATCCGCCGGGCACTGGAAGCGGAAGCCGCTGCCCTGTGCGCCATTCGCGCGGACCAGGCCGAGATCGCCGAGATCGCGCGCAAGCTCGACATTATGGAGCAGGCCTTCCACACCCGCGCAGGGATGTCGGCGGAGGAGGACTGGGAATTCCACCAGTCGATCTACCGCAGTTCCGGCAATCCGCTCTTCGAGCAGATCATCGCCGCCATGCACGAACTGTTCCACCGTTTCTGGGAGCATCCGCTCGGCGTGCGTGATTTCGGCCACGCCAGCTTTCCTTACCACCGCACCATCTACGAACGCATTGCCGCGCACGATCCGGAGGGGGCCCGGGCCGAGGCGCTCAAGCTGATCGCCACCGTCGAGGACGATCTGAAGCGCGGCGCGGCCAAACTCGAACTTTCAGGCCAGAAATGAGCGATCATCCCGCCGGTTTCGAAAACGACTATCTCGCCGAGGCAGCGACGCTTCTCGCCCATGACGAACCTTTCCCCGGCGGTGCCGTGGTGCCGCCGATCTACCAGACTTCGCTCTTCACCTTCTCCAATTATTCGGAGATGGCCGATACATTCGCCGGCAGGCGACGCCAGCCGATCTATTCGCGCGGCGACAACCCGACGGTCATGGAGTTCGAGGCGCGTGTCGCCGCTCTCGAAGGCGCGGAGGCCGCGCGCGGCTTTTCCAGCGGCATGGCGGCGATCAGCGCCACGGTGCTTGCTTTCGTCGGTGCCGGCGAGCGCATGGTTGTCGTGCGCAATTGCTACGGCGATGCCTACCGGCTGTTCGAACGGCTTTTGCCACGGCTCAACATCAAGGTCGACTATGTCGACGGTTCCGATCCGGACGCGGTCGCCGCGGCACTCCCCGGCGCCAAGCTGCTCTACCTGGAAAGCCCGACGTCGATGATGTTCGAGCTCCAGGACATAACCCACCTGGCGCGGCTGGCCAAAGAGCAGGGCATCGTCACCACGATCGACAATTCCTGGGCGACGCCGGTGTTCCAGAAGCCGATTTCGCACGGGGTCGACCTGGTGCTGCATTCGGCCTCGAAATACCTCGGCGGCCACAGCGATACCGTCGCCGGTGTGGTGGCCGGTTCGGCTGCCCATATCCGACATATCAACGAGCAGACCTATTCCTACCTCGGCGGCAAACTTTCGCCTTTCGAGGCCTGGCTGTTGCTGCGCGGGCTGCGCACATTGCCGCTGCGGTTGCCGCATCACATGAAGAGCGGGCTGACCATCGCCGAACGGCTGAAAGCGCATGGCCATGTCGAGCGCGTCAACCACCCGGCCTATTCCAACCATCCGGGCAAGGCGACGCTTGCCGGCTATGCCGGGCTGTTCTCATTCGAGGTGACGGAAGACGTCGACATCCCGGCTTTCGTCGATGCGCTGAAACTCTTTCGCATCGGCGTCAGCTGGGGCGGCCATGAGAGCCTGGTCGTTCCAGCAAAGGCCTCGCTCGAGCAGACGCCGGGCCTGAATTCGATGGCGCGCTTCGGCGTCAGCCCGCGAACCATCCGGTTCAGTGTCGGATTGGAAAGTGTCGAAGGCCTGTGGGCTGACGTTGCCCAGGCGTTCGACAAAGCAAAAAGATAAATGGAGCCGTTCAAAATGGGAGTGCTGAACATGAAAAAACTGAGCATCCTTCTTGGTGCCGTCGCAGGTCTGGCGATTTCCGCCGGCAGCGTGCTGGCCGATTCCACGGTCAAGATGGTCGAGGTCATCACCAGCCCGCCGCGTACCGAATTCCTCAAGAAACAGATCGCCGAGTTCGAGGCGGCCAATCCGGGTGTCAAGGTCGAGCTGGTATCGCTGCCCTGGGGCCAGGCGTTCGAGAAGTTCCTTACCATGGTGCAGGCCGGCGACACGCCCGACATCGTCGAGATGCCGGAACGCTGGATGGGCCTCTATGCGACCAACGGCCAGCTCGAGGATCTCGGGCCATATATGGCCAAATGGGACGATGCCAAAACGCTGGGCGAGCGTGCCAAGCAGTTCGGCTCGACGGTCGACAACAAGCAGTACATGATCCCTTACGGCTATTACCTGAACGCGCTGTTCTGGAACAAGAAGCTGTTCAAGGAGGCCGGTCTGGACGGTCCGCCGGCAACGCTCGATGAATTCGTCGAGGACTCCAAAAAAATCTCGGCAATACCGGGCAAATACGGCTACTGCCTGCGCGGCGGCCCTGGCGCCTTCAACGGCATGCACATGTTCATGAACATTGCCGCGGGCAAGGGCGGCTATTTCAACGAGGACGGCACCTCGACCATCAACGAGGAAGGGTCGGTCAAGGGCCTGCAGATGCTCGCCGACATGTACAAGAACGGCCTGGCGCCGAAAGACGCGGTGAGCTGGGGTTTCAACGAGACCGTCACCGGGTTCTATAGCGGCACCTGCGCCATGCTGAACCAGGATCCCGACGCGCTGCTCGGCATCGCCGACAAGATGAGCGCCGACGACTTCGCCGTGGCGCCGATGCCAGTCGGGCCGAGCGGCAAATCCTATCCGACGCTCGGTTATGCCGGCTGGGCGATGTTCGCCAATTCCCAGCACAAGGACGATGCCTGGAAGCTGATGGCAACGCTTTTGTCGCCCAAGGACAATCTGGAATGGGCAAAGGAAGTCGGCGTCATTCCAATCCACAACGGCGCCGACCAGGACGCTCACTTCAGGACCGAGCAGTTCAAAGGCTGGTTCGAGGAACTGAACAACGGCGACAAATACGAGATGGTGACGCCTCCGACGCATCTGGAAAATCTCGGCAATTTCGTCGACCAGGTGGCGATCAAGAATTTTCAGGAAGTGCTGCTTGGTCAGAAGGCGGCAAAGGACGTGGCCGACGAATGGGCCAAGTTCCTGACCAAGGAACAGCAGGACTGGATGGCCAAGAACAAGAAATAGCTTTCCTCCCTTCTCCCCGTTCACGCGGAGAAGGTGTCAAAAAGTGACAGATGAGGGGCGGCGCCAACCCGTCGTGGCTCGTGTTGCCTCTCATCTGCCTGCCCGTCCTCCGCAGCAGCTGCGCTGCAGCGGCGGAGGGTGGACCGGCATCTCCCCGTAAACGGGAGAGGCGCTGTCGCCAGCCCATGCTTGCCCCAGGAGACGATCCAGCACCCATGACCTACGCCGTGTCCGAAATACGATCCGTCGGCAGGCCGCGAAAAAAGCGGCTATCCCATGCCGCAATCGAGCCCTGGCTCTATCTCAGCCCGGCGATCGTGCTGCTGGTCGTCGTGCTGCTGGTGCCGCTGGTTATCGGTATCGGTTACTCGTTCCGCAAATTCTCCGCTTTCAAATCCGAATATGTCGGACTTGGGCAGTATCAGGCGATGCTGTCGGATCCCGTGCTCGGGCAGGCGCTCGTCAACACGCTGTGGTGGACGGCAGCCAGCCTGTTCTTCCAGTTCTTCCTCGGCCTTGGCCTGGCGCTGCTGCTAGACACGCCTTTCCGGGGCAGAAAGATCGTGCAGGCGGTGGTGTTCCTGCCCTGGGCGGTGCCGTCCTTCCTCTCGGGCCTGACCTGGGCCTGGCTGTTCAACCCGATCATCGGGCCGCTGCCGCATTGGCTCTACGCCTCGGGGCTGAAGACCGAGCCAACCAACGTGCTCTCCGATCCCTCGACAGCCATGTGGGGACCGATCGTCGCCAATGTCTGGTTCGGCATTCCCTTTTTTGCCATCACGCTTTTGGCGGCGTTGAAGTCGATCCCGTCAGAACTGCATGAGGCGGCGGCCATCGACGGCGCCTCGCCGTGGCAACGCTTTACCAAGGTGACGCTGCCATTCCTGGCGCCAACCATCGTCATTACCGTCATGCTGCGCACGATATGGATCGCCACCTTCGCCGACCTGATCTTCGTCATGACTGAAGGCGGGCCTGCCGGTTCGACGGCCACGGTGCCGGTCTATATCTACGTCAGCGCGTTCAAGTCGCTGGACAAGGGCTATGCCTCCGCTGTGGCGGTGCTGCTGCTTGTGCTGCTCATCGTCTATGCGGTTGCGCTGATCGGCATCCGCCGTTCGCTGGTAAGGCACGTCTGATGATTGCCGGACGCTCCGTCTCCTCGCGCGTTCTCGGCGGCATCGGCCTTTACGGCGCGATCGGAGCCTACATGGCCTTCGCGCTGTTCCCGATCTTCTGGACGTTGAAGATCTCGGTCACGCCGGAGCGGCTGCTCTATTCCGAAGGCATCACTTTCTGGCCGTCGCAAACGACGCTGCAGAACTTCGTCACCGTGCTCGAAGCCACCGATTTTCCGCGCTATTTCCTAAACAGCGTTATCGTTTCGGTGTCGACGGCCGCCTTCGTAACGGTCATTGCCACGCTTGCCGGCTACGCCATGTCGCGTTTTTCGTTCCGCGGCAAGGCGACCCTGGCTATCCTGCTTTTGCTCACCCAGACTTTTCCGCTGGTCATGGTCATTCCGCCGATCTACCGCATCATGGGGCAGATCGGTCTCATCAACAGCCTGACCGGCCTCGTCATCATCTACACCGCCTTCAATACAGCCTTTGCAACCTTCCTGATGCAGTCGTTCTTCGACGGCATCCCGCGAGACCTGGAAGAGGCAGCGATGATCGACGGCTGCACGCGCCTGCAGGCGATGCGCAAGGTGATCGTGCCGCTGACGCTGCCCGGCATGGGGGCGACGCTTGGTTTCGTCTTTACCGCCGCGTGGAGCGAGTTGCTGTTTGCGCTGATGCTGATTTCCAGCGACGACCAGAAGACTTTCGCGGTCGGCTTGCTCACCTATATCGGCAAATTCGCGGTCGACTGGGGACAAATGATGGCGGCTTCCATCCTGGCGCTGATCCCCGTCTGCGTCTTCTTTGCCTTCCTGCAGCGTTACCTCGTCACCGGCCTTACCGCCGGCGCCATCAAGGGATAAATCGATGGCCTCCGTCACACTCGACAAAGTCCGCAAAGACTATGGAGCCGTGCGCGTCCTGCACGCGGTCGATCTCGAAATCGCCGACGGCGAGTTCGTGGTCCTGGTCGGCCCGTCCGGCTGCGGGAAATCGACCCTGCTGCGCATGATCGCCGGGCTGGAGGAGGTCTCCGACGGCGAGATCCATATTGGCGAGCGCCTGGTTAACGACATCGCGCCAAAGGACCGCGACATCGCCATGGTGTTTCAGTCATACGCGCTCTATCCGCATATGGACGTGTCGAAGAACATGGGCTTCAGCCTGATGTTGAGGAAGGCCGGCAAGCCAGCTATCGAAGCAAGGGTGGACGCCGCCGCCAAGCGGCTCGGGCTCGATGCCCTTCTGCAACGCCTACCGCGGCAATTGTCCGGCGGCCAGCGCCAGCGCGTCGCCATGGGGCGGGCCATCGTGCGCGACCCGAAGGTTTTTCTCTTCGACGAGCCGCTTTCGAACCTCGACGCCAAGCTGCGCGTCCACATGCGTGCCGAGATAAAGGCGCTGCACCAGCAATTGAAGACCACTTCGGTCTATGTCACCCATGACCAGACCGAAGCGATGACAATGGCCGACCGTATCGTCGTCATGCATGACGGCCTAGTCCAGCAGGTCGGCGCGCCGCTCGATCTGTACGACCGGCCGGTCAACATGTTCGTCGCCGGGTTCATCGGCTCGCCCGGCATGAATTTTCTGCCTGCCGTGGTTGAAAAGGGCGCCGGGCCGGATGCCATCCTGGCCGACGGCCAGAAGCTGAGGCTGCCCGACGGCCTGCCGCTCAGGGATGGCGATGCGATCACCGTAGGCTTGCGGCCCGAGCATATCCGGCTCGCCGACAATGGCGCGCTGAAAGGCGAGGTGGGCGTGGTGGAGCCGCTCGGCTTGTCGACCCAGTTCTATACCAGGCTTGCCGGCCAGCAGGTCTGCGTGTTTGCCATGGGCCGGGCCAGCGTGAAACCGGGTGAGGGTGTGCGCCTGTCGGCTGATCCGGCGTCGCTGCATCTGTTCGATCCGGCAAGCGGCGATCGCATCGACTAGAGCGGTTCCGGTTCTCTTGGAACCGGTAACTCGCTCTAACTATCTGTTTTGCCGCATTTATGCGGACGCCAAATGATTCCATTTGGCTGCAAAATGCTGTAGTCCTGAATTCCCGAAACGAAAAACGCCGCCCGGAAGGCGGCGTTTCAGTACTGCGAGAGAAACCCGATTACTTAATCTTGGTTTCCTTGAATTCGACGTGCTTCTTGGCGACCGGGTCGTATTTGCGGAACGACAGCTTGTCCGTCTTGGTGCGGCTGTTCTTGCTGGTCACGTAGAAGAAACCGGTGTCGGCGGTCGACAGAAGCTTGATCTTGATGTTTGCGGCTTTGGCCATGATGTTCGTCCGTTAATGTTCGTGGAGTTTTGGCCGCTGGAGCACGGGAAACACCCGGACGCGGGAAACTTGCCGCGACACATAAAGAACGCGCCCGGAAAGTCAACCCTTGTCCAGGCTCATGCGTCTTCCGTGACTGGCAACACCTTCTTCCAATCGCCCGTCGTGTTCCACCAGCGGTTCGGGTTGGCGCGGTCGTCGAGACCCTTGGAGCGGCTGGCAAGCAGTGGCTGAATGCGGATCACCGGCTCCTGATAGCTGTGAACCTGGTAAATCGCTTCGACGACGCGAGCGGCGAGCTTCTGATCATCGGGCAGTTCGAACGACACCTCGACAGTCCCAGGCCGCCTGCGCAATTCCGTCTCGGCGCCGGCGGCGGCACCTTCAAGCGGCCGGTAGCGTTCGATGCCGTCCGCCGACTGAAAGGCATTGCTGTCATATTTGCCCATTCTGAGCGGCGCGATCGCGACCACCGCTTCCATGATGCGATCGACATCAGCTGCCGGTGCCTGAAAGGTCACCAGCAGCAGCAATTCCATCCGCAGCGATTTCGTTTCAAAGCCACTATCGATCATCCGAGGTCTCCCTACTTATACACTTTGGGGGAGCATATACTCGAGCTCTCCTGACATGGTTATGTCAGTAGTTGGTCAGCAGTGGGAGCGATGTCGGAAGCTGGACCGACTCAGAGGATTTTGCGGAGCAGCCTGGTGCCGACCAGCACGATATAGCAGGCGAAGAACAGGCCGAGCGCCCAACCGAAGCCCGACGGCCCGAAAGCGTCCATGCCGATGCCGATTGCCTGCGGGCCAAGCACCATGCCGACGCCGTAGCAGAGCACGAAGGCGGCGTTGGCGGAGGCCAATTCATGGCCGGAAAGCTGCGAGCCGAGATGCGCCAGGCCGATTGTGTACATGGCAGCGACCACACCGCCCCAGACGAACAGAAGCGCTGCCATCATATGCCAGTTCTGCGCGAAGAACGGCATGAAGATTGTGCCGGCAAGCCCGACGGTGGCACAAGCCATCAGCAAATAGCGGCGGTCGCTGACGCGGTCGCTGATCATGCCGATCGGGATCTGCAACAGCACGTTGCCGAGGCCGATCATGGTGAGCAAAAGGGCTGCGTCCGCCTCTGAGTAGCCGATGCGGCTACCATAGACGGGGAACAGCGCAAAGCCGCCGGTCTCGACCGCGCCGAACACCAGCACGGCGGCGGTCGCCGTCGGCACCAGCCAGATATAACGCAGGAAATTGCTGGTTTCGCCGTCCGAGACGATCGTCGGGCTCTCGTTGCGTGCCGCCAGAACCGGTATGGCAGCCAGCGTAACCAGTGCGATGGTGACGCCGAAAGGGAGGAAACCGCTGCTGCCAAGGTGGGCGAACAGCCAAGGCCCGGCGGCAAAGCCGAGAGACAGCACGGTGGCATAGATGCCGAGGACCAGTCCGCGCCGGTGTGGCGGCGCCGAGGTGCTGATCCAGAATTCCGACAGGATGAACAGCACCGTCAGCGCGATATGCAGCAGGACCCGCAGCGGAAACCACATCCAGAAAGCTGGCGCGAAATGGAAACCGACAAAGGCCAGCGCTCCGGCCGCAATCATGGCAAGCATTGTCCAGGCGACCCCGAACCGCATGGCAAGCGGAGTGGCGAGCGGTGCCCCGGCGATCGAGGCGAGGCCGGCGACCGCGGTGTTAAGGCCGATCATCGACGCGGAGTGGCCGCGCGTTTCAAGGATCACGCTGAGCAGCGGCATGCCGAGCCCGATGGCAATGCCGACGACGCTGATCGACGAGATCGCCGCGACCATCGGCAGCCAGTGTACGCGTTCCTTGCCCTGCGGCTGGATGTCGACTGTCATGGAATGCCTGGCTGCTCTAGAGAATTTCGCGGACGAAGCGATTGCGGACAAGCCGGTAGAACGGCACGCGACCGCCGGGGCTCAGCAGCGGATCCTGGGCGAGCCGGGTTTCCAGTTCCTCCAGGACCGTGCGCGTGATGTCTGGGATATCTGCTTGCCTGGCCTTGGCCAGCGGCAGCCAAACGACGTCCTCCAATTCGTTGGTCGGACCGCCATCCGGCAGTTCCACGGCGACATCGTCGCGCCATGCGGCGAGAAAGCGCGTATCGAACCGGCGCACCCGGTTGGGCGGGGTGATGGCGCGTGCGACGAAGCGCAGCGCTTGCAGTGATGGGATGACGCCGTGCTCGACAAAGCCCTGCCAGTCGCGCTTGGCGGTTGCGAAGACCCCTTTTTGGCCGATCAGCAGGCCGGCCTCCTCATAGGTTTCGCGGATTGCCGACAGGGCAATGGCGCGGGCGCGGGCCGGGCTGGTGCGGCCGATGCCAGCGGTCAATCTCGCTTCTTCGTCGGGATGAAGTGCGGTGGCTGTCGGGATGTGGCTGTCGGCCGGATCGGTGCGGCCGCCCGGAAACACGAATTTTCCCGGCATGAAGGCATGACGGGCGTGGCGGCGGCCCATCAGCACCAGGATCTCGTCGCCCTTGCCGTCGAGCAGGACCAGCGTCGCGGCGTCGCGCGGGCGTATAGGCTTGGCGTCGAGCGCGACCCGCTCAACCTTGTCGACTTCCGCCTTGGTCACAACGTCCATGCGCTCGACCTAGCGGAATCTTCTCCGATGCGAAAGTGGCGTCCAGCCATGCCGATTGCGCCAGCCTCGGTTTCAAGCCTCGGGATGCGACTCGATCAGATCTTCGTCACCGCCAAAGCCGTGCATGTAAAACGCCCATTGCAAGCCGATGACAGCGCCCTTGACTGGCTGCAGCAGGACGACGGCGAGAATGATGGTCAATGGCACCCAGATGGCGATGTGCTGCCAGGTCGACAGCGTCGAGGTCGCCTCGACACCCATGAAAGCGCCAAGCACGATGTGGCCGACAATGACCACCACAAGATAGGCCGGCAGGTCGTCGGCGCGATGATGGTGGAGCTCCTCGCCGCAATGATCGCATTTGTCGACGGTCTTGACGAAGGCGCGAAACAGCTTGCCCTCCCCACAATGCGGGCAGCGGCCGAGCATGCCGCGCTTCATTGCCGTCCATAGTGGCCGGGCGGTCCGGCCCGAGTGATGTTCGCCACCGAAAACCCGTTTTTCCACCTGCAGTTCTGTTGGCATTACCGTCTCCTGCCGCGCGAACCTGGGCGCGATTGCGACGCCCGGGCGCGGCCTTTGGCCTTGTGGAACGACCGTTTGGAGCCGGGCAGCGGCTTTGGCTCGGTCAGCATCTCGAAACGCATCGCGCCGGCCATCGGCGCCACCTCGATCAGGCGAACCTCGACGCGATCAGCAAGCTGGTAGCCCTTGCCGGTGCGTTCTCCGAAAAGCGATCGAGCAGTTTCGTCGTATATATGGTAGTCGCCGCCCAGGGTTGAAACCGGAATGAAGCCATCCGCGCCATACTGCGGCAATTGGACAAACAGGCCCGATTTGGTGACGCCCGAGATACGGGCGTCGAAACGGTCGTCGATGCGCTCGGCGAGATAGGCGGCGATCAACCGGTCGACCGTGTCGCGCTCGGCGGCCATTGCGCGCCGCTCGGTCGCCGAAATCAGCGCCGAGACCTCTTCCAGCCGTTCCGCCTCGTCCTGCGTCAGGCCGCCCGGACCAAGGCCGAGTGCGGCAATCAGCCCGCGATGCACGATCAGGTCGGCATAGCGGCGGATCGGCGAGGTGAAATGCGCATAGCGCTTAAGATTGAGGCCGAAATGGCCGATATTGGCAGGCGAATATTCGGCCTGGCTTTGCGAGCGCAGCACCACTTCGTTGACCAGTCCCTCATTGTCGGCGCCGCGCACACGAGCGAGGATGCCGTTGAACTGGTTCGGCCGCATCTGCGCGCCGCGCGCCAACGACAGGCCGAGCGTCTGCAGGAATTCACGCAGCGATTCCTGCTTGGCAAGCGAAGGCGCATCGTGGATGCGGTAGACCAGCGCCTGCCGCTTCGCCTCGAGTGTCTCGGCGGCGGCGACATTGGCCTGGATCATGAACTCTTCGATCAGCTTGTGCGCGTCGAGCCGCTCCGGCACGACGACCTTGTCGACGGTGCCGTCCTGCTTGAGTAGGATCTTGCGCTCGGGCAGATCGAGTTCAAGCGGCTGGCGCGTGTCGCGGCCGCGCTTCAGGATCCCGTAGGCGTCCCATAGCGGCTTCAGCACCGAATCGAGGATCGGGCCAGTCGTGTCGTCCGGTGCGCCGTCGATCGCCGCTTGCGCCTGCTGATAGGCGAGTTTCGCCGCCGACTTCATCATGACGCGATGGAACGAGTGTCTGAGTTTGTGGCCATCGGCCGAGAAAGTCATCCGCACCGCTATCGACGGGCGATCCTGGCCCTCGCGCAGTGAACAGAGGTCGTTCGAGATGCGCTCCGGCAGCATCGGCACGACGCGGTCGGGGAAATAGACCGAATTGCCGCGCTTCAGCGCTTCGCGATCGAGCGCCGTGCCATAGCGCACGTATGCAGCGACATCGGCAATGGCGACGGTGACAACCACGCCGCCGGCGTTCTTCTCGTCGGTGTCGGGCATGGCGAACACCGCGTCATCATGATCCTTGGCGTCGGCCGGATCGATGGTGAGCAGCGGCAGCTCGCGCCAATCCTCGCGGCCGGCAAGCGTCGCCGGCTTGACCGCCTCCGCCTCGGCGATGACGTCGGCGGGAAAAATATGCGGAATGTCATGTGCGTGAATGGCGATCATCGAGACCGCCTTTTCGCTGGTCAGCGAGCCCAACACCGCCAGAACCTTGGCTCTCGGCAGCCCGTAGCGGGAGGCCCGCGCCGGCTCGACCTCGACCAGGTCGCCGTTCTTGGCGCCGTTCTGGAATTCTTTGTCGACGACCAGCTCCGGTTGGCGCCTTTCCACCGGCTCGATGCGGAACGTGCCGTCCTTCAGCACGCGAAAAACGCCGAGAACCGCATCGGTGCGCTTCTCGAATATCTTCACAACCCGGCCGGTATAGGCGGGGCCCGCCGGGTCGTCGGTCGGGAAGGTCTTGGCCAGCACGCGGTCACCGATACCAGGCGTCGGCCCATTGCCGCCGCGCGACACGCGGATCGCTATGACCGGAGGTTCGCCATTGCCGATCGCTTCGGTCGGGTGCGCCAGCAGCACACCGTCGGCGTCACGGCCGAAGATGTCGAGCACCGCGACGTGGGGCAGGGCGCCGACACGGGCGAGCCGCTTGCGCTCCTTGGTCAGCAGGCCTTCATCCTGCAGGTCGCGCAAGACGTCCTTCAGCCAGATACGGTCTTCGCCGCGTAGCGCAAACGCCTTGGCGATGTCGCGTTTTCCGGCGCGGTCCGGATTTTCGGCGATGTAACGCAGTATCTCGTCGCGTGACGGCCGGTAATTGTCCCTGACCTTGGCGCGGGTATCGGCGGTGCGCAGATCGCCGTGGCTTCTTCCGGAGACTTTGCGCGCCAACCCGTCCTATCCCTTTTTCCTGGCCGCCGGTTTTTTGGCTGCAGCCGGTTTCTTGGCAGGCGCGGCCGCTTTGCGGAAGGGCTTCCTGGCGCCATTGCCGCCCTTGGCTTCCTTTTCCGCAATGAGCGCCACGGCATCGTCGATCGTCACCGATTGCGGATCCTTGCCCTTCGGCAGCGTCGCATTGACCTTGCCGAAATTCACATAAGGCCCGTATTTGCCGTCGCGCACGACGATCTTGCCGCCTCCGGCAGGATGCTCGCCAAGTTCCTTGAGCGCAGCGGCTGTGCCGCCATTGCGGCCGCCTTTGCCCTTCAATTGCTTCTCGGCGATCACCGAGACGGCGCGGTTGAGGCCGATCGAGAACACGTCCTCGATGCTGTCGAGATTGGCGTAGGTGCCGTCATGCAGCACGAACGGCCCGTAGCGCCCCAGCCCTGCCGAAATCATCTTGCCGGATTCCGGATGCTTGCCGACGTCGCGCGGCAGCGACAACAAGGCGAGCGCCTTTTCATGATCGATCGAATCGGCAGTCCAGCCCTTGGGCAGGCTGGAGCGCTTGGCATCCTTACCGTCGCCGCGCTGGACATAGGGGCCGAACCGGCCATTGCGCAGCGTGATCTCCTCGGCGGTATAGGGGTCCTTGCCGAGCAATTTGGTGCCGTCTTCGCCACCGCCGTTCTCGCCATTGGGATTGGCGGCGTCGCCAAGCTGGCGGGTAAAGGAGCATTCGGGATAGTTCGAACAGCCGACGAAGGCGCCGAACTTGCCGAGCTTCAACGACAGGTTGCCGGTGCCGCATTTCGGACAGATGCGCGGGTTCGAACCGTCTTCGCGCGCGGGAAACACCAGCGGCGCCAGTTCCTCGTTCAACGCATCGAGGACGTCGGTGACCCGCAGCTCCTTGATGTCGGCGACGGCGCCGGAAAAATCCTTCCAGAAGTCGCGCAGCACGTCCTTCCAGGCGAGCTTGCCGTCGGAGATTTCATCGAGTTTCTCCTCGAGCGATGCGGTGAAATCGTACTCGACATAACGCTCGAAGAAGCTTTCGAGGAAGGCTGACAATAGCCGGCCCTTGGCCTGTGGCACCAGCTTGCGCCTGTCGATGGCGACGTAATCGCGATCCTCGAGCGTCTTCAGGATCGCCGTATAAGTCGACGGCCGGCCGATGCCCAGCTCTTCCAGCTTCTTGATCAGCGAAGCTTCCGAATAACGCGGCGGCGGCTCGGTGGTGTGCTGGGTGGCGTTGATCGCCTCGCGTGTGAGCTGCTCGCCGGCACGGATCTCGGGCAGGCGGCGGCTTTCCTCGTCTTCCGAATCTTCTTCCTTTTGCTCGATGTAGGCAGCAAGGAAGCCGTCGAAACGAACAACGGAGCCGACAGCACGAAGCTCGGCGGTACGCGAACCGTTGATGGCCTCGATCTCGACCGTGGTGCGCTCTATCTCGGCCGGCTGCATCTGGCTGGCGATGGCGCGTTTCCAGATCATCTCGTAAAGCCGCGCTTGGTCGGCGTCGAGATACTGCCTGACGGAAGCCGGCGTGCGCATGAAATCGGTCGGACGGATCGCTTCGTGCGCCTCCTGGGCATTCTTGGCCTTGGCGGAATAGTAGCGCGCCTTTTCAGGCAGGTATTTGGCACCGAATTCCTTGGTGATCGCATCGCGTGCGGCAGAGATCGCCTCCGGTGCCATCTGCACGCCGTCGGTCCGCATATAGGTGATCAGGCCGGTGGTCTCACCGCCGATCTCCATGCCCTCATAGAGCCGCTGCGCCACCTGCATGGTGCGGTTGGCCGAAAAGCCGAGACCCGACGAGGCTGCCTGCTGCAGCGTCGAAGTGGTGAAGGGCGGCCCGGGATTGCGCTTGGTCGGCTTGGCTTCGACCGACGCCGCCTTGAAGCTGGCGCCTTCGAGCATCGCCTTGATGTCGTCGGCCTGCACCTTGTTGGAAATGTCGAGCTTTTGCAGCTTCTTGCGCTCGAAGGTGGTCAGCCGCGCCTCGAAATTTTCCTTGCGCGGCGTGCCGAGAATGGCGGCGACCTGCCAGTATTCCTCGCGGACGAAGCGCTCGATCTCGGATTCGCGGTCGCAGACCAGACGCAGCGCCACCGACTGGACACGGCCGGCGGACCGGGCGCCGGGCAGCTTGCGCCACAGCACGGGCGACAGCGTGAAGCCGACCAAATAGTCGAGCGCACGGCGGGCGAGATAGGCATCGACCAGCGGCGCATCGATCTGGCGCGGATTGGCCATCGCCTCCAGCACCGACGCCTTGGTAATGGCGTTGAAGACGACGCGGCTGACCGGCTTGTCCTTCAACGCGCGCTTTTGCTTCAGCACTTCCAGGACATGCCAGGAGATCGCTTCGCCCTCGCGGTCCGGATCGGTGGCGAGGATCAGCCCGTCGGCGTCCTTGACCGCCTTGGCGATATCGGCGAGACGCTTTCCAGACGCGGTGTCGACGGCCCAGGACATGGCAAAGTCCTCATCCGGACGCACCGAGCCATCCTTGGCCGGCAGATCGCGGACATGGCCGAACGAAGCCAGAACCTTGTAGTTCTTGCCGAGGTACTTGTTGATTGTCTTCGCCTTGGCCGGCGATTCGACGACGACGACGTCCATACGGTCTCATATCAGTTGTGATGCGGCAGAAGAATTCCGCTGCGCGCGACGAAATCTCGTTCAATGTGTCGCTCACATGGCCGCGCTTTTGCATCCGGTCAAGGCCAAGCAGTCAAAATGCGGCCCTGCACCGAATGCGCAACCCAGCGGCGCGCCATGCGATTTCCGCAATCCTGGACAAGGGAAATGAGCAGCCTATCGCTGGACAAACCCGGCAATTGATCCTGGAGAACGGGACAAACTCTCCCGCGGATATAAGAGAAACATCGAGCACGCGCCAGCCCCGCTTGAACAGATGCTGTGAAGCGCGCAATCGGTAGCCCGGCATTTGCCCGGATAGTTGCAAGGAACTGGCGTGCTGAAAAGTTGGCCGCCGGGGCGGTTGGGTCAAGCTCCTAGCGACCAGCCGTGTTACCGCCTGTTACAGCGGATCAGAAGCTCAAGGCTTAGTCGGCCTTGGCGATATGCCAGGCGCCGCCGACACCCTCGCCGGTGACGTCGCCGGCCTTCTTGTCCTTGATGAACGTGTAGAGCGGCTTGCCTTCGTAGGCCCACATCCTGGTGCCGTCGGTGCGGTCGACGATCGTCCATTCGCCCTCGGCCTTGGCGTTGGCGTCAGCCTTCAGCGGCGGCCAATTGGCGGCGCATTTGTCGTAACAGTTCGCCTTGCCGGCCTCGTCCTTGTCGTAGGTGTAGAGCGTCATGCCGCTGGCGTCGGTGTAGATCTTGGTGCCGCCGACCTCCGCTTCCTTCCACGCCTCGGCGGCGAAGGATCCGGCAGTGCCGAGCAAAAGCGCCGCCATGCCAATTGCGATTGTTTTCATGGACCTCTCCCTGAATGTTCGAAAAGCGCGCGGAACCGCGGCTTCTTCTGGTCAACGCTGCCCGGCTGCCCTTTCTTCCCGCACTGTTTTCCATTGATCCAGGCGACGGCGTCGACTTGCTACCCAATGTGATGGGGGCCACGCGATGGTGATTGGCGGACGGACGTTGTCGCGGCTATATGGCTGTGCAGTCATCTGGAGACGGAAATGGCGTTGGACGTCGGCTATGTCAGTGCGATCGGGGCGGGAGCAATTTCGTTCCTGTCCCCCTGCGTGCTGCCACTGGTGCCGCCTTACCTGTGCTATATGGCCGGCGTGTCCGTCGACGATTTCCGCGGCGAGGCCGGCATTACGGCAAAGGCCGGTGCGCGAGGCGCGCTGGTTAATTCCTCCATCGCCTTCGTGCTCGGCTTCTCGACCGTCTTCGTCGCGCTCGGCGCTGGCGCCTCGACCATCGGCCATTTGTTACGGGTCTGGCAGGAGCCGCTGGCAATGGCGGCCGGTGTGCTGATCATCCTGATGGGGCTGAATTTCCTCGGCGTACTGCGTATCCCTTTGCTTTCACGCGAGGCGCGCTTCCAGTCACAAGGCAAGCCGGCCAGCCTGATCGCCGCTTACGTCATGGGCTTGGCCTTCGCCTTTGGCTGGACGCCCTGTATCGGCCCGGTGCTGGGGCCGATCCTGACGCTCGCCGGCGGTCGCGAGACGGTGGGCGAGGGCGCGCTGCTGCTTGCCGCCTACTCGCTCGGCCTCGGTATCCCGTTCCTGATCGCTGCGCTGTTTTCCGGCGCCTTCATGCGCTTTCTCTCGAAATTCCGCGTCCATCTCGGCCGCGTCGAAAAAGCCATCGGCGCGCTGTTGGTGGTCGCCGGCGTGTTTTTCCTGACCGGCGGCGTGCAGACGATGTCATATTGGCTGCTCGAGAATTTTCCGGTGCTGGGGCAATTGGGCTAGGTTTGCCGCCCGACGTGGTCTGTTCAGCCTTCGAAATAGCCCGGCTGGTCGATATCAGCGATCAGCCCAGGTCCGCTCGGCTGCCACCCCAGCAGCGCCTGGGTCCGTTCGCTTGAGGTCGGGACATCCATCGCCGCGAACATCGCGAACCAGCCAAAATGATCGGCGGCTTCTTCGGCGGACTTGGCGAGGACCGGCACGTTCAGGCGCCGGCCGATCACGCCGGCGATGTCCTTGAACGGCACGCCTTCTTCGGCGATCGCGTGATATCGCGCGCCACCGGCTCCATGCTCGAGCGCAAGGCGGTAGACGCGGGCGGCATCGAACCGATGCACGGCAGGCCAGCGATTGAGCCCTTCGCCGATATAGGCCGACACGCCCTTCTTGCGAGCGAGGTCGATGAGAATAGGAACAAAGGCGTGGTCGCCCTGGCCATGGACCGACGGAGGAAGGCGGACAACCGATGCGCGCACCCCGCGTGCCGCCAGCGCGGCGGCTGTCGCTTCGGAGGCGCGGGGATATGAAGCGGAAGAGGGGACAGGCGCATCTTCCTCGGTCGCGATACGGCCCCGCGCCTGGAGCGCGGTCCCCGAGGTGACGAGCAGGAGGCGCTCGGAGCCTTCGAGTGCTCCGCCCATCACCTCGATGGCACGCCGGTCCATCTCGCAGTTTTGCGCGAACTTCGAGAAGTCATGGTTGAACCCGGTGTGGATAACCGCATCGGCGGCTGCCGCGCCCCTGCGCAGGCTCTCCACGTCTTCGAGGTCGCCTCGATGCATCTCGGCTCCAGTGGCGGCGAGCGACTTGGCCGATGCCTCCGAGCGGGCGAGGCCGAGCACCTGATGGCCGGCGCCGATGAGTTCTTGAACGACGGCAGAACCGACGAATCCGGTCGCTCCGGTAACGAAAACACGCATCACGACTTGTCCTTGTTCGTTTCTGACCACGACCATTTTCGCGGCCCGGTGACGTCGTGATAGCCGCTTGAGGAAATACGATCTATGCGGTAAAGTCCGTATTATCTTCGCAATCGTCCGGAATGACACGTGGAACCTCTTTCAGATGTGCTCTCGCTGCTGAAGCCGCGAAACTATATGTCGGCCGGCTTCGATGCAGGTGGTGAATGGTCGATCCAGTTCCCCGACCAGCAGCAAAGCATCAAGACCGGAGCGGTGGTCTCCGGCCGGTGCTGGCTGTCAGTAGAGGGCGTTGCCGACGCAGTGCGCCTTGAGACGGGGGACTGCTTCCTGTTGCCGAGTGGGCGGCCTTTCCGCCTTGCAAGCGACATGAGTTTGTCGCCTGTTGAAGCCATCAAGATTTTTCCGCCTGCGCGAGCCGGCGGTGTCGTGACGCACAATGGCGGTGGTGATTTCTTTCTGGTCAGCAGCCGCTTCGCGCTTGGCGGCAATCATGCCGGCATCCTGTTGCGGATGCTGCCAGCCATTGTGCATATCCGCAAAGAGTCGGACAAGTCGGCGCTGCGCTGGTCAGTGGAGCGGATGATGCAGGAGCTGCGCGAGCCACAACCGGGCGGCTTTCTGGTGATCCAGCACCTCGCCCACATGATGCTGGTTCAGGCGCTGCGGCTGCATCTTTCGGAAGGATTGAAAGGCGGCATCGGCTGGCTCTTTGCCCTCGCGGACAAACAGATCGGCGCGGCGATCAGCGCCATGCACGACGATCCGGCGCATGGCTGGACGTTACAGGAATTGGCGGAACGGGCCGGCATGTCGCGATCGACCTTTGCGCTCAGATTCAAGGAGACGGTCGGCGCGTCGCCGATGGACTATTTGACGCGCTGGCGAATGCTGCTGGCCGGGGATCGGCTGACGAATTCCAGCGATCCTGTCGCCGTCATCGCGCTGTCGCTCGGCTACGAATCCGAAAGCGCCTTCAGCACAGCCTTCAAGCGGGTCATGAACTGTTCGCCACGGCAATACGGCCGTGGCCGAGCCCCCAGCTTCGCATCACGCAACGAGGCGGAAGCCGCCTGAGCCGATCGGCCTGAGCGTGCCGCGGGTTGGAGGTTCCACCGTCTCACCGGAATTTAACCGCATTGGTGCAGCATGGCGCCGGTGCTACTAACGCTGCGATTCCAGACCCCTTTCAACGGTTGCTGTCCCCATGAGCCAGAGATCTTGCCTGTCCATCATCCTCGCCGCCGGCGAAGGCACGCGCATGAAGAGTGCGGTGCCGAAAGTGCTGCACACAATCGCCGGCCTGCCAATGGTTGCCCATGTCGTCAAGGCCGCCGAAGCCGCCGGCAGCGGCGATCTGGCGCTGGTGATCGGCCATGGCGCCGATGACATGCGCAAGGCCGCACTCAAGTTTGCGCCCAAGGCCGAAGCTTTCGTCCAGGAGAAACGTCTCGGCACCGCGCACGCCGTGCTTGCCGCACGCGCAGCAATATCAAAAGGTTATGACGACATCCTGGTGATGTTTGGCGACACGCCGTTGATCGATCCGGAAGCGCTCGCGGCGGCGCGGCTGAAGCTGGCCGAAGGTGCGGCCGTCGTCGTGGTCGGCTTCCGTACGGAAAATCCTTCGGGCTATGGCCGGCTTATCGAAAAGGCCGGCAAGCTCGTGGCCATCCGCGAGGAGAAGGACTGCTCGGACGAGGAGAAGAAAATCACCTTCTGCAATGGCGGGCTGATGGCGGTCGCCGGCAGGCACGCGCTGAAGTTGCTCGATCAAGTCGGCAGCAAGAACGCTAAGGGTGAGTATTATCTCACCGACATCGTCGAGATCGCCGCTGCGCAGGGACTTGATGTCGTAGCCACCGAAGCCAGTTTCGAGAATGCGCTCGGCATCAACAACCGTGCCGAGCTTGCCCAGGCGGAAGGTATCTGGCAGGCGCGTCGACGGCAGGAAGCGATGCTTTCCGGGGTGACACTGGTTGCGCCCGAAACCGTGTTCTTCTCGCACGACACCGAGATCGGCGCCGACACGATTGTCGAGCCCAATGTTTGGTTCGGCCCAGGCGTGAAAATCGCGACCGGCGCCAAGATCCATGCCTTCAGCCATATCGAAGGCGCCACCATCGCGTCGAATTGCGATGTTGGGCCGTTCGCGCGGCTGCGGCCCGGGGCCGATCTGAGAAACAAGGCCAAGGTCGGCAATTTCTGCGAAGTGAAGCAGGCGATCGTCGAGGAGGGCGCCAAGGTCAACCACCTGACCTATATCGGCGATGCTCGCATCGGTGCCGGCGCCAATATCGGCGCCGGCACCATCACGTGCAATTATGACGGTTATTCGAAATTCTTCACCGATATCGGCGAGGGTGCCTTCATCGGCTCGAACTCCTCGCTGGTGGCACCGGTGTCGATCGGCAAGGGCGGCTACATCGCCTCGGGCAGCATCATTACCGAAAGCGTACCCGACGATGCGCTGGCCTTCGGCCGCGCCCGTCAGCGGACTCTACCCGGCAAGGGCAAGGAGTTGCGCGAACGGTTTGCTTCGGCCGCGGCGGCCCGGAAAAAAGTGTAGGCGCGACGAGCGGGATCATGTCTTTGACTGATTTCTGGAGCCGTTGGGCCGAAATAGGATACAGAAGCGGAGAAACTGAGCAATTGCAGTAACCGGATTGCAAGTGCGCCCTGTCATGGTGCATCTGTGCAGGACAGTCCGGCTGATACCGGACAAAATGGAATGTGATTTTTCGCGACAGCCCGGCAGTCTCTAAATAGCGCCGGGTTTGAGGTCGGAATCGGGGGCAAGCGCGATGTGCGGTATCGTTGGAATTGTCGGTAACTCGCCGGTCGCGCCGCTTATCGTCGATGCGTTGAAAAGGCTCGAATATCGCGGCTATGACTCGGCCGGCGTCGCCACGATCGAGCACGGCAGGCTTGACCGCCGCCGCGCCGAGGGCAAGCTGGTCAATCTCGAGCGCCGGCTGAAGGACGAACCGCTCGACGGCATGATCGGCATCGGCCACACGCGCTGGGCCACGCATGGCGTTCCGAACGAGAGCAATGCCCATCCGCATTTTTCCGACGGCGTCGCCATCGTCCATAACGGCATCATCGAGAATTTCGCCGAATTGCGCGACGAGCTGATGCGCGACGGCTACAGCTTCGCCTCACAGACCGATACCGAAGTCGTCGCGCACCTGGTGGCGCGCGAACTGGCCAGGGGGCTGAAGCCGGTCGAGGCGGCGCATAAGGCGCTGAAGCGGCTGGAAGGCGCCTTTGCGCTCGCCATCATGTTCAAGGGCGACGAGGATTTGATCGTCGGCGCGCGCAATGGCCCGCCGCTCGCCGTCGGTCACGGCGACGGCCAGATGTTCCTTGGCTCCGACGCCATCGCGCTTGCCCCGTTCACCAATTCGATCACCTATCTGGAAGACGGCGACTGGGCGGTAGTGCGCCGCAACGAGGTCGATATTTTCGACATGGGCGGCAACAAGGTCGACCGCAAACGCCAACAGTCCCTCAGCACGAGCTTCATGGTCGACAAAGGCAACCGCCGCCATTTCATGGAAAAGGAAATCCATGAGCAGCCGGAAGTGATCTCGCACACGCTGGCGCATTATGTCGATTTCGTCGGGGGCATCTCGAAGCCGCTCGCTCTGCCGTTCGATTTCGCCAAGATCGACCGGCTGGCGATTTCGGCCTGCGGCACCGCCTATCTCGCCGGGCTGATCAGCAAATACTGGTTCGAGCGCTATGCGCGGCTGCCGGTCGACATCGATGTCGCTTCGGAGTTCCGCTACCGCGAGATGCCGCTGTCGAAGAACGATGCCGCTTTCTTCATCTCGCAATCGGGTGAGACCGCCGACACGCTGGCATCGCTGCGCTACTGCCGCAAGGCTGGCATGAAGATCGGCGCGGTCGTCAATGTGCGTGAATCGACCATGGCGCGCGAATCCGACGTCATCCTGCCGACATTGGCCGGCCCGGAGATCGGCGTCGCCTCGACCAAGGCGTTCACCTGCCAACTTTCCGTGCTGGCCTCGCTGGCGGTGCGGGCCGGCGTGGCGCGCGGAACGATTTCGCATGAGCACGAGAAAACGCTGATACGCGAACTGTCGGAAGCGCCGCGTTATGCCAACCAGGTGCTAAAGCTCGACGGGCAGATCGAAAAGATCGCGCGCGACCTCTCGCACTACAAGAATGTGCTTTATCTCGGCCGGGACACCAATTTTCCGCTGGCCATGGAAGGTGCGCTGAAGCTCAAGGAGATCTCCTATATCCATGCCGAAGGCTATGCTGCCGGCGAGCTGAAACACGGCCCGATCGCGCTGATCGACGAGAACATGCCCGTCATCGTCATCGCCCCGCATGACCGCATCTTCGAAAAGACAGTGTCGAACATGCAGGAGGTGGCGGCGCGCGGCGGCAAGATCATCCTGATCACTGACGGCAAGGGCGCGGCGCACGCTACGGTGAAGACGATGGAGACGATCGTTTTGCCGGACGTGCCGGAAATCATCTCGCCGATCATCTACGCGCTGCCGATCCAGATGCTCGCCTACTTCACCGCCGTGTTCATGGGTACGGACGTCGACCAGCCTCGCAACCTGGCGAAATCGGTAACGGTGGAATAGGTCTCGTTTAAAAACTTCGCCATTCCAAAGCGCCTTCCGGTTCAGTAGTGTCGCGCTGCAAACACACGCTGCGGTGAACCATGTCGGACGCTCTCAAGACCTCAGGCATGACCCGGCTGAGAAACTATTTCCTGACCGGCTTCGTCGTTTGCGCGCCGCTCGCGATTACCGCCTACATTGCCTGGTCGCTTATCGGCTGGGTCGATTCCTGGGTCAAACCCTACATTCCGGTACGCTACAATCCGGACACCTACCTGCCGTTTCCAGTGCCGGGTTTTGGGCTGATCGTTGCCCTGATCCTCATCACTTTCATCGGCTTTATGACCGCCAATATCGTTGGCCGCGCCATCGTCAACTTCGGCGAGCGCCTGCTTGGTCGCATGCCGCTGGTGCGCGGCATCTACCGTTCGCTGAAGCAGATTTTCGAGACGGTGCTGTCGAACAAGGGCGACATGTTCCGCCAGGTCGGGTTGGTAGAATATCCGCGCAAAGGGGTCTGGTCGCTTGTCTTCGTCGCCAGCGAGAAGGAAACCGAGATCAACCAGAAGCTCGACCGGGAAGGCGATCCGCTGATTGCCGTGTTCATGCCGTGTACGCCCAACCCGACGACAGGCTTTCTGATGTATGTGCCGAAATCCGACATCGTATCGCTCGACATGACGATCGAGGACGGAGCCAAGCTGATCGTGTCGGCCGGCCTGGTGGCGCCAGCTGTCAAAATGATGACGGTGAACGGCGAGCAGATCCACGCGCTTGCCAATCCTCCGCTCGACACGATGCCTCAGCCGGCACGCAGGAGCCGCACGGCCTCGTCGCGGCCGAACAGATAGAGCAACAGGCGCAGCGCCGTGCCGCGTTCGGACTGCAGTTCCGGATCGCGCGACAGGATCAGCCGCGCATCGTCGCGAGCGGCCTCGAGCAGGTCGGCATGCACCTCGATGCGCGCCACCTGGAAGCCCGGCGTGCCGGACTGGCGGGTGCCGAGCAACTCGCCTTCGCCGCGCAGCTTCAGATCCTCTTCGGCGATACGGAAACCGTCCTCGGTCTCCCGCATCACCGACAAACGGCGTTTTGCCGTCTCGCCAAGCGGGTCCTTGTAGAGCAGCACGCAGGATGAAGGCTTGTCGCCACGCCCGACCCGGCCGCGCAATTGGTGCAACTGGGCGAGGCCAAAGCGCTCGGCATGCTCGATGACCATGATCGTCGCATCAGGCACATCGACGCCGACCTCGATGACGGTGGTGGCGATCAGGATACGGGTGTCGCCCTGTTTAAAGGCGCGCATCGCCTCGTCTTTGTCGGTGGCTTTCATGCGGCCGTGCACCAGGCCGATGCGGTCGCCGAACAGCGGCTTCAGCGAGGCAAAACGGTCCTCGGCCGACATCAGTTTGATCTCCTCGGATTCCTCGACCAGCGGACAGATCCAGTAGATTTTTTGGTCATCGGCGACGGCGTCGAGCATGCGTCCGATCAGTTCGTCGAGCCGTTCAAGCGGCAAGGTGACGGTGCGGATCGGCTGGCGGCCGGCCGGCTTTTCCGTCAGCTTCGACACATCCATGTCGCCGAATGCAGTCAGCACCAGCGTCCGCGGTATCGGCGTTGCTGTCATTACCAGCATGTCGGGCGCATCGCCCTTGGCGGTAATGGCAAGGCGCTGGTGGACGCCGAAACGGTGCTGCTCGTCGACGACGGCGAAAACGAGGTCACGGAACGTCACTGTCTCCTGGAACAGCGCATGGGTGCCGACGACGATGTCGATGTCACCATTGGCCAGCCTGGTCAGCGTGTCGGCACGCTCGCGGCCCTTTTCGCGGCCGGTGAGGACGGCCACACGCAGGCCGGCCCGTTCCGCCAACGGCGCAATAGTTGCCAGATGCTGGCGCGCCAAGATTTCGGTCGGCGCCATCAATGCCGCCTGGCCGCCTGCCTCGACGGCACGCGCCATGGCAAGCAGCGCGACCACCGTCTTGCCGGAGCCGACATCGCCCTGCAAAAGGCGCAGCATGCGTTCGGGGTCACCGAGATCGGCGTTGATTTCGGCAAGCGCCATTTCCTGCGACATGGTCAGCGAATAGGGGAGTGCCACGCGCAGTTGTTCGACTATGCGGCCGTCGCCGACGAGCGGCCGGCCCGATAATCGGCGGACCTTGGCCCGCACCAGCGCCAGCGATACCTGGCTGGCCAGGAACTCGTCATAGGCAAGGCGCCGCCATGCTGCGCCGTCGGCAGAGACGTCGATCGGGTCGGCAGGATGGTGGATGCGGTTGAGCGCATCGCCGAAAGCGGGAAAAGCGTGGCGGCGCCAGAACTCGCCGTCCTGCCACTCGGGCAGCAACGGCAGGCGGGCCAGCGCCTGGCCGATGGCCCGGCGCAGCACCTTGGCCGAGAGCCCGGCGGTCAGCGGATAGACCGGCTCGACCAACGGGAGGTTTTCCGCGTCGCCGGCAAGTGCGATATGGTCGGGGTGAACCATGGTCGGGCGGCCGTTGAACCATTCCATGCGGCCTGAGACGACGACATGCTCGCCTACGGGCATTGCTTTTTCGAGATAGGCGGCATGGGCATGGAAGAAGGTCAGCGCGATCTCGCCAGTGTCGTCATGGGCGTAGACCCGATACGGGACCGACCTGTTGCCGCGTGGGGGTGGCTGGTGGCGGTCGATGCGTACGTCGAGTGTGACAATGGCGCCCTCGGCCGAACCAGCGATGCCCGGCCGGTTGCGGCGGTCGATGACAGTATGCGGCAGCACGAACAAGAGGTCCCCGGCGCGCGCGGTCCGGTCGCCGAGGTCGGCCGTCACGACTTTCTCGATCAGCGCACCAACCTTCGGCCCGACGCCGGCAAGCGATGTGATCGGGACAAACAAAGGGTCGAGGAGGGAGGGACGCATGATGTCAGCTTATGTTGCGCCGGCCGTAGCGCAAGGCTGACACCGACTTCTATCCACGCTATATGCGCCGCCTGGGCAAGGATGTTGCACGATGACCGGAACGAAACGATCCAGCGAGGGCCTCGATGCCCGCCGCCGCAAGCTTCTGTTTCGTTCGTGGCACCGCGGCATGCGCGAGATGGACCTTATACTTGGCAGCTTCGCGGATGCCGAGATCGGCGCCTTGACCGGCGACGAAATCGACCAATATGAGAGGCTCCTCGACATTCCCGACACCGAATTCCTGCCCATCGTCACCGGCGAGCGCCCGGTCCCGGCGACTATCGATTGTGCCGTCCTGCAAAAAATCCTGGCCTCGCGCCGGCCCCTGACCTTCTGAACAACGTGTAGCCATGAGCCTTATTCCTACGATCGGTCTGCCGAAAGGCCGCGCTGGCCAGTTCATTGTCGATGGCGTCGCCGACGGCTACGAAGCCTTTGCGCTGGTGCAGGCTGCGCGCGAGATCGCACCGGACAAGCCGGTGCTGTTCGTGGCCCGCGACGGCCAGCGCCTGCCGGCGATCGTCGAGGCGCTTGCCTTTGCCGCGCCGGGCCTGCCGGTGCTGGAACTGCCGGCTTGGGATTGCCTGCCTTACGACCGTGTCTCGCCCGGCGCCGATGCCGCCGCAAGGCGGCTCGATGCACTGGCTGCAATGATTGCGCTGGCGAAGAAGCCGCACCGCGCCGTCGTCCTCACCACCGCGAATGCGCTGTTGCAACGCATTCCGCCGGCTGAACTCGTCGAGGCGCAGACCTTCCACGCCAAACCGGGCAACCAGATAGACATGAACGTGCTGGGCTCCCGGCTGGAGAATTCCGGCTTCGAGCGAGTGCCGACGGTGCGCGGTATCGGCGAATTCGCGGTGCGCGGCGGCATTCTCGATCTCTTCGCGCCCGGCTGGACTGAGGCGCTGCGCCTCGATTTCTTCGGCGATACGCTGGAATCGATCCGCGTCTTCGATACCGCAACACAGCGCACCACCGGCCAGCGCAAGTCGATGGCGCTACAGGCGATGAGCGAGGTGGCGCTGACGCCAGAGACGATCAGCCGCTTCCGCCGCGCCTACATCGAAGCCTTTGGGGCGCCCTCGCGCGACGATGGGCTCTATGCGGCGGTCAGCGAGGGCAGGCGGTTTGCCGGCATGGAGCACTGGCTGCCGTTCTTCTATGAGCGGCTGGAAACCGTGTTCGATTACTTGCCGGATGCGCCGGTGGTGTTTGATCATCTGGCGCATGAGGCACTGGCCGAGCGCCATGCGCTGATCCTCGATCATTATGAGGCGCGCAAAAAACAGGCCGACGGCGCCTTGAAGGATGCCGTGCCCTACAAGCCGGTGTCGCCGGATTTGCTTTATCTGTCGCCCGAGAACCTGATTGCCTCGCTTGGCCCGCGCGAAGCGATCGACTTCACGTCCTTCGATGCGCCCGATGCCGGTGCGAAAAAGGTGTTCCATGCCGGCTCGCGCCATGGTCGCAGCTTCGTCGAGGAGCGCGCCGACCCTAACGCCAACGTCTTCGACGTCGTCGTAAAACACATTTCCGACGAGCGCGCTGTAGGCCGCCGTGTCATCGTCGCCGGCTGGACTGAAGGTTCGCTCGACCGGCTCGGCCAAATCCTGGCCGAGCATCATCTTGGCAATCTGAAACCGGTGGCGACGCTTGCCGAAGCCGAAAAGCTTGAGCCAGGGCAAGCGGGACTGGCCGTCCTGCCGCTTGAATCCGGCTTCGAGACGGAGAAACTGGTCGTCGTCGCCGAGCAGGACATTCTCGGCGACCGACTGATCCGGCGCTCGAAGCGCAAGAAGCGCGCGTCCGACTTCATCGCCGAGGCTTCGGCATTGTCCTCAGGCGATATCGTCGTCCATGCCGACCATGGCATTGGCCGCTTCATCGGGCTGCGCACCATCGAGGCGCTCGGTGCGCCGCACGATTGCCTCGAAATCCACTATGCCGGCGACGATCGGCTGTTCTTGCCGGTGGAAAACATCGAGTTGCTGTCGCGCTATGGCTCGGATTCGGCCGAGGCGACACTCGACAAGCTTGGCGGCGGCGCTTGGCAATCGCGCAAGGCACGGCTGAAGAAACGCCTGCTCGACATGGCCGGGCAGCTGATCCGCATCGCCGCCGAGCGACAAATGCGGGCCGCACCGGCGCTGCTGCCGGCGGAAGGCCTCTATGGCGAGTTTGCAGCGCGTTTCCCCTATGAGGAAACCGACGACCAGCAAACGGCGATCGATTCGGTCAGGGATGATCTGGGCGCAGGAAAGCCGATGGACCGGCTGATCTGCGGCGATGTCGGCTTCGGCAAGACCGAAGTCGCGCTTCGTGCTGCCTTCATCGCGGCGATGGAAGGCTTTCAGGTCGCGGTGGTGGTGCCGACGACATTGTTGTCGCGTCAGCATTTCAAGACCTTCTCGCAGCGCTTCTCCGGCCTGCCGATCCGCGTCGCCCAGGCCTCGCGGCTGGTCGGTGCCAAGGAACTGGCCGAGACCAAGAAGGGCGTCGCCGAAGGCCAAGTCGACATTGTCATCGGCACGCACGCACTGCTCGGGTCCTCGATCTCGTTCAAGAATCTCGGCCTGCTGATCATCGACGAGGAGCAGCATTTCGGCGTCAAGCACAAGGAGCGGCTGAAGGATCTCAAGACCGACGTCCACGTTCTGACGCTGTCGGCGACGCCGATCCCGCGAACGCTGCAGCTTGCCTTGACCGGGGTGCGTGAGCTGTCGCTGATCGCCACGCCGCCGGTCGATCGCATGGCCGTGCGTACCTTCATCTCCCCCTTCGATCCGCTGGTCATCCGCGAGACGCTGCTGCGCGAGCGCTACCGTGGCGGCCATTCTTTCTATGTCGTACCGCGCATCAGCGATCTCGCGGAAATCCATGATTTCCTGCGCGAATCCGTGCCTGAGCTGAAAGTGGCCGTGGCCCATGGCCAGATGCCGCCCGGCGAACTCGACGACATCATGAACGCCTTCTATGACGGCCAGTACGATGTGCTTTTGTCGACCACAATCGTCGAATCCGGCCTCGATATACCGACCGCCAATACGCTGATCGTACACCGCGCCGATATGTTCGGCCTGTCTCAGCTCTATCAGCTGCGCGGGCGCGTCGGCCGTTCTAAGGTGCGCGCCTACGCGCTGTTCACGCTGCCCGCCAACCGCAAGCTCACGGATACAGCCGAGCGCCGGCTAAAAGTGCTGCAGTCGCTCGATACGCTAGGCGCCGGTTTCCAGCTGGCCAGCCACGACCTCGACATTCGCGGCGCCGGCAATCTGCTTGGCGAAGAGCAGTCGGGCCACATCAAGGAGGTCGGCTTCGAGCTCTACCAGCAGATGCTGGAGGAGGCAGTGGCCGAAGTGAAGGATTCCGGCGAGGTGCAGGACGGCGGCTGGTCGCCGCAGATCGCCGTCGGCACAGCGGTGATGATCCCGGAAAGCTATGTCCCGGATCTGCAGCTCAGGTTGGCGCTCTATCGCCGCCTTGGCGATCTCGAAAACACTGAAGAGATCGACGCTTTTGGCGCCGAGCTTATCGACCGTTTCGGGCCGCTGCCGGAAGAGGTGAAGCATTTATTGAAGATCGTCTTCATCAAGGCACTTTGCCGCAAGGCCAATGTCGAAAAACTCGATGCCGGACCGAAAGGCGTCGTCATCCATTTCCGCAAGCGCGAATTCCCCAATCCGGTCGGGCTGGTCAAGCTCATCGGCGAACAGGGTTCGCTGGCCAAGATCCGGCCGGACCAGAGCGTCGTCTTCAGCCGCGACTGGCCGACGCCCGAAAAGCGGCTGGCAGGCTCAGCGGTTGTCATGACGCAGCTGGCACGGCTGGTGGAGAAGGCGGCGGCGTAGCAGGTATCGCTGGTGCTCTGGACCATGACGGCGCTGGTACTTTCGCCCTGCCGTGCCATTCGCCAGCGCTGAGATTCCGGTCTAGAATAGGAAATCGGCTTCGTGTATGCAGCCGCGACCCCATATGGGGCGGATTGGCGGGCGATGGCGTCCGCGTGAAAAGAGCGTTAGGTGCTTCGATGACGAAATGGTCGCCGAATTCGTGGAGAGCTAAGCCGATCCAGCAGGTTCCTGCCTATCCGGACCTTGCCGCGCTGAGGAACACGGAAGCCCAGCTCGCCACCTTTCCGCCGCTGGTTTTTGCAGGTGAGGCACGCAAGCTGAAGAAGCAGCTTGCAGCCGTCGCTGCCGGTGACGCATTCCTTTTGCAAGGTGGCGATTGCGCCGAGAGCTTCGCCGAACATGGCGCGGACAATATCCGCGACTTCTTCCGCGTCTTCCTGCAGATGTCGGTGGTACTGACCTTCGCTGGCGCTCAACCGGTGGTGAAGGTCGGCCGTGTCGCCGGCCAGTTCGCCAAGCCGCGCTCGTCCGACAATGAGACCAAGGGCGGTGTGACGCTGCCCAGCTATCGCGGCGACATCATCAACGGCATCGAGTTCGATGCCAAGTCGCGCATTCCCGATCCTGCAAGACAGGAGATGGCGTACCGCCAATCGGCGGCGACGCTCAACCTTTTGCGCGCCTTCGCCCAGGGCGGCTACGCCAGCCTGGAGAACGTGCATCAATGGATGCTCGGGTTCGTCTCCGACAGCCCGCAGGGCGAGAAATACGAGTCGCTCGCCAACCGCATCACCGAGACGATGGACTTCATGAAGGCCGTCGGCATCACCTCGGAGACCAATTATGCGCTGCGCGAGACCGATTTCTATACCAGCCATGAGGCGCTGTTGCTCGGTTACGAAGAGGCGCTGACCCGCGTCGATTCGACCTCGGGCGACTGGTACGCCACCTCTGGCCACATGATCTGGATCGGCGATCGCACGCGCCAACCCGACCATGCGCATGTCGAATATTGCCGCGGCATCAAGAACCCGCTGGGGCTGAAATGCGGGCCGTCGCTGACGCCGGACGGCCTGTTGCAGCTCATCGATCTGCTCAATCCGGAGAACGAGCCCGGCCGGCTGACGCTGATCGCTCGTTTCGGCTCCGATAAGGTTGCCGACCATCTGCCGAGGCTGGTGCGAGCGGTGCAGAAGGAAGGCCGCAGTGTGGTGTGGTCTTCCGATCCGATGCATGGCAATACGATCGAGGCCGCCGGCTACAAGACACGGCCGTTCGACCGCATCCTGAAGGAGGTGCAGACGTTCTTCGAGGTGCACCGCGCCGAAGGCACGCATCCCGGCGGCATACACATCGAGATGACAGGCAAGAACGTCACCGAATGCACCGGTGGTGCCCGCGCCATCACCGCCGAAGAATTGCAGGATCGCTACCACACCCATTGCGATCCGCGGCTCAACGCCGACCAGGCGATCGAGTTGGCGTTCCTGGTGTCCGATCTGCTAAAGAAGAGCCATCCGGTCCAGCACAAGCAGGCCGTCAACGGCTGATTAGAACGTATTCGATCATCGAGGTGGTCAGCGAAACGCGTCCGGCCGGTGTCGCATTTGCTCGTGCCTGACGCACGCAAAACTGGAATCCTGCGAAGCGACGGCAATTGCATCGGGAGGCCGATATGGCTGACAGTCACACCGGATCATGCTTGTGCGGGGCAGTGCGGTTCCAGACACGAGGACCGCTGCGCGGTGTTATCTACTGCCATTGCTCGCAGTGCCGGAAGCAGAGCGGGCATTTTTATGCTGCAACCAATGTTGCCGACCCCGACATCACAATCACGGGCGCGGACAGCATCACCTGGTACGAGGCATCTTCGTTTGCCAGACGCGGTTTCTGCAAGACATGCGGCTCGCTGCTGTTCTGGAAGCCGACGGATGATGGCTATGTTTCAGTCTTGGCCGGGCTGTTCGACGCGCCAACCGGACTTCAAGGGGAATGTCACATCTTCGTCGGCGACAAGGGCGACTATTACGCGGTCGACGACGGGCTGCCGCAGTTCGAGAAGTCAACGCCGTCGATCAAGGTGGCAGGAGACTGATTTTTGAAGAGGTCGCCTTATTCCCTTGGTCCAGCCATTGCGCTAATCCCCTGCCGGTGATTCCGAAGGGTTTTGGCATGCAGCGGCTGATCGACGCTTTTTACAACTCGGTGCGGGCGTTTCGCAAACTGGCCGCCAGCGAGGAGGCCTTCCAGCTGGAGCTGACGCTGCTTGTGCTTGCCTTGCCGCTCGGCTGGTTCCTTTCGGAATCGTGGCGCGGCTATGCGCTGCTGATCGGCGCGGTGCTGCTCATGATCATGATCGAGGTGCTGAATACCGGCATCGAGGCGGCATGCGACGCGTTCAGCCGTGAATTCAACATCGATATCCAACTGGCCAAGGATTGCGGTTCGCTGGCCGTGCTTATTTCGGTGGTAATCGCTGCAGGCGTCTGGGGCGTCGCCATCGTCGAGCGGATCCTCGGGGTGCCGATCTGACGTTTCAGACACTACATGCCGTCACTGCATTTCTCGTTTTGACCACGATCTCTTCCGAAAAACCGGTACCACTTTTCGGGATCATGGTCTGAGGGAACCGACATGACCGATACCGCCGGATTTCTGCTGCTCGAACGTGAGGGCCTGCCGGACGATCTGCGCTGGCTGGCCGAAAAATATCCGCGCGAGATCTGGCAGGCGCATGCCAACATCCACGGCGTGGCCAATATGTGGCTGCAGCGGCACGATATGTTCCGCGAGCTTGGCGGCATGCTCACCAATGGTATCGGCGATTATCGAGAAGGTAGGCTGAACGCGCCGGAATTCGCCCGTTGGTTCGCGCCGCGCCTCAACCATTTCCTCGGCAATCTCGACGGCCATCACAATGTCGAGGACCATCATTATTTCCCGGTCTTCGCCAGGGCCGAGACCCGTCTGAAGCGCGGCTTCGAGATTCTCGATGCCGATCACCACACAATCCATAAGGGACTGGAGCGCAATGCCGAGGCGGCAAATGCCTTCATCCGCACGCTTCAGGAGAGCGAGGTCAAGCAGCGCTTCGCCGCCGACACCTATGCCGACGAGAACAGCCGGCTGATCGCCATGCTGACCAGGCATCTTGCCGACGAGGAAGACCTGATCATCCCGCTGATCCTGGAAAAGGGCGACCGTGCGCTCGGCATAGATTGACGATCAGCTTCCCTTGCGAAGCTCCTTCTTGGCGAGGAAGTGCGACGCCAGCCAGCCGAGGATAGCCACAACGAGGCCGATTGCCAGAGCGATCAGCAGCCGCTCGTGGCGGGCTAGCGCCTGGCCGACGATGCGCTCGGCACCCAGCCCGAACACATAACCGACCGTGCAGAACAGCGCCGCCCAGACCACCGATGAGATGGCGTTGAGGATGGCGAAACGCGCCGCGGCGATGCCGGACAGCCCCGCCGCGATACCACCGACCAGGCGCAGGCCATAGATGTAGCGGTTCGACAGCACGAAGATGTTGGGATGAGAGGTGACGAGACGATAGGCGTGGCTGAAGCCCGGCCGGGCACGGAGCCTGATCACGAATTTATGGTCGGCGAAGCTCCGCCCCAAGATGAAGAAGAACGTGTCGCCACCGAAGGCGCCGAGCGCTGCCGCGAGGAAAGCCTGCCACAGGACGAAGACATGCTGATGCGCGAAGAAACCGCCAAGGATGGCGGCGCTTTCGCCCTCGGCCACGCAGCCCAGGAAAACCGCGACCAACCCATATTGCTCAATGAGACGATGGATGGCTTCCGTCATGAAGACGTTCGCTGCTTCGACAGAATGTCGTCGATGCGCTTCACCTGCTCGGCCAGCCGGGCGATCTCGTCTCGCATGCCGATGATCTGGCTGTGGCGCAGTTCGTCGAGCTTTTCGTGTAACGCCATGATCTCGATCTCGGCCTTGAGATTTACCTCATAGTCGTGGGCGGCGTCGATTCGATCGCGCTCCGTCTGGCGGTTCTGCGCCATCATGATCACTGGCGCCTGCAGGGCGGCAACCATGGAAAGCACGAGATTGAGGAAGATGAATGGATAGGGATCGAAGGCGGCGCTCGACAAGAGCCAGACATTGCCTGCCGTCCACAGGATCAGGAAGCCAATGAATGCCAGGATGAAGGACCACGAGCCGCCGATCCGGGCGATGGTGTCGGCCAGGCGATCTCCAAACGTCTGGTGAAAGGCGACGGCCTTGTTGGTGTCCTTGGAGATCGTGGTGCGCTCGAGCGTAGATTGCAGTACCCGGCTTTCGAGCGCGCTGAGGCCGTCCGGCTTTCGCTTCAGCCAGCGGCTTGCCAGGTCCTCGATCGTCTTGTTCATCGTCGCCTCCGTCGTCAGCGATGAGGTAGAAGCTGCCGGTTCATACGGGAAGTGGTAGATTGACGCGATGGGGTCAGGAAACAATGGTGGATTTTCAGAAAATTCGCGCCCGTGCAGCGAAACGCAAAGGCGGTGAGGCAGCCCTCACGTCGCTACTGGGTCCAATGCCTGACAATGCCGCGGTGGCAAAGATTGCGGATGACCGGATCCTGTCGACCATGGCCGAGCGGGTCTTTGCCGCCGGCTTCGTCTGGCGCGTCATCGAGCAGAAATGGCCGGGTTTCGAGGAAGCATTTCTTGGCTTCGAACCGAAGCGGCTGCTGTTCCAGCCTGACGATTTCTGGCACGATCTCACTGCCGACAAGCGCATCGTGCGCAATCCGCAGAAGATCAAATCCGTACGCGACAACGCGGCCTTCGTCGAGCGCGTGTCGAAGGAGCACGGCAGCTTCGGCAAGTTCCTGGCCGATTGGCCGGCGGATGACCAGGTCGGGTTGATGGCCTATCTCGGCAAGCACGGCAGCCGGCTCGGCGGCAATACCGGTCAGTATTTTCTGCGCTGGCTGGAGTGGGACGCTTTTGTTGTCTCGGCCGATATGGCGGCCGCACTGCGCGATGCCGGACTCGAGATTGCGGAGAGCCCGACGTCGAAGAGGGATTTGGGCAGGATCCAGGCGCAGATCAACGCCTGGGCGGCGGAAACCGGGCTGCCGCGCCGACACATTTCACGCATTCTGGCAATGTCGATCGGCGAGAACCATCCGCCGGAAGCCTTGCGCGAATATATGGGCGAATAGGATCGATTGTTTGGTCCAAACGAACGCCATTGCCCGACGAATTTTGCCGCGCTAAACCCACGGGCATGACAGACAGGACCGCTCCAGACATATTGCGCATCGCCGTCGCCCAGCTCAATCCGACGGTCGGCGACGTCGCCGGCAATCTCTCCAAGGCGCGCGAGGCGAGGGCGGATGCCGCCCGCCAAGGCGCCGACCTCGTGCTGTTCAGCGAGCTTTTCCTTGCCGGCTATCCGCCTGAGGATCTGGTGCTGAAGCCGGCATTCCTGAAGGCGTGCGAGCGGGCGGCGGAGGATTTCGCCGGCGATACCGCCGACGGCGGCCCGGGCTTCATCATCGGCACGCCGTTGAAGCGCAAGACCGGCACGCACAATTCGATCATCTTTGCTGATGGCGGCAAAATCCTTGCCGAACGCTACAAGCTCGATCTGCCGAATTATGGTGAGTTCGACGAGAAGCGCGTCTTCCAGGCCGGCCCCGAGATCCAGGGGCCGGTCAATTTCCGCGGCGTGCGCGTGGGAGTGCCGATCTGCGAAGACATCTGGGGCGAAGTTGCCGTCTGCGAGACGCTGGCCGAAAGCGGCGCCGAAATCCTGCTGGTGCCGAACGGCTCGCCCTACTATCGCGGCAAGGTCGATGTCCGCCACCAGATCGTCATCCGCCAGGTCATCGAATGCGGACTGCCGATCATCTATGCCAACCAGCTTGGCGGCCAGGACGAACTGGTCTTCGACGGCGCATCGTTTGCCATCGGTTCTGACAAGACGCTGGCCTTCCAGATGAGCCAGTTCGAGGAGACGGTCAACGTCACCACCTGGAAGCGAAAGAATGACATCTGGGTCTGCTCTGACGGACCGATGTCGAAAATCCCTGAAAAGGAGGAGGCCGACTATCGCGCCTGCATGTTGGGCTTGCGCGACTACGTCAACAAGAACGGCTTCAAGAATGTCGTGCTTGGCCTTTCCGGCGGCATCGATTCGGCGATCTGCGCGGCACTTGCCGTCGATGCGCTGGGCGAGGAGCGGCTGCGCGCCGTGATGATGCCTTACCGCTACACTTCGAAGGACTCGCTCAAGGACGCCGAGGACTGCGCCCGCGCGCTCGGCTGCCGCTACGATATCGTGCCGATCTTCGAGCCGGTCGAGGGCTTCCTGCACACACTGACGCAGCTTTTCGAGGGCACCAAGGAAGGCATCACCGAGGAAAACCTGCAGAGCCGGGCCCGTGGCACCATCCTGATGGCGATTTCCAACAAGTTCGGCTCGATGGTGGTCACTACCGGCAACAAGAGCGAGATGTCGGTCGGCTACGCCACGCTCTATGGCGACATGAATGGCGGCTTCAACCCGATAAAGGACCTCTACAAGATGCAGGTCTATGCGTTATCGCGCTGGCGCAACGCGCATGTGCCGCCGGGCGCGCTAGGCCCGTCCGGCGAGGTGATCCCGAATAATATCATCGACAAGGCGCCCTCGGCGGAACTGCGAGAGAACCAGACCGACCAGGATTCGCTGCCGCCCTATCCGGTGCTCGATGACATATTGGAGTGCCTGGTCGAGAACGAGATGGGCGTCGACGAGATCGTTGCACGCGGCCATGACCGGGCGACGGTGACGCGCGTCGAGCACCTGCTTTATGTCGCCGAATACAAGCGCCGGCAGGCGGCGCCCGGCGTGAAGATCACGAGGAAGAATTTTGGCCGCGACCGCCGCTATCCCATTACCAACCGGTTCAGGGATGGCGGGTAGGCGATTGGCTGCATAACGGTTTAGCCATGGCCAACTTTGAGATCAGCTTTGACATGTCGCAGATCGACTTCCGGGCGACGTCCGACATCTTGAAGGAGAGTTATTGGGGCAGCGGCCGCAGCGATGAACTGCACCGCCGCGCCTTTGCCAATTCACTGTGCGTCGGCGCCTATGTCGGCGGCAATCAGGTCGGCTTTGGTCGGGCGATCACCGACCGTACGGTATTTGCCTATCTCGCCGACATCATTGTCTGGCCCGGGTATCGCGGGCAAGGCATCGGAAGCCGGCTTGTCCAGGCGCTTATCGATCATCCGGATTGCAAGACTGTCACGCATTGGAGCCTGTCGACCAACGACGCCCATGCGGTTTACGAGAAGCTCGGCTTCAGGCCTTCCACCGACGGCCGCTATATGCGCCTCGACCGTATGCCGGCAATTTGAACAGACGCGGCGTACAACCGGCCGTTGTTGCAAAATCGTCTCACTGCTTGGACCAGATGCGCTTTGGGCTATCTACTGACTTGGCGCGGCGTTGAGGCGTCTCTATAAACGCCTCTCCGCGATTCCCCTTCAGGAGGAACCGAATGCCAGGATTTGAGATCGTTATGCGAGGCCGCGAAGCCTAGGTCTTGGTCAGTGCGCCGCGACATAGCCTCGCGGCAAGGCTGAACCCAAGGCAGGTATTTTGCCGCTGCCGGTCGCCGCCCTCTACAGGGCCGCCAAATACGCCAAACCTCCGCATCTCCGGGCGCCAAACGGCGCCAACGCGGTTTTTCAATTTCTACTTTCGTGGGATCGGGCTCGTTTGTGCCCGAATGACATTATGGCTCGTTTTCGAATAGATTTGCGCGCGGGCGCCTTTCGCAGCGTTCTTGGCTTCACGCTCAGCCATTGGCGGCGTCAGCCGTGGCGGCTTGCCGGCATTATGGGCACGTTCCTGCTGTCGACCTTGGCCGACGTGCTGACGCCGCTCTATTCCGGCCGGCTGGTGGATGCCGTCGCCAGCAGTGCTGCGGCCGACGATGTTGCGTGGAACGCGGCGATGGCGGCCTTTTCGATGCTGGTTGCCCTGGCGCTCACCGGTGTCGTGCTGCGCAATCTCGCCTTCATGGCCATTGTCGAGCTGACGTTAAAGATGATGGCGGATATCGCCGCCGACGCCTTCCACCGCGTCCAGCGCTTCTCCACCGACTGGCACGCCAACAGCTTCGCCGGATCGACGGTGCGCAAGATAACGCGCGGCATGTGGGCGCTCGACCTGCTCAACGACACGATCCTGATCGCGCTGCTGCCGTCGGTCGTCATGCTCGTCGGCTCGACGCTGCTGCTTGGCTGGTTCTGGCCGCTGATGGGTGCTGTCGTCGCCATCGGTTCGGTTCTGTTCATCGCGGTGACGACGATGCTGTCGCTTGGCTATGTCGCGCCCGGGGCAAGGCTTGCAAATGCGTGGGATACACGGCTTGGCGGCTCGCTGGCCGATGCGGTGAGCTGCAACGCCGTGGTCAAGGGTTTTGGCGCCGAGGAACGCGAGGAGACGCGGCTTGCCGAGGTCGTCGCCAAATGGCGCGGTCGCACGCGCCGCACCTGGATGCGCGGCACCGTCAACGGCACCACGCAAGGGACGATGCTGCTGCTTTTGAGGGCAGCGGTCATCGGCTTCTCGCTGCTTTTGTGGTCGTGGGGGCAGGCGAGCGCCGGCGATGTCGCCTTCGTGCTGACCTCATTCTTCGTGCTGCAAGGCTATCTGCGCGACATCGGCACGCATATCCGCAATCTGCAGCGCTCGATCAACGACATGGAGGAACTGGTCGACTTCCAGTCCGAACCACTCGGCATCGAGGATCGGCTCGGAGCCAAACCGATCCGGATCACCGATGGCCGTATCACCTTCGACAATGTAACGTTCCATTATGGCAGCCACCGCCTGCCGCTCTATCGCGACTTTTCGGTGGATATCGCGCCGGGCGAACGGGTTGGGCTGGTTGGCCATTCGGGCTCCGGCAAGACGACATTCGTCAAGCTGATCCAGCGCCTCTACGACGTGACTGCGGGCAATATCCTGATCGACGGCCAGGATATTGCCAATGTGGCGCAGGCGTCGCTGCGCGCACAGATCGCAATCGTCCAGCAGGAGCCGATCCTGTTTCACCGGTCGCTGGCCGAAAACATCGCCTATGCCCGGCCGGCCGCCACGCAGGCCGAGATCGAGCAGGCGGCGCGGTTGGCCAGCGCGCATGACTTCATCGCCAATTTGCCGAAAGGCTATGGCACGCTGGTCGGCGAGCGCGGCGTAAAGCTGTCGGGCGGCGAGCGTCAGCGTGTTGCAATCGCACGCGCCTTCCTTGCCGATGCGCGCATTCTCATCCTGGATGAGGCAACGTCGAGCCTCGATTCGGAATCGGAGGTGCTGATCCAGCAGGCGATGGAGCGCTTGATGGTCGGCCGCACGACGCTGGTAATTGCCCACCGGCTGTCGACGGTGCGGGCGCTGGACAGGCTTTTGGTGTTCGATCGCGGCCGCATCGTCGAAGAGGGCTCGCATGACCAACTGATCCGGCTGCAAGGCGGCATTTACCGCCGGCTGTTCGAACGCCAGGCGCTTGAACTGACCAAAGGCCTGGTGATCTGACGGTTACGGCGCCGCACGTCTTGATAGACGTGAGGCGCTGCAGT
>NZ_JAMYTP010000031.1:0-53890 GCF_040322515.1 Mesorhizobium sp. M0136
GGGGGCGGAGCTCACAAAGACGAGCGAAATCCCTGCGATCCCGCCCCATCCAAACATCCCCGGTTACTGCGCAACAGGCCCCTTGTGGGAGAAGGTGGCCGAGCGAAGCTCGGTCGGATGAGGGGTGTTGGACGGATCGCTACGCCGAAATTCTAAACACCAAAAATCATTCGATATTTTTAACGTCTCATTCCTTCCAGCACCCCTCATCCGTCTCGGCGCTGCGCGCCGATCCACTTTGTCCCACAAGGGGAGAAGGGGGCGTGTCACTACCCCTGCGACGGCGTGAACCTTGCCACGAGAGTGTGGTTCTCTGCCGCATAGGTGAACCGGACATGGGTGACGGGGTGCTCGGCGCTCCATGTCCGCCGCTCGATCACCAGGCACGGCGCGCCGGTCTCGATGTCGAGCGCCGCCGCGATGTGCTTTTCGGCGGCAACCGCGCGAATGCGATGCTCGGCGGCACTCCACGGCACGCGCCCGATCAGCCACGGACCGGGCGCGGTCTCGAAAAACGCCTCTTCGGCGGCTTCCGGCACGGCAGCCAGGTTGATCAGCCGCTGCTCGTGGGCAAACGGCCGCTTGCCTGCGAAATGCAGGCATTCCAGCGCCAGCACCGGCCCGGCGACGTCGAGTTCCAACAGGGCGCGGTCGTCGGCGCTGCTGCGCCTTCTGCTTCGCGCCATGCGCTCATAGCGGTAGGGTAGGCCAAGTGCCTCGACCTCGATCCGGATGTCGTGGATTTCGAGAACGGCCGCCTGCGATTGCGGCCGGCGGACAAAGCTGCCCGAACGACGCCGGCGCTCGATCAGCCCGGCCTTGGCCAGTTGCGACAGCGCCTTGTTCACTGTCATGCGCGAACAATTGTATTCGGCCGTCAGTTCATGCTCGAACGGAATGCGGTGGCCGGGCGCCCAGGCACCCGACAGGATCCGTTCGCTGATGTCCGACAGGATGCGCTGGTGCAGCGAAAGAACCTCGCCGCCGTCCGCGCTTCCAGAATCCGCGCTTGTTGTCGCGATCATGCTCATGCCGAAAGCGCCGTCATCACCTTGCGGAACCGCTCGGCGATAGCATCGCGCCTGGCATGCATACCGCCGCTGACCAGTTTCCTGCCATGCACCCAGACGCAATCGATCTTGGTGCCGTTGGCAAAAATCCAGGCGTCAAGGATTGCATCGCCCGTCTTGCCGGCCAGCGATGGATGCTTGCCGTCGAGCGAGACGAAATCGGCCGGGGCACCTGCTGCGATCTGCGAGGGGCCGGCGCCCAGCGCGGCACTGCCACCATCGAGCGCTGCGTCGAACAAAGCACGGCCGGTCGAGCCGCAGGCGACGGCCAGCACGTTGCGGGCGCGGTGGGCGAGGCGCTGCGAATATTCGAGCTGCCGCAACTCGTCAGGCAGGCCGATCAGGACGTTTGAATCCGAGCCGATGCCAAAGCGGCCGCCATGCTGCATGAACAAGGACGCGGCAAAGGTGCCGTCGCCGAGATTGGCCTCGGTGATCGGACAAAGGCCGGCAACGGCGCCGCTTTTCGCCATTTGCACCGTCTCTGTGTCGGTCATGTGGGTGGCGTGGATGAGACACCAGCGCCGGTCGACCTTGGCATTGGCAAGCAGCCACTCGACCGGCCGCGCCCCGGACCAGGCAAGGCAGTCCTCGACCTCCTTCATCTGCTCGGCGACGTGGATGTGGATGGGCCCCTCCGGCGCCATCACCGTGATGTTTTCCAGTTCCTCCGGTGTCACGGCACGCAGGCTGTGCGGGGCGACGCCGACAACGCCTTGATTCAAGCTGCGAACGGATTCGCGGCATTTCTCAACAAGCCGCGAGAACTGGTTCACATTGTTGATGAACCGCCGCTGGCCTTCATTTGGCGCAGCGCCGCCGAAAGAGGAATGCGCGTAGAACACCGGCAACAGCGTCAGCCCGATGCCCGTCTCGGACGCTGCGGCAATGATGCGCTCCGCCATCTCGGCGATGTTGGCATAGGGCCGGCCGTCGCGGTCGTGGTGTAAATAGTGAAACTCGCCGACACGCGAGAACCCGGCCTCCAGCATCTCGACATAGAGCTGGGCCGCGACCGCCTCGACCTGGTCCGGCGTCATCGACAGCGCGAAACGGTACATCACCTCGCGCCAGCTCCAGAAACTGTCGGCGGAAGGCCCGCGCAATTCGGCAAGGCCGGCCATGCCGCGCTGGAAGGCGTGGCTGTGCAGGTTCGGCATGCCGGACAAAAGGATGGCATGGCGCTCGTCGCCAGGCAGGAGCGAGGTATTCGCCTCGACCGCGGCGATCCTGCCGTCGGAGATGACGATCCGCACATTGCTGTGCCAGCCGTCGGGCAGAAGTGCCTGTTCCGCAAAGATTGCCGTCACGTTTTTCTCCAAATCCCGGTCTGCCATGCGATGATAGTGCTTGCAGTGCCTTTTGATATGTATATACATAATCGTCACCGATTGAAACGGAAAAGATGATGGCTGCAGAGAGCAAAAGCCGGGCAGGGGAGGTTCGCCTGTGGCGCAATGCGCGCCTCGCGACCATGGTGGATAGCAGCACCGGGTCAGGCGTCGTCGAGCACGGTGCAATCGCCGCGCGCGATGGCCGGATCGTTTATGCCGGGTCGGAAGCCGACATGCCGGCAGCGCTCCGCGAAAGCGCCGAGGCGATAGACTGCGAAGGCCGCTGGATCACGCCCGGCCTGATCGACTGCCACACTCATCTGGTCCACGCCGGCAACCGTGCCAATGAATTCGAGATGCGGCTGGCCGGCGCCACCTATGAAGAGGTTGCCAAGGCCGGCGGCGGCATCGTTTCCTCGGTCAAGGCACTGCGCGCGGCCAGCGAGGACGAGCTGGTCGCCCAGTCGCTGCCGCGCCTCGATGCGCTGATCGCCGAAGGCGTCACCACAGTCGAGATCAAATCTGGCTACGGTCTCGACCTCGAAAACGAGAAGAAGTCGTTGCGCGCCGCGCGACGGCTGGGCGGTGAGCGGCCGGTGACCGTCAGGACCACTTTCCTCGGCGCCCATGCGCTGCCGCCCGAAGCAAAAGGTGACAAGGATGCCTTTATCGATCTTGTCGCGAACGAGATTTTGCCGGCCATCGCTGCCGAGGGCCTTGCCGATGCCGTCGACGGCTTTTGCGAAGGCATTGCATTTTGGCCGGAGCAGATCGCCCGCGTGTTCGATGCCGCGAAGGCGGCGGGCCTGCCGGTCAAGCTCCATGCGGACCAGCTGTCCAATCTGCACGGCGCGGAACTTGCGGCGCGCTATGGTGCGCTGTCGGCCGACCACCTCGAATATACCGACGAGGCCGGTGCGGCGGCGATGGCGAAAGCAGGAACCGTGGCGACCATCCTGCCCGGCGCCTACTACTTCATCCGCGAGACCAAGAAGCCGCCAATCGCTCTGTTTCGCCAGCATGGCGTCAGGATGGCCGTTGCCACCGATAACAATCCCGGCACGTCGCCGCTGACCTCGCTGCTGCTGACCATGAACATGGCGGCGACGTTGTTTGGCCTGACGGTCGATGAATGCCTTGCCGGTGTCACGCGCGAGGCTGCCCGCGCGCTCGGGCTGCTTGGACAGACCGGTACGCTGGAAGCCGGAAAATCCGCCGATCTGGCTATCTGGGACGTCGAACGCCCGGCCGAAATCGTCTACCGCATGGGCTTCAACCCGCTGCATGCCCGCATCTGGAGGGGACAATGACCGAACTCAAGCTACGGCCAGGCAATGCCACGCTGGCCGATTGGCGCGCCATCTATCGCGGCGCCGCACTGAGGCTCGACGATGCCTGCCGGCCGAAGGTCAAGGCCAGCGCCGAGGCTGTCGCCAGGATCGTTGCCAAAGGCGAGCCGGTCTATGGCATCAACACCGGCTTCGGCAAGCTGGCCAGTGTTCGCATCCCCGCCGCCGACCTGGAAACGCTGCAGCGAAACATCGTATTGTCGCATGCCGCCGGCGTCGGCGAGCCGATGCCCGTCGCAATTTGCCGGCTGATGATGGCGCTGAAGCTGGCCAGCCTGGCACAGGGCGCCTCCGGCGTGCGGCCGCGGACCATCGAACTGCTCGAGGCGATGCTGGCCAACGACGTGATCCCCGTGGTGCCGGCGCAAGGCTCGGTTGGCGCTTCCGGCGACCTTGCGCCGCTGTCGCACATGACCGGGGTGATGATCGGTGTCGGCGAGTGCTTTACCCCGCATGGCCGCTTTCCCGCCAAGGTCGCCTTCGTTTCGCACGGCCTGGAGCCGGTGATACTGGGCGCCAAGGAAGGCCTGGCGCTGCTCAACGGCACCCAGTTCTCGACCGCGTATGCGCTTGCCGCTTTGTTCGAAGCGGAGGTGCTCTACCAGTCGGCACTGGTCGCCGGCGCGCTGTCGACCGATGCCGCCAAAGGCTCCGACGCTCCGTTCGATCCACGCATCCATCTGCTCCGGAAACATCGCGGCCAGATCGAGACGGCCGAGGCGTTGCGCAATTTGATGGCCGGCAGCGCCATCCGTGAATCGCACCGCGTCGGCGACGAGCGCGTGCAGGATCCGTATTGCCTGCGCTGCCAGCCGCAGGTGATGGGCGCTGCACTCGACGTGCTCCGCAAGGCTGCGGACACGCTCGCCACCGAGGCCAACGGCGTCACCGACAATCCGCTGATCTTTGCCGAGGACGACTCCGCACTTTCGGGTGGCAATTTCCACGCCGAGCCGGTGGCCTTCGCCGCCGACATGATCGCGCTCGCCGTCTGCGAAATCGGCTCGCTGTCGGAGCGGCGCATCGCCATGCTGGTCGACCCGGCGCTGTCGGGCATGCCGGCCTTTCTCACGCCCAAGCCGGGTTTGAATTCCGGTTTCATGATCCCTCAGGTCACGGCCGCGGCACTGGTTTCTGAAAACAAGCAAAAAGCCTATCCGGCCAGCGTCGATTCGATCCCGACCTCGGCCAACCAGGAAGACCATGTCTCGATGGCGGCGCATGGGGCGCGCCGGCTCATCGGCATGGTCGAGAATGCGACGGCCGTCATCGGCATCGAATTGCTAGCCGCCGCACAGGGCTGCGATTTCCATGCGCCTCTGGCATCAAGCGCGGCACTGGAGGCGGTGCGCCGGCTGGTCAGGGCAGAGGTGCCGCATCTCGACAATGACCGGCACTTCCACCCGGACATGGAGAAGGCCATCGCCATGGTACGCAGCGGCGCGCCGGTGGAGGCCGCGGGGGCAGTGAAACTGCCGGGCGTGACGTCGTGAAGCCGTCGTCGCTGCGTTACGCCGGCATGGGTCGTGTTCCGTCGCGCCCCCATCTGTCCTGCCGGACATCTCCCCCTCCAGGGGGGAGATTGGCAGCTTCGGGGACGGCGCCCTTTCTGCGTCCTACGAGATTGGCGAAAGTAGAAGAGATGATAGCCAATCTCCCCCCAAGAGGGGGAGATGTCCGGCAGGACAGAGGGGGGCGCTGTCCCGCCGACCTCAGCCCGGCAACACCGAAACTTTCAAGGTCAGAAACAAAAAACCCGCCTCGAGGGCGGGTCGTCGGGCCGAATCAGCACCATACCGAAATTATTAGCATAGCTGCCGGCACAAAGCAAGAACAAAATACGACACGGCCGGCAAAAAGCGAGGTCGGTGTTCACGGACAATTGCAAAGTTGCGTTCTGTCGCGTGGAGACTTCCGATGACCTCACCCTCCTGGCTCACCGTCACACAAGGCACGGCACCCTTGCTGGTTTCGATCCCGCATACCGGCATCGATCTCGCCGGCCTCGACAGCCGGCTAATCTCGCCCTGGCTCGGCCGCCGTGACGCCGACTGGTGGATCGACAAGCTTTATGACTTCGCAGAAGACCTCGGCGCGACCGTTGTGCATACGGCGATTTCGCGCACCGTCATCGACGTCAACCGCGATCCGTCCGGCGCCTCGCTCTATCCCGGCCAGACGACGACTGGGCTCTGTCCGACCGAGACCTTTGACGGCGATCCACTCTACCGCAAAGGTGAAGAGCCGGGACCGTCGGAGATCGACGGACGCCGCGAAAAATTCTTCCTGCCCTATCATGCCGCGCTGCAGGCCGAGGTCGACAGGCTGCGCGCTTTGCATGGGAAGATCGTCGTCTATGACTGCCATTCGATCCGTTCGGTGCTGCCACGCCTATTCGAAGGCAAATTGCCGGTCTTCAATCTCGGCACCAACGACGGCAAGAGCGCCGATCCGACGCTGCAGGAGGAAGTAAGGCAGATTCTGGGCGAAACCGGCGAGAGCTTCGTCGTCAACGGCCGCTTCAAGGGCGGCTGGATCACGCGCCATTTCGGCCAGCCGCAAAACGACGTCCACGCGCTGCAGATGGAGCTGTCCAACCGCGGCTATCTGCGCGAGCCCGAAGGCAAGGGCATGCCCGGCAATTGGCCGGTGCCTTATGATGCCGAATTCGCGGCGCCGATCCGCGTCACGCTGAGAAAGATCCTGGAAACCGCGATCGCCTGGGCCGAGCGCTGACGCGCGGCGCGCTTCATTCGAAAGGGACAATCATGACCGATCCTCGCCACAACATCCGTGAAGTGCGCAGCCCGCGCGGCAGCGAGCTCAACGCCCGCACCTGGCTGACGGAAGCGCCGTTGCGCATGCTGATGAACAATCTCGATCCCGATGTTGCCGAGAACCCCAATGAACTGGTCGTTTATGGCGGCATCGGCCGGGCGGCGCGCACCTGGAACGATTTCGACCGCATCGTTGCCTCGCTGAAGACACTCGGCGACGACGAGACGCTTTTGGTGCAATCCGGCAAGCCGGTCGGGGTGTTTCGCACCCATCCCGATGCACCGCGCGTGCTGATCGCCAATTCCAACCTGGTGCCGCACTGGGCGACATGGGAGAAATTCAACGAGCTCGATAGAAAGGGCCTGATGATGTACGGCCAGATGACGGCCGGCTCGTGGATCTACATCGGCACGCAAGGCATCGTGCAGGGCACCTATGAGACCTTCGTCGAGGCCGGCCGCCAGCACTATGGCGGCAATCTCAGGGGCAAGTGGATACTGACCGGCGGCCTTGGCGGCATGGGCGGTGCCCAGCCGCTCGCGGCGGTCATGGCCGGCGCCTGCTGCCTGGCCGTCGAATGCGATCCCGACCGCATCGATTTCCGGCTGCGCACCCGCTACGTCGACGAACGCGCCGACACGCTCGACGAGGCTCTGGAAAAGATCGAGCGCTGGACCAAAGCCGGTGAGGCGAAATCGGTCGGCCTCGTCGGCAACACCGCCGACATCCTGCCGGAACTGGTGCGGCGCGGCGTGCGCCCCGACATCGTCACCGACCAGACCTCGGCGCATGACCCGCTCAACGGCTATCTGCCCAAGGGCTGGTCGCTGGCCGAGTGGCGCGAGAAGCGCAGCAGCGACCCGAAGGCCGTCGAAAGAGCTGCCCGCGCGTCGATGCGCGAGCACGTCGAGGCGATGGTGGCGTTCTGGAACGCCGGCGTGCCGACGCTCGATTACGGCAACAATATCCGCCAGGTGGCGAAGGAGGAGGGCTTCGAGAATGCTTTTGCCTTCCCAGGTTTCGTGCCGGCTTATATCCGTCCGCTGTTTTGCCGCGGCATCGGCCCGTTCCGCTGGGCAGCGCTTTCCGGAGACCCCGAGGATATCTACAAGACCGACGCCAAAGTGCGCGAACTCACGCCCGGCAACACCCATCTGCACAATTGGCTCGACATGGCGCGCGAGCGCATCGCCTTCCAGGGCCTGCCGGCGCGCATTTGCTGGGTTGGGCTTGGCGATCGCCATCGGCTCGGCCTCGCCTTCAACGAGATGGTCGCCAGGGGCGAACTGAAGGCACCGGTGGTCATCGGCCGCGATCACCTCGATTCCGGCTCGGTCGCCTCGCCGAACCGCGAGACGGAGGCGATGAAGGACGGCTCGGATGCCGTCTCCGACTGGCCGTTGCTCAATGCCTTGCTCAACACGGCGTCCGGCGCCACATGGGTGTCGCTGCACCATGGCGGCGGCGTCGGCATGGGCTTTTCCCAGCATGCCGGCATGGTCATCGTCGCTGACGGCACGCCCGAGGCGGCGAAGCGCCTGGAGCGGGTTCTGTGGAACGACCCGGCGACCGGCGTCATGCGCCACGCCGATGCCGGCTATGACATCGCGATCGAGTGCGCCAGGGAGAACCAGCTCAACCTGCCCGGCATTTTGGGCTGAGCCGCGCCTTGCGCATCCTTCGGGCAGCCGAATACCGGTCGATGCCGTGGAAGAACGGCGGCGGGGTGACGACGGAGATTGTCGTGTCGCCGCCAGGTGCCGGGCTCGACGATTTCGACTGGCGTGTCTCGATGGCGCGCGTCGAGGGCAGCGGCCCGTTCTCCGGCTTCGCCGGCGTCGACCGGACCTTGGCCTTGCTGGAAGGCGAGGGCATGGTCCTCGATATCGCCGGCCGGCCGCCGGTCGAAATCACCAAGGCTTCCGACCCGCTTGCCTTTCCGGCCGACGTGCCGACGCAAGCTACGCTGATCGCCGGCCCGATCATCGACCTCAACGTCATGACCCGCCGCGCCCGGGCGACCCACACGGTAAGGCGCCTGCTGATTTCGGCTCCGACGGAGATCCAGGCCGAGGCCGATGAAACACTTATTCTGTGCGTCGACGGCGAACTCAGCGTGGCCGGCGCGGCGCCCATGCAATTGGGGCCGCTCGATGCGCTGTTGCTCGGGGCGCAAGCGCCGGAACTGCGCCTGGATGCGGTCCGGCCGGCGATGCTGTTCGTGATCCGCATCGACCGCACTGCCGGCAACGATTAACGTCTGTTTCCAAACATGATCGTGACGCCGGCCAAATATCGCGTAAGCTGGTCGCTGCATCACGAAAAAGCCTGAATCTTCCGCCGATCAGAAGCCGAAACGATGCTCATAGTGCTCGCCTGGAAGTTGTCGAGAGACGGCATCTTGTCGTGGTGCGGAAACAAACTTTCGGCCAAGTGTTGCGATGCAACCAATTGCATTTGGACCGGTTTTAGGGACATTGCCGTGGCGGTGACGCCGCACTGCGTCCCCAACACGGAACCTTAGATGAATATCCAGACCAATCTCGCACAGATCGAAAAGACGAGCGCCAGCTTCCCGGCTGTCACCGACGAGCCGATACGCTCCCATTTCCTGCCGGAAGATCGGCTGCGCGCTTTGGGCGCAGCCCTTGCCAATGGCGATGCCAAGGACTTGTTCGGTCTGACGCCTTTCGATTTTCAGGCGCGCATTCGTGACAGCGCCAGGAAGATTCTCGATGTCTACCGTTCCACCAATGCTGCCCAGGCGAGGGGCGAAACGATCACGCCCGCGGCGCAGTGGCTGCTCGACAACAACTATCTGGTCGAGGAGACCATTTTTCAGGTCAAGCGCGACCTGCCGCGCCGCTTCTATCGCCAGTTGCCGACGCTGAAACTGTCGGATGGATCCAGCGTGCCGCGCGCACTGGCGGTCGCGTGGACCTATGTCGCGCATTCCGACAGTTCCGTCTCGTCGGCCATGTTCAAGGCGATCGTCGAAGGCTTCCAGTCCGTCGAGCCGCTGAAGATCGGCGAATTATGGGCGCTGCCGTCGCTGCTGCGCTTCGTCCTGATCGAGAACCTTCGCCGCATCGCGGTCCGCGTCAATCGCACGCGGGAACTGCGCCAGATCGCCAACGAGGTCGCCGACCGTGTGCTGGCGACGGACGACAGCGCCGACCGGCAGGCGATACTTTCCCACTACAGCGCCCATGCGCAGGACACCACCTTCGCCACCCAGTTGCTCTACCGGCTGCGTGACGGCTCGCAAAATGCCGGCAGGGCGCTGGAATGGCTGGAAGGCGAGCTGGAAAGGACCGGCTCCGACGCCGAGGAGATCATCCTCAGCGAGCACCACACGCTGTCCAGCGGCAACGTGACCACCGGCAACATCATCCGCGGCCTGCGCCTGATCAACGACGTCGACTGGACGGTGTGGTTCGAGGGCGTCAGCCGCATCGACACCTTGCTGCGCGAACGCACCGATTTCGCCGCGCTTGATTTCTTTTCGCGCGACCAATACCGGACTGCGATCGAGGAGCTGGCGCGCCGTTCCGATCTCTCCGAATTTCGCGTTGCCGAAAGGGCGATCGAGCTCGCCGGCCATGCTGCCGATGCACCGGGCTCCGAAAGCGGTCCGATCGCTCACACCGACGTCGGCTTCTTTCTGGTCGGCCCGCGCCGGCAGGAGCTCGAGCGATCGATCGGCTACCGGCCGACCATCGGCAAGACGCTGAACCGGACGTTCCGCAAGACCGGATGGCTGGGCATCGTCGTGCCGGTGTTTGCGCTGACGGTCCTGCTTCTGGTCGTTTCCGGCAATGCGCTTGCCAATCTCGGCCTGTCGGTGCCGTCGATCGTCCTGATGCTGGCCCTGTTCGCGGTGCCGGCCAGCGAAGGCGCGCTCGCATTCTTCAACACCGTCGTCTCGCTGTTTTTGAAACCGACGCGTCTCGTCGGCTATGATTTCAGGCACGGTGTGCCGCCCGAGGCGCGCACGCTGGTGGTGGTGCCGTCGCTGATCGGCTCGCGCGACGATGTCGAGGAGAACATCCGTAACATCGAGGTGCATCACCTCGCCAACACGGCGGGTGAGGTCTATTTCGCGCTGCTTTCCGACTGGCCGGACTCGAAGACCGAGATCGATACGGCGGATGTCGAAATCCTCGAATTCGCACGTGCCGAAATCGCCAGGCTGAACGCCCGCTATCCCTCGGAAGGCGCACCGCGCTTTTATCTGCTGCATCGGCGCCGGCTCTACAACGCATCGCAAGGCGTCTGGATGGGCTGGGAGCGCAAGCGCGGCAAGCTGCACGAATTGAACCTTCTGCTGCGCGGCGACAGCGACACCACCTTCCTGCCGTTGGAAGTGCCACTGCCGGAGAGCGTCGTCCACGTCATGACCCTGGACGCCGACACCCGCACCACCCGCGACGCCGTCGCTGCGCTGGCCGGCAAGCTTTGCCACCCGCTCAACCGTCCGCATTTCGACGTCGCACGGCGCGAGGTTACGGCAGGTTATTCCATCCTGCAGCCGCGCATCACCGCGTCGCTGACCAGTGGCGACGAGGCGTCGTTCTTTCAGCGTGTCTTTTCTGCCAATCGCGGGCTCGATCCGTACGTCTTTGCGGTGTCGGACCTCTACCAGGACATCTTCGGCGACGGTTCCTTCACCGGCAAGGGTCTCTACCATGTCGACGCCTTCGAGGCGGCGCTGAAGGGCCGCATCGAGGAAAATACAATCCTCAGCCATGATCTGCTCGAAGGCGCCCTGGCGCGCTCGGCCTTGGTCACCGACGTCGAACTGGTCGAGGACTATCCGACCCGCTATTCGGTCGATGCGTCGCGCCACCATCGCTGGGCACGCGGCGACTGGCAGCTTCTGGGCTTCATCCTCGGCCCGCGCTCAAATGTGCCGGCGCTGTCGCGCTGGAAGATGGTGGACAATCTGCGCCGCTCGGTGACGCCGATCTTCTGGGTGATGGCCGCGATCGCCGGCTGGACGCTGCTGCCCTTCACGCAGGCGGCGCAATGGCAGGCGCTGCTGATCCTCACGCTGTTCATGGCGCCCACTTTCGACATCGTCAACGCCATCCTGCCGAAGAGCGGCGATCAGACGCCACGCGGCCATTTCTCGGCGCTGGCACGCGATGTTGCCTTCGGTACCGCCCTGGTGGCGCTGAAGATTGTCCTGATGGCGCACCTAGCCTGGATGATGGGCGACGCTATCATCCGCACGCTCTACCGCCTGTTCGTCAGCCGCCAGAACCTGCTCGAATGGCGGACCGCCTCGCAGGCACACAAGGGCGGCGACAACGATCTCGGCTCCTACTACAGCATCATGTACGGCGCCGTGATCATCGGCGTCGTCGGCCTCGCCGTCCCGGTGCTGGCCGATTCCACCGGCGCCTTCGTCGCCTTCTTCTTTGCCTTGTTCTGGATCGGCTCGCCCGCCATCGCCTGCTGGATCAGCCGTTCGGCCGAAACCGAGGACCGCCTGCGCATATCGGCCGCCGACATCCACGCGCTGCGCACCGTGGCGCGGCGTACATGGCACTATTTCGAGACCTTCGTGACGGCCGAGCATCACCATCTGCCGCCGGATAATTTCCAGGAAAGCCCGGCCCCCGTGGTGGCGCCCCGCACCTCGCCGACCAATATCGGCGTCTACCTGCTGTCGGTGATTTCGGCACGCGATTTCGGCTGGATCAGCCTCTCCGACGCCGTCAACCGCATCGACGCGACCATGTCGACCATCGAGAGCATGCCGCGCGATCGCGGTCATCTCTTCAACTGGTACGACACCACGACGTTGAAGCCGCTCTATCCGCTTTACATTTCTGCAGTCGACAGCGGCAATCTCGCCGGCCATCTGGTGGCTGTGGCCGCAGCCTGCGCCGAATGGGCCGAAGCGCCGTCGGTGCATGTGCAGGGCGACTTCGAAGGCATCCTCGATACTGTCACCATCCTCGACGAAAGCCTTGAGGAACTGCCCGACGACCGGCGTCAATTGCGGCCCTTGCGCCAGCGGCTCGCCGACCGTCTCGACGGCATGCGGCGGGCGGTCGAATTGATCAAGGCGCAGCCGGAGATGGCGTCGATCCGTACCATCAACCTGGCCGTCCTGGCCGGCGAGATACGCAAGCTCGCGACAGCCATCCACACCGAGGCCGCGTCGACCCAGAGCGACACCATCGCCGATTGGGCGGCCAGGCTCGAAGCCACCTGCGAGGCGCATGTGCACGACGCGCACAGCGACGAAAACGCCGTCGCGGCATTGCGGGCCAAGCTTCTGACGTTGCGCGAGCGCACGCGCCGTTTCGCCTTCGAGATGGATTTCTCGTTCCTGATGCGGCCCGAACGCAAGCTCCTGTCGATCGGTTACCGGGTCGAGGAGCATCAGCTCGACGAAAGCTGCTACGATCTTTTGGCCTCCGAGGCGCGGCTGACCAGCCTGTTCGCCATCGCCAAGGGCGATTTGCCGACCGAGCACTGGTTCCGGCTCGGCCGGCCGATCGTCGAGATCGGCTTCCAGGGCGCACTGATGTCCTGGTCCGGCTCGATGTTCGAATATCTGATGCCGCCCCTGGTGATGAAGGAACCGCAAGGCAGCATTCTCAACCAGACCAGCAAGCTCATCATCAAGCGCCAGATCCAGTATGGCCGTTCGAAGAACGTTCCTTGGGGGATTTCGGAAGCGGCCTACAACGCCCGCGACCGTGAACTGACCTATCAGTACACCAATTTCGGCGTGCCCGGACTCGGCCTGAAGCGCGGCCTTGGCCAAAATACGGTAATCGCGCCTTACGCGACCGTGCTGGCAGCGCAGTTCACGCCGCATGAATCCGTGCAGAACCTGGCCAGGCTGAGGCGGTTGGGCGCGCTGGGCCGGCACGGCTTTTACGACGCGGTGGATTTCACGCCGCAACGCGTCCCCGAGGGCACCGACCACGCCGTCGTGCTCAACTACATGGCCCACCACTCCGGCATGTCGATTGCCGCAGTTGCCGATGCGATCTTCGAAGGGCGCCTGCGCGACCGCTTCCACAGCGATCCGGTGATCGAGTCGGCCGAATTGCTGCTGCAGGAAAGGGCGCCGCGCGACATCCCGACTGCGACCGTCAGAACCGAGGCCGACGAGCGCTCGAAGGACGAGACCGAGTTGGAAAGCCCGGACACCCGCATCGTGCTCGATCCGCTCAAGGCGCTGCGCTCGACCAGTGTCATGTCCAATGGCCGCTACTCGGTCATGGTCACCGCCACCGGCTCCGGCTACAGCCGCTGGGGCGACCTTGCCGTCACGCGCTGGCAGCCGGATCCGACCGAGGACCGCCTTGGTTCCTATATTTTCCTGCGCGACGCCAGCAACGGCGACTGGTGGTCGGCCACCGCCGAGCCGAAGCGCGCCGCCGGCGAGCGGGCGCAGACGCTGTTTTCTGACGACAAGGCGAGCTTCGTCAAATCGGTTGGATCGCTGCGTTCGGAAGTCGAGTGCATCGTCATCTCGGAAGGCAATGGTGAGGGCCGACGGGTGACGCTCCACAATGATGGCCCCGCCGACCGGCATATCGAAGTAACCTCGTTTGCCGAACTGGTGCTGGGCTCCGAGCCCTCCGATAATGCCCATCCGGCTTTTTCGAAGATGTTCGTGGAAACCGAGATCGCGCCGAACAACGGCGCGATCTTCGCCACCAGGCGCAAGCGCGAAAAGGATGAACCCGACGTCACCATGGTGCACTTCGTCACCGACCCGTCTGGATCGGCGCGCGACGCCGAGGCGGAAACCGACAGGCGCGCCTTCATCGGCCGTGGCCGCACTATCACCGAGGCGGCTGCCTTTGATCCGGGCGCCAAGCTTGGCGGCCATTCCGGCTTCACCCTGGATCCGATCGCCTCGCTTCGCCGGCAGGTGCGCGTGCCGGCCAACAAGAAGATTTCGCTGACCTTCTGGACCGTCGTCGGTACCCATCGCGCCGAATTGGATGCCGCCATCGCCCGGCTCGACCATCCCGAAAGCTTCGCCCGCCAGGCGATGCTCGCCTGGACGCGCTCGCAGGTGCAGACCCGGCACCTTGGCCTCAGTCTGTCGGACGCCGCCAATGTGCAGAAGCTGGCGCGCTATCTGATCTATCCCGACCCGTTCCTGCGCCTTCCCGGCGAATCCATCGTCTCCGGGCTCGGCAGGCAGTCCAGCCTGTGGCCGACCAGCATATCCGGCGATTTTCCGATTTTCCTGGTCAGGATCGCCGATGTCGCCGATCTGGAGATCGTCGCCCAGGCGCTTCGCTTCCAGGAATACATGCGCGCTCGCGGCATGATGATCGATTTTGTCGTCGTCAACGAGCAGGCGTCATCCTACGTGCAGGACCTGCAGCGCGCGGTGGAGACGCTATGCGAAAACAGCCGGTTGCGCGGCAAGGAACTCGGACCCCGCCAGCACATCTTCGCAGTGCGACGCGATCTGATGGAGGAAACGACCTACAGGACCTTGCTCGCCGTCGCTCGGGTGGTGCTGCATACGCGCAACGGCACCATCTTCGACCAGATCGAGCGCGCCGAGGCCGCGGCACTGCAGGCGCGGGACGCCGCCCTCCAGCCGGCAGACCTTGCAGCGCTTCGCGAGCCGTCCTTGCCGGTGCCGACGTCGCAAGCATCTGCCGCCCAGGCACTGATCGAGGGCCGCGTCGACGGCAGTGGGCTCGACCAATGGAACGGTTTCGGCGGCTTCGACGGCGACGGACGCCACTACGTCGTGCGTCTTGCCGGCCGGCGCACGACGCCGCAGCCGTGGATCAACGTCATCTCCAACCCATCGTTCGGGTTCCACATTTCGGCCGAAGGCGCTGCCTTCACCTGGAGCCGCAACAGCCGCGACTATCAGTTGACGCCATGGTCGAACGATCCGGTCACCAACCGGCCGGGCGAGGGCATCTATATCTACGATCATGCCAGTGGCAGGGCGTTCTCGCCAATGGCTGCCGTGGTGCGTGATTCGACAATGACCTACGAAACCTGGCACGGGCAGGGTTTTTCGACGTTCCGCTCACAACGCGGGCCGCTGTCGATGGACCTGACCCATGTCGTCGATCCCGTCGATCCGGTGAAGATATCGCGGCTGCGCATCCAGAATTCGGGTTCGGTGCCGATGCGGCTGCGCGTCTACGCCTATGCGGAATGGGTACTTGGCGGCCATCGCTCGCGCACCGCTGCAAGCATCGTTCCGTCGAGGGATGCCGCAACCGGCGCATTGCTGGCGCAAAATCCCTATGGACTCGATTTCGGCGAGCGAATCGCCTTTCTGGCCGCCGACGGTGCGGTGCATTCGGTCACCGCCGACCGCGGCGAGTTCATCGGCAGGCAAGGCACGAGCGAGTTTCCGCATGCGGTGCTGAGCGGCGCCGACCTGTCGGGCCGCGTAGAGGCCGGCGACGATCCCTGCGCGGCCATCGCACGCGACATCGACATCGCTGCCGGTGGCGACGTCACGCTGCTCTGGCTGCTCGGCGACGCGGCCTCGCCCGACGAGGCCAGCGCGCTGGTGCAGACCCATCGCTCCAGGGATTTCGATCAGCGGCTGGCCGACAACGAGCGCACATGGCGCGGTTTTCTGGACACCATCCAGGTCGAGACGCCGGACAAGGCCCTCGACGCCATGGTCAATCACTGGCTGCCCTATCAGAGCCTGGCCTGCCGCATCCGTGCCCGCTCTGCGTTCTATCAGGCGAGCGGTGCCTTCGGCTTCCGCGATCAGTTGCAGGACACGTTGGCTTTGCTGGCGCACGACCCCAAGCTGGCGCGCGATCAGATCCTCAACGCGGCGCGGCGGCAATTTCCCGAAGGCGACGTGCAGCATTGGTGGCTGCCGCGCACCGAGGCCGGCGTCCGCACCATGATCTCTGACGACGTGGTCTGGCTGGCGCACGCTACCGCGCGCTACCTGCTGGTGACCGGTGACACCGCGATCCTGAACGAGCAACTGCCCTTCATCGAAGGGCAGGCGCTGAGCGAAGGCGAGCACGATGCGTTCTTCATCCCGGAAATCTCGAAGAAGACAGCCTCGCTCTACGACCACTGCGCGCGGGCGCTCGATCTTGCTGTCAAGCGCAGCAGCCCGGCCGGGCTGCCGCTGATCCTCAGCGGCGACTGGAACGACGGCATGAACCGCGTCGGCGAGCACGGCAAGGGCGAGAGCGTATGGCTGGGCTGGTTCCTGCTGAAGACGCTGGGCGAATTTGCCGATGTCGCCAAGGCGGAGCGCGATGCAAAGCGCGTGCAAGCCTGGACGAAGCACGCCGAGGTGCTGAAGCGGGCGCTGGAAAGCACCGCCTGGGATGGCGAGTGGTATCGGCGCGGCAGCTTCGACGACGGCACGCCGCTCGGCTCGCGCAAGTCGGATGAGTGCAAGATCGACTCGATCGCCCAGTCCTGGAGCGTGCTTTCGGGCGAGGGCGACCCGGCGCGGTCGACCACGGCAATGGGGCAGGCGATGAAAGCGCTCGTCGACGACGAGCTCAAGATCGTCAAACTGTTCACCCCGCCCTTCTCGAAGACGGAAAAGGACCCGGGCTACATCAAAAGCTATCCACCGGGGGTCCGTGAAAACGGCGGCCAATACACGCACGCCGCGACATGGTTCGTTATTGCGCTCGCCGAGATGGGTCGCACCGACGATGCGTACCGTTGCCTTTCGATGCTAAATCCGGTCAACCATGCGCTCGATGAAGCCGCGGCAGAGCGCTACCGCGTGGAACCCTACGTCGTCGCGGCCGACGTTTATTCCGGGCAAGACAAGGGCGGCCGAGGCGGCTGGACCTGGTATACCGGGTCGGCGGGCTGGCTTTATCGCGCTGCGGTCGAGAGCATTCTCGGCATAGAGCGCCGCGGACAGCGCCTCCAGTTCACGCCGCGACTTCCCAGCCATTGGGACGGCTATTCGGCAACCCTGAAGATGCTGGGCGCCGAGATCAAGGTACGCGTCGTCCGCGACAAAAAGGCCCGGGCCATCTCACTTGAAGTGAATGGCACGAAGACCAAATCTTCGTCCTTCGAGCCAAAAGCCGGAGACAATGCCGAGGTGGTCGTTAGAATACCGACCTAGATTCAAGGACTTGGAGCGTCGCTCAGGGTTGCCCAGGGCACGCGCGGGCGCTCCAAGTGCCTCTACCGGTTATATTTGCGTTTGACCTTGCTGAATGCCTGCACACGACTTTAGACGTCGTGCCTGGGGTCTTGCTGATTAAAAATGTGGCAGTGCTTTCCAGTTGCCATGATTTTGCCGCAACGCTGACATTTCACCTTTTATCTCAAACTGTTAGACGATCACGGCAAATTTCGAAGCGTCGTCATCTTTTGTTCGCGGAATGGGAACGGAAGAGGTAGACGAGCATTGTTTTGCGACGCGTCAACCGATACGAGTCAAAAATGACGCACTGCACCATAAATAATTGGCGGAGTAGCTGAAGTGTCACTTCTGCAAATCTACTGGCGAGCCCTTGGTTATCTCGCTGCCGACAGGAAACGCGTTGCGTTTATCTGCGGGGCGAATGTCGCGCTTGCCATTATCGCCATTCTCGAGCCGATTATGTTCGGCCGGGTGATCGATGCCATTTCGGACCGCGGCTCGGTATTCGCGACACTCGCAATGTGGGCCGGTCTCGGCGCGTTCAATATCATCGCCTTCGTTCTGGTAGCGCGCGGCGCCGACCGCTTTGCCCACCAGCGGCGCAGCGAGGTTCTCTGCCAGTCGTTCGAGCGCGTGATCACCATGCCGCTTGCTTGGCATCATCAGCGCGGCACCTCCAATTCCCTGCACACGCTCCTGCGCGCGGTCGAGACCCTGTTCAGCCTCTGGCTCGAATTCATGCGGCAGCATCTGTCGACCGCGGTTGCGCTGGTTCTGCTGGTGCCCACCGCGCTCAGCATGGATATCCGCATGTCGATGGTGCTGCTGGCGCTTGGCGCGCTCTATGTCGGCATCGGACGGCTGGTGATGCGGCGCACCAAGGAAGGCCAGGCGGCCGTAGAGCGGCACTACCACAAGGTGTTTGCGCATGTGACGGACTCGGTCAGCAACGTCGCCGTCCTGCAGAGCTACAACCGCATCGGCCATGAGACTGAGGCGCTGAAGCGCTACGTCAAGAACCTGCTCGACGCACAGAATCCGGTGCTCGACTGGTGGGCGATGGCCAACGCGCTGCACCGCCTGTCGTCGACGATTTCGATGATGGTGGTGCTCTTGATTGGCGCCTATCTGGTGACGCACGGCCAGTTGCGCATCGGCGACGTCATCGCCTTTACCGGCTTTGCCACGCTGCTGATTGCCCGGCTCGACCAGATGTCGGCGTTCGCCAACCAGATTTCCGAGGCGCGCGCCAAGCTCGAGGAATTCTATCATCTCGAGGACTCTGCATCCGACGCCGCCGAGCCCGATGGGCTGCGCGAGCTCGTCAACGTCACGGGGCACGTGCGTTTCGAGAATGTCTGCTTCGAGTTCGGCAACTCGGGGCAGGGCGTCGACGACGCGTCGTTCGAGGTCCAGGCCGGCCAGACGGTCGCCATCGTCGGCCCCACGGGCGCCGGCAAGACGACGCTCATCAACCTTCTGCAGCGCGTCTTTACCCCGTCCAGCGGCCGTATCCTGATCGACGGCATCGACACCCGCACGGTGACCCGCAAGTCGCTGCGCCATTCGATCGCCACCGTGTTCCAGGATGCCGGCTTGCTCAACCGCTCGATCGAGGACAACATCCGCGTCGGCCGTGCGGAGGCGACCTATGACGAGGTCCATGCCGCGGCCAATGCCGCCGCCGCGCAGGATTTCATCCTGTCGAAGAGCGAGGGCTACGACACGGTCGTCGGCGAACGCGGCGGACAGCTGTCCGGTGGCGAGCGCCAGCGCATCGCGATCGCCCGCGCCGTGCTGAAGGACGCGCCCATCCTGGTTCTCGACGAGGCGACCAGCGCGCTCGACGTCGAGACGGAAGACCGTGTCAAGGACGCCATCGACGAGTTGCGGCGCGGCCGCACCACCTTCATCATCGCCCACCGCCTGACCACCGTTCGCGATGCCGATCTGGTCGTGTTCATGGACAAGGGCCGGGTGGTCGAGATGGGCGGGTTCACCGAACTGTCGCTGCGCAACGGTCGCTTCGCCAGCCTGCTGCGCGCCGGCGGCCTGCTCAACGACGAGGAGGTTCGCCGCCTCAGCCGCCCGGTGAACGAGGCCGCCTGAGCAGCGCGGTTTGCCTTCTCCCCTTGCGGGAGAAGGTGGCCTCGCGAAGCGAGGTCGGATGAGGGGTGTTCCGGCTTGGCTCAAATCTTCATCCAAAATCCAGACTTCGGCGCACGGCGATCATTGGCGCCTCACTCCGTCCAGCACCCCTCGTCCGGCTCGACGCTACGCGCCGATCCACCTTCTCCCGCAAGGGGAACCGCCGCTGTGGTTGCCGCAACTCCGCCGGCGGTCTATGTAAGGCCGCATGAGCGACACGACTTCACGCCCCTCCGGCTGGATGGATATTGCCAACCCGACGCGGTTCGTCGGGCTTGCCGACAAGGTCGTGCCGTGGCTGGCGAGCGTCGCCGCCGTCGTCCTCGCTTTCGGTCTCTATATGAGCTTCACGGCGCCTGAGGACTTCCAGCAGGGCATCACCGTTCGCATTATGTATATCCACGTGCCTTTCGCCTGGCTTGCCATGATGTGCTACACGCTGATGGCGGTCTCGGCACTGGGCACGCTGGTCTGGCGCCATCCGCTGGCCGACGTGGCGCTGAAATCGGCGGCACCCATCGGCGCCGTCTTCACCGCCCTTGCACTGATCACCGGTTCGATCTGGGGCAAGCCGATGTGGGGCACCTGGTGGGTGTGGGACGCGCGGCTGACCTCCGTATTCATCCTGTTCCTGATGTATCTCGGCATTATCGCGCTGACCCGCGCGCTAGACGATGCCGGGCGCGCCGCCTGGGCCGCGGCCATCATAACCCTGGTAGGCTTCATCAACATCCCGATCATCAAATTTTCGGTCGACTGGTGGAACACGCTGCATCAGCCGGCGTCGGTGTTCCGGCTTGGTGGGCCGACGATAGATCCAAGCCTGTTGTGGCCCTTGCTGGTGATGGCACTCGGCTTCACCGTGCTTTTCTTCGCGCTGCACCTGACGGCGATGCGCACCGAGATCCGGCGCCGCCGGGTCATTTCGATGCGCCGGGTTGCCGCGAGGCAGGCTGAACGGTAACCAACCGATAGGATCAAGCCATACGCCCGCGTGCTGCCACCGGCAGCGTCTCGATCACCGTCTCGCCTTCGATCAGATGCACCTCGTCGAACAGGTTGGTGACGACGCAGCAATGGTCGGGCACGACGCGCACGCGCTCGCCGATGCGAAGCTCGGCGCCGCCTGACAGCGTGACGTTGCCGTGCTCTTCGCTGAGGCTGGTCACCCTTGCGCCTGAAATGCCCAGCAGCTCGCCGAAATCGGCGAGCCCCAGCGTATCGCTGGAGAGCGCCTTGCTGCCGGCGTCGAGGATGGCGCGTGTCGGCGTTGGACGGCTGACCACCGTCGACAGCACGGTCAGCGCGCAATCGTCGAGGCTGCCGACGCCTTTGGCGACCTGGTAGCGGTCGAGATAGATGTAGGTGCCGGGCCGGTATTCGGTAACGACGCTATGCTCGCCGGAACGCCACATATCGGGTGTGCCGCCGCTGGAGATGCGCTCGCAAGCAAGGCCGGCTGCGGCAAGTGCTTGCTGCGCATCGGCGAGCCACGCCTCGGTCTCGGCGGCGCGGCCCGCCCCCGGGTAGGTCATCAGGCCGCCGAAGACGAGCCCCCGGACCTTGTCGATTTCGCTCGCCAGCGCGACTGCCTCGCCGGCCGACTGCACACCGCAGCGGCCCATGCCGGTGTCGCATTCGACCAGCACCGGCAGGCGGTGGCCGGGATCGGCAAAGGTGGCGGCAAGTCCCATCAGCGTGTCCATACTGTCCGTTGTCACCGACAGGGTTACGCGGCCGTGCAGCGCCTTGAGGCGTTCCAGCTTGGCCCGCCCGAGGATATTGTAGGGCAGAAAGATGTCAGTCAGTCCCGCATCGGCCATGATTTCGGCCTCGCCGATCTTCTGGCAGGTGATGCCGATGGCCCCGGCCGCGACCTGCTTTTTCGCCCAGTAGGGCAGCTTATGGGTCTTGATGTGCGGCCGGAGCTTCAGCCCGTGCCGGTCGGCATGGGCCTGCGCCCGCGCGATGTTGGCTTCTGCGCGGCGGGCGTCGATCAGGATCGCCGGCGTATCGAGGTCGTCTATGCTGCGCATGGAATGTCACCTTTGGGACTCTGTCGGGACTTATGGCCCTGATCGTCGCCGATGTCATGAGGCCAGAATGCGGTTTACGTCGACACCGGATCGGTGTTCGGTTATGCGCTGTAGGCGCCGCCTGAAGAAGGGATCATGATCATGAAACGCTCCGCCATCAACGACATCATCCGCGACGCCGACGCTTTCATCCGTTCGTTCGGCTACATCATGCCGCCCTTCGCCTACTGGACCCCGGACGAGATGAAGGCGCACCGGCAGGATTCGGCGGCCATCTTCTCGTCGCGGCTTGGCTGGGACATCACCGATTACGGCCAGGGCAAGTTCGACGAGCTCGGCCTGTTCTTGTTCACTGTTCGCAACGGCCGCTACGAGGACATGAAGAAGGGCATGGGCATGCTCTATGCCGAAAAGATCATGATCTCGCGCAAGGATCAGCTGTCGCCGATGCACCGCCACAACATTAAGGCCGAGGACATCATCAACCGTGGCGGCGGCAAGCTGGTGCTGGAGCTGTTCATGCATGACCGCGATGGCGGCATCGATCCGAAGGCCGAAGTATCGGTGCCTGTCGACGGAACCATCCACAGACTGCCTGCGGGTGGATTGCTGAAGCTCGACCCAGGCCAGAGTGTGACGCTGCTGCCGGGCGTCTGGCACGCCTTCTGGGCCGAGGGCAAGGACGTGCTGATCGGCGAGGTCTCGACCGTCAATGACGATCTCACCGACAACGTTTTTCGCGAGCCGATCGGCCGCTTCGCGGACATCGACGAGGACACAGCACCGCTGCACCTCTTGGTATCCGATTACGAGAAGTGGGTGGGTTAAGGCAGGGTGGCGCTGGTTGGAAATGCCGAAACCGATAGCTAGGAGTCCCAATTCAGCTGCTGCAAAAATGTCCGAAAACCGATTGTGCTGTCACTGAATTCGCTCGTGCTATGCAGTGAAAAAACAATATCCACCGTGGGCGGCGCTTCTATTCTCACTATTATTAAACGCACTCCGTCATCCAGGATCTCAACGCCCGTTTCTCGTTTCCAATTTCCGCCCACTTGCTGAAGTCGGGGGGAGGAATCGTCGAATTGCTCTCGCATCGATTCGTCGTTTGGAAAGGGAGTGTCGGTGAGGCTGCTGAATTCTTCCCAGGACCCAGAGACCGCCGCCTGAATTGCGCGATCTATCCTGGATTCCTCAATCGCGCTAATTTTGACCTGCATCTCGTCCCTCCTCCGGTCTAACGCTGATGCTTGTCGGCCCTGCGGTTGCCCAGCAGAAGCTTGCGTTCGAGATGCGCCCGCAACTCCCCGTAATACGCCGTCAGGAACGCGCGTGCGTCATGGGCTTGGGGTGCCGCGCCGATCTTGCGTCCGATCGTTTCGGCAACCGTCCGCAGGGCGAAATAGTCGTCGCGGCGCAGCACCTCCTCCAGCTTGTGGAGTTCAGCAATCCCGTAGGCATCGAGCTGGGCGTGGCTGAACCGGAAGGCGCCGGCCGCCGGATCCTGCCGTGCCGACAGGTCTTCAAGCAAGGCGCGCTTCGGCGCCTCGACCACCCAGGTCCCTGCCAACAGGTCGCCGATCCGCATGCGGTCTCGATTGAACAGCGGGAACAAGGCAAACAGCAGCGTCCACACCAGTCCGCAGATTGTCGTCAGTGTATCGGCAAGGTCGGTCCCGCTGCGTCCGGCGATGATCGACAGCGGCAGGAACACCTCGATCTCGCGCATCAGGTTGCGGGCAATGACCTGGTCGATCGACAGGCCGTCGCCACTGCGCGACGCGACCCGGATGCCGACGATCCGCTTGCCGGGCGTAGCCGCGCGCCGGCCTGCTTCGAAAACGATGAAGTAGGCGTTGCGCAGAAAGAAGATCAGGATGATCCAGACGACAAAGAGCGGCTGAAACCCCTCGCTGCCAAGGCCTCCCACTCCGAACAGCGCGACGATCGTGATCACGATTGCAGCCACGGCGATGAACACGACGTCGAGAAGGAAGGCGGAGGCCCGCGTGCCGGCGTCGGCGAGCCTAATCCGGAGATCGACGCCTTCGGGCGTGATCAGCGGCCGTATGGCCGCGAAGGCGGCGCGTTTAACGATCGCCATGCCGCACCGCCCGGAACAGGTAGAAATAACCGAGCCACAGCGCCAGCATGCCACCGCCAATGGCGTAGCGCGTGACGTCGCTGGTGATGGTCTGCCTGCCAATGCCCTCGAGCAGCCCGGCAAACAGCAGCATGACCGAGACCCCGACCATGGCGTTCGCGGCAATGCGTCCGGCACGAGCCGCTGCCGCCATGCGTGTCAATTCGCCGGGAAAGGCGATGCTGGTGCCGATGCGCATGCCGGCCGCGCCGGCCAAAGCGATCGCGAACAATTCGGTGGTGCCGTGGATGGCCAGCCAACCGCCGAGCTCCATGCTAAGTCCCTTGGACCAGTAGACTTGGAACAACGCCCCGATCATACAGCCGTTGAACAGCATCAGCAGCACTGTCGGCACCGCGAAGGCGAAGCCAAGGGCGAAGGCCAGGATTGCGACCTGGACGTTGTGCGTGAACAGATAGGCGGCAAAGCCTGAGAGAAAGCCATTGTCGCCATCATAAAGCATGTTGCGCAGCAGTTCGGCCGAGGTGTCGGGGCCGCGGCCTCCTGCCAGGCCGGGCGGGATGATCGCGTCGAACCAGCTCTTGTCGGATGCCACCAGCCAGGCGCCTGCACCAATGCCGATCACCATCAGCGCGACCGACGCCAATGTCTCGCGCCACAGGTCGCGAATGGCCCCGGGCCAGTCGTGCAGGAAGAAATCGGCGAGGCGCTGCCGCAGCCCGCGACGCGCGCCGTAGAGATAGAAATAACCGCGCAGCGACAGCGCTTCGAGATAGCCGACCAGCGCATTGTCGAGCGAGGTTGCGCGCGCCACCGAAAGGGAAGACAACGCCGATCGATAGAGCAGGGGCAGCGACAGCAGCTCCTCTTCGGAAAGCGTCCGCGGCGCACGCTTCTCGACACGCGCCAGCAGCGCCTCGAATGCCTTCCAGTCGGCCTCGCGCTCGCGGCGGAAGCTGGCCAGCGACTGGCGTACCGCGTCGCCACGTGCAGCATTGTCGACGACTGGCGCCGTCACAGCAAATCCTCCTGCTTGAACTGCAGATAACGCTCGACCAGCGCGGGACCCAGCCGATTGTGGTCAGCTTCGATCACATGCGCCCCGAGCAGACGCAGCCGGCCGATGACGACCTGCCTTTCGCGCAAAAGCCCTCCGGCAACGACCGCGCGGGCAACGTCCTCGCCGGAGCGTGGCGGCATATCGGCCAGGCCCTCCAGTTCGGTGTCCTTCATCAGCATGAACAGCACGAGATGCCGTTCGGTGAGCCGGCCCACGGTGCGCAGCATCAATTCCGCGCTGATCGGATCGACAAAATCGGTGAAGATGATGACCAGCGAGCGGCGGTCGAGCCGCGCCGCGAGCGTCGTCAGCGCCAGCGTGAAATTGGTCTCCTCGCTGGAATAGTCGATCTCCGCCGCTCGTTTCTGGATCATCGCAAAGCTGGCGGGGCCGCGTACCGCGCCGCTCGAAACGCGCGGCCTTGCATCGAAGCCGAACAGGCTGACCATATCGCCGCCCTTCAGCGCGATGAACGCCGACAGCAAGGCGGCCGTCACGGCCCGGTCCACCTTAGGCACACCGGCGACCGGCTCGCACATCAGGCGTCCGCTATCGATGGCCAGCACGATGTTGTTGTTCTCCTCGATGCGGAACTCGCGCGCCAACAGCTTGCCGTGGCGGGCGCTGCGCTTCCAGTCGATCATCCGCCGGCCCATGCCCGGCTGGTAATCCTTGAGCGCGTCGAACTCGCGGCCTTGACCGGCGCGGCGCTGCGCATGGCCTTCGGCAAGCGCCGCATGTTGCAGCAGCGTGATCGCCTCGCCGCGAGCGCTGCTGACGTCGGGCAGCACCGCAATCTTGCTTTCCACCGGCAGGACGACCTGGTTCCAGACCAGCCCAAACGGCCCGCGCCAGCGCACCCAGAGACGGTCGAAGCTGGCGACGCCGCGCCGCAGCGCCTGGAAGCGGAGGTTGAGCGACCCGCCTCTGGCGGTCGGCTGCAAGGCCCCGCCGCTGCCGCTCACCGGCGCCAGACGCGCATCGTGGCCGACGCGAGCCTCGGCGGCGCGCGGCCCCGAGTGACGGGCGGTGATTTGCACGCCGAATTCCCCACCGACACCGACCTGCTGCGGCGCATCGATGCTGGCATTCAGCGATGCCCGTCCGCGTCCCGCCGCGGCATCCACCGCCAGGAAGGCAAGCAGCAGGCAACTCCACAGCAATCCCAGATACCAGAAGGACGGCAATGCCAGCGCGACCAGGAAGGCCGGCACCGCGCCGGCAGCAGCTGCCCACACCGCTCGGCCGCTGGGATAGATCAACGTGGTGCTTCCGTCTGGTCGACCAGGTCGGAGACGATCTGCTCGACCAGGCGGCCGTCGATCTGGGCGGCAGGCGAAAGGATGACGCGATGGCGCAGTGCCGGCACCGCCAGCGCCTTGACGTCGTCGGGGATCACATAGGCGCGTCCGTCCAGCGCCGCCCGGGCACGCGCCGCCCCCGCCAGCATGGCGCCGGCGCGCGGGCTGGCTCCGACTTCCAGATCGGCATTTTCGCGCGTAGCCCGAACCAGCGCCGCTATGTAGCCGACGACATCGTCGACAAGGGTGACGGAGCCGACGACTTCAAGGGCCTCCTGCAGCGTCTCGCGGTCTGTCTGCGCCTTGATGCCGTATTGCGCGATGTCGTGCGAGGCGGAGCCGCCGCCGTGATGGACGATGATGGCCCGTTCTTCCTCGGGGCCGGGATAGCTGACGCGGTGCTTGAACAGAAAGCGGTCGAGCTGCGCCTCCGGCAGCGGATAGACACCCTGGTGTTCGATCGGATTCTGGGTCGCGACGACCATGAAGTTGCGGCCGAGCGAATGCGTGGTGCCGTCGAAGGTGACCGCATGTTCCTGCATCGCCTCGAGCAGTGCGGCCTGCGTCTTGGGCGGCGTGCGGTTGATCTCGTCGGCAAGCAGGAGATCGCAGAAGATCGGGCCGCGCGTCAGCGTGAACTGCCCGGTCTGGAAGTTGTAGATGTTCGACCCGACGATATCGCCGGGCATCAGGTCCGGCGTGAACTGGATCCGCCCGTAGGCGATCCCAAGCGCCTGGGCGAAGCAGCGTGCGGTCATGGTCTTGGCCGTGCCGGGAGGACCTTCGAGCAGGATATGCCCGCCCGCAAACAAGGCGATCAGCATCAGGTCGACTGTATCGTGCTGCCCGGTAATCGCCTTGGCAACTTCTTCCCTGATCCGTGTCGCCAGGGCCTTCACATCATCGACGTTCACCGAGCCTCCTTGCCGTCCAGTCGTGCAGCCGTTCTGCTGCCTGTTGCATCTGCGCCAGGTTCTTGGCCTCGCCGGCGGCTTGCGAACGCGCCGTGAAGCCGCCAGCTTGCTCCTTATCGCGAGAGTCGAGCCAGCGGTCGAGCGCTTTGCCTTGCAGTCCGTGCGGTGCCCCGAGCAGCGCGCCGGCGCGCACCCGCATCAAGGCCGCATAGCGGCCTCCCAGCTCATCCAGCCGGCCGGCACGCCGCATGAGCATCGCCGTCGCATCGACCAGCGCACGCTTGCCGAAGGCGATCGCGCGCTGGTCGATACGCGGCGGGCCGAACCGGCCAAGGCCATGCAGGAACGCCAGGGCCGCCGCGATCAGGATCGTCAGTGTCAGCGCCAGGAACGGCGGCTCGACCAGAAGCTTGGCCAGATCATACTTCCGCCCCGCGCCGTGCAGCGTCAGATCGAACATCACCGGGCCGTCGTCGGGCTGGAGCAAGGCAATCAGCCCGAGCGCGGCTGCTGCCTTTTCGGGATCCTTGAGGGCGGCGTTGTTGATCAGGTCGGGGTCGGTCAGGATATAGAACGGCTTGTCGTCTAGTTCGGTAAGCACAGCCTTGTCATTGCCGGCTGCGATGAGAGGGTACTTGTCGGCCACCCACTGCAATTCTTCGGGTGCGGCAACCATGCTGCCTTCGATGTCGAGTTGCTTTGCCGTGCTCTGGCCGGCACCGATCTTCGCATCGGCGATGCGGCCAAGCCATTCGTTCACCACCGAACCGGGCAATCGGCCGAATTTCATGTTCCAGCCTTCATGCCCCTGCAGCGGCAGGATCTGCCATTTGGGCAGCACGAAGAGCGTGTTCTGGTCCTGGCGAAGATTGAGGATGCGGTCGAGCGCCTCCTGGTCGCTGTCGGGCGAGATGGTGACGATCAGCAGTATATCTCTGGCAAGATCGTCTTCGGTCCGCGCCATCAAGGGCGCTTCACCGGTCAGCCGCAGCCATTCCACCAGACCGGCGTAGCCGACACCGCTCTTCGACAGCGGCGTGGCGCCGCCATTGCCGGGTTGCCGGAAATCGGGAGCATAGGTGGACAGCAGGAAGAAACCGGCCGCCGCAAGCAGGCTGGCGAAAATCCCCCAAAACAGTGTCTTTCGATTGAACGGCTCCTGCGCCTCGACCGCCGGTGCGCTCACGTCCAGGCATCCCGGAAGGCGAAACGTTCATAGGCGCCGCGTGCCTGCCGCCAGCCTTCCGCGCCAACCGGCCGGCGCGCGAACAGCGCCGCCTCGACGATGCGGGCGATCTCGGTGAACGCATGGCGTGCCCTTCCCGGCAGGGAAGGGGCATTGGCGATGTCGCGCGCGGTGAGCGACGGGCGCAGGAAGTCCGGCAGCCGGCCGGCAATATCGGCGACGCTGCGCCGAAGCAAAAGGTGAACCGCCTCGTCATAGTCGCCGCGTGCGGCCAACGCATCGGCTTGCGACAACAGGATCTGCGCGGCGCCGGCGTCTGGGCGCCAGGCTTCTTCGTCTTCGACTTCGGGCCGCGCGCGCTGCCACGGCAGCCGCCAGGCGATGCCTTTCACCTCGAGGAAGACCAAAAGCAGGATGATTGCGACGCCCGATATCACCGCCCCCCAGAACAGATAGATCATGTAGGGGCCGAGCCACGACAAAAAATCCTGCAGCGGCTTCAGCCACTCGGGCGGCTTCGGCGGCACATAGGCCGGCAGGTCGAACTGGATCGACTCATCGGCGATCAACTGCTTGTGCAGATTGGTCAGCCGTTCGGCTTCCGCTGTGCCTGGCTGTGCCACCGCCACCCGCTCCCCTGCAACCTGTGGTTCCGAGCCGACACTGACAATGCAGCGGAACAATTGCAAGTGGGCTGGACGGCGACGGTTAATCTTGGCAGAATTACTGTTAGGGGCGCCGTGATACTGTTCCGGCGAAACACGGGGGGAAATCATGGCTTCAACGACACTGGAACGGCCTGAGAAATTCGAGATCGGCAGGGTGTTCAACAACAGCTTCGCCGTAATCGGCCGCAACATCGGCTTGTGCGTTGGGCTCGCGCTGCTGTTTTCAGGCTTGCCGGCGATTATTCTTCGGCTGTGGAGCCAACCACAAATAGATGCGGTTCTGCAGGGCGACCCCGGCGCCGCGGCCGATCCGTCTATGATGTTTCAGAATTCATGGATTACGGTTATTACGGGATTGCTATCGTTCGTTTTCGCGCTGCTGCTCCAGTCGGCGCTGGTCCGGGCGACGATCGAGGACTTGAATGGCAAGCGGCCGACCTTTGGCGACTGCATTCAGATAGCCATCCGCAATTTGCTGCCGACCCTTGGTATTGGCCTGCTCGTCGGCCTGGGTGTGGGCCTGGCGTCGATAGCCTTGCTGGTTCCCGGCATCATCTTGTGGCTCGGATGGTGCGTGGCGGTGCCGGTTCTGATCCAGGAGCGGCTTGGCGTGTTCGGTTCGATGTCTCGCAGCCGCGTCCTGACCAAGGGCAACCGCTGGCCGCTATTTGGCCTCTTCTTGATCCTGATGGTCATCGCAATGGTCATCCAGTGGGTAATGCTTGCAGTCATCGTCATGTTTGGCGGGATCATTGCAGATGTGTTGGCAGCCTTGGTGTCGACCGTACTGTCGATGGTGCTGTCGGTGGCCACGGCGGTCAGCTATGTCGAACTGCGTCAGGTCAAGGAAGGCACCAGCGTCGAAGAACTGTCGCAAATCTTCTCGTAGCGATCGTTCGCTCCGGCTTTTCACCGACGGCTCGGCTCTCGCGTTGCGCTCGAGCAGCCGAGCTTGTTCACAAAGCCTTGTCTGCGCCGGTAACGCTGTGGCCAGCCGCTTCGCCCATTCCTCGATGCCGGAGCGGCCCGCCAGCAGGTCCTGCCTGATCTCGATGAGGACGGCGGGAATGCCGCGATCGTCGCCATGGACCGGTATGGCGTTGTCACCGTCGCGGCTGATCACGTAGGGCTCGTTCGCCGCGACATTGGGCTCAATGTCGGCGCGCAGGCCGGCAAGCGCTGCCTGGCCGAACTCGATTGCCTGGTCGTAAAGCACGCCGGCGTGCCAAGGCCGCGCAATGCGGAGAAAGACCGGCGTGAAGGAGTGGATCGTCGCGATCCGCGTCGCTCTGCCCTGCTTCGCCCGGTCGTCGAGATGGGCGGCCACGCGGTCATGAAACGACGCGAACATGATTTCGGCACGCCGGCTTCGTTCCTCCGGATCGAGGCCGACATTGCCGGGGATGTCCGTGTCCTCCGATTGCACCGGAATGCTGCCGCTGGAACCAAGCGGCCGTCCTCGGTCAGGCTCTGGATGATGGTATGGATCACCTCGACGCCGTTGGCCCGCGCCGCCGCCAACAGGCGCTCCTGGTTGGGGATCGTCTGCGACGCGGTCTGCCGGTAGAAATGTGATCGGGACCGCGCTCCGGATGCGCCGGATCGGCGCCGGGCTCGAGCCAGACCCGCTGCATGTCGACCAAGAGCAGCGCGGTTGCGCCGGCCCGGAACGGCTCGTTTCGTTTCGGCAGTGATGGCGGTCATGCTTGGTCCTGTGTTGCTTATCACAATCCGGCTGATTTAGCTGATTTTGGTCCGCGCGTCCTGCGTGGCGGACATACTTACTGGGAGTATTCGAAGTCGCTAATTTGAGTTAAACTTTGTTTTCGGGCGTGGAGACGGGGGTCTCTGTCATGATCGATTCAGACGTGTTCGACTTTGTCGAACGCTGCAGGAACCATACAGCCACCGGGCCGCTGCTGAGCGACCTTCTTGATACCGTGAGGAATCTCGGCTTCGAACATCTTATCCTGAGCGGTGTGCCGCTCAGTGGCCAGAAACTTGCGCCGATGGTTGAACTGAATGGCTGGCCGGCGGGCTGGTTCGAACGCTATGTCGAGGCCGAGCATGCCGCGGTCGATGGTGTTTGCATCTACTCGGCAAAGACCCTGAAGCCGTTCCTTTGGTCCGAAGTCCCGGCAAAGTGGTCGGATACGGAAGGTTCACGACGCGTTGCCGGCGAGGCGACGGAGTTCGGCATCTGGAGCGGCTTCGCTGTGCCGATGCTCAGCATTCACCATTGGCAATCCGTGCTGTCGTTTGCCTCTTCCGCGAAGTCCTGCACCCTGTCGCCGCGCCATCAAGTGCAACTGGTGACCATGGCGGTCTATGCCGGCATGTCGATCCAGGCGTTGTCGAATGACGGTGACAACGATGAAGGCCTGCTGACCGACCGCGAAAAAGAGGTGCTGTTGTGGGCCGCGGCCGGCAAGACCTCGTCGGAAACCTCGCAGATCCTCGGCCTGACCGAGCGAACGGTCAAATGGCACTCCACCCGGGCCAGGGAAGCGTTTGGCGTCGCCACGACCACGCAGGCGGTCGTCGAGGCGGTGCGCCGGCGCCTGATTCACCCCTAAAGCATGATCCCGAAAAGTTGCAGACTTTTCGGATAAGATCATGCGAAGAAACAAAGAACTAGAGCAGGACGACCGTCCTGCTACCAGCCGCGTCAACTGTCCCATCGGACAGGTGACGTATATTAGCGCGACTGCGAGTATCCCTTTGAGAATGATCGGGGGATCGCGCCATGATAACGGCCCACGTAGTCAATGCGCATAACAAGCATCTTTACGAAAACGAATTCGACGAATTTCTGCGCCGGCGGCACGACTTCTTCGTGCACCAGAAACATTGGCGCCCTCCGAGCCCGGATGGTCGCGAGCTGGATCAATTCGATACCGACGCGGCGACATACCTGCTGGGCATTGAAGACGATCGCGTAGTGACTTCGGCTCGATTGATCCCAACGAGCGAGCCGCACATGGTCTCGGAGGTTTTTTCTCACATGTGCGAAAAATCGGGCGTCCCAAGACGTCCCGATTGGGCCGAATGGACCCGCACATTCGTCGTTCCCGACAAGCGAACTGCCGGACTGAGGGGCACGCTGACGCAGCTGTGCTGCGCCGTAATGGAGTACGCTCTCGACGAGGGCCTGAGCGCCGTCGGCGGTGTCCAGGAAACCTACTTCATGCCTCACCACGGCGCCCTCAAATGGCGGGCCGAGCCGATGGGCATGGCCAGGGAAGAAAACGGCGAGTGGTATATCGTCGCGTATATCGAGGTGAATGAGGCGGCACTGGCGAGTGTTCGGAAGATACTTGGGATTGAGCATTCGTTGCTGGTTCGGCGGGGGACGCAGATGCCTTTCATCGAAAATGCACAGAAACTTAGCAAGGCCGCCTAGAAATAAAGTTTAGAGTAGTTGGCGTCCACTAGGTGATGATCTGATGCATAAATTGTATTGCGTGTCTTGGCAGTCATACCGTTTTTTTGTCGAATCCGCCGCCGTCTTACTCATAATTGTTGTTTCGGTCGTTTCCGGTTGTTCGATCCAACTCTCACCGGCTTACGACCAAGCGACACTCACCAGTATCTCCGACCTTAACGTGAAAACTGAGACGCTCTTGGCCTCCCTGTCCCACGGCGGCACAGCAGGCGATTTTTCCAAGCATAAGGCGACTTATGACCAGCTTATCGGGGGCTTTTCGGCCGCGCGTGTAGCGACCGCTTCGCGCGATGTTCCGGCTCCCAGCCAGCGGCTTCTAGGTATCGCTCACTTGAATGGGGTGTGCGGGAATGAGCCATCGAATTGCGTCAACCCAACGCCTCACCATCTGGACAAGGTGATCGCGTTGTTGAGCGCAATGCGTAACACTCACCAGCAGGGAGAACTCGTCAGTGAGTTGGTCACAGGGTTTAACGGCCAAGGCGGCTTCAAGGGCCAATACGAAATAGAAATGAGCCGAATTCTGGTGTTCGAGACTGCCTTGCAGCGATAGGAGATACTCTTGGCCGCTATTGTTGATGTAAACGCTACTGCTAATGCTTTGGTCGATGCGATCCAGAAGCAGGCAAAGCAGGGGTGGACCAAAATATCGGCGTTGGTCACGCAGCAAGCCAAAATGATGGCACACCAAGCTGCGTGGATCGCGGAAAGCAGTATAGCAGGCGCGCTAAAGCATGATTCTGCCCTGCAGCGCATGTTTACCGATCAATTGGCCGACTCCGTTAGAGGTTTGGCCAATGACGTAGCGGCACTGACGATTCTGACATTAGAAAAAGTGTGGAATGCCGCAGTCAGTGTGCTTTGGGGTGCAATCAACAAGGCATTAACGGGTGCGAGCATGGGTCTTCTTGCTCTGCCTGCGCTATAGAACTTAGTCCTGCCCGAAATCGGCGCGGGTTCACGGGCCAGTATAAAAAGTTTGTTGACCATTTCGTCGGTATCACGGGAGGAACATATGCCAATCGCAGGACTGGGATGGGAATTACACATAATCCGGCAGAGCGTCCAGCAGAGACAAGGCAGAAAACGTACCGTTGGCAAATATCAAATCTATCACAACGGCATTTCCCAAAAGAATCTCGAAGGTACTGCGGTCGAAGCCAAAGGCCCAGGCGACAATAAAGTGGCAGGAAACGGACGAAGGATCGAGGCGGGAAAATATCCCTTGGCCACTCAGGCAGGCTCACACTATGTGACTATAGGCTATTTGATCAGCAATGACTCTGACCAGACGCCCAAGCCCGGCTTGGAATTGCGCCAAACGGGGAATCGTCGAGAAATCCTTGTACATCCTGGCCATGGATTTCTGGCAAGTATCGGTTGCCTCAACCTGACTAGCGCCTTGGCGAGCGGCAACACCAACATACCTTTTGGTGACAGCCGCGATCGAGTTATGGCCGCAATCACTGACCTTCAAACATTCGCAGGGAGTGCCTTTCCCCACCATTACGGACAACCCATCGACAACGCTTGGGTTGTCATCGACGGGGAGCCCTGACGTCATTGGCACACGGCGGAGCAGTTCACTAAAAAGGAGCGGGACACTAACGGCGTTGCCGACATTTCGGGCGTCGTCCGATGCTGCCAAATTATTGTGGGGCGCCTACCATTTCGGCACCGGCAAGACCTCATCGGAGACCTCCCAAATCCTCGGCCTGACCGAACGCACCGTCAAATGGCACTCAATGCGGGCCCGCGAAGCTTTTGGCGTCGCCACGACCACGCAGGCGGTCGTCCAAGCGGTGCGCCGGCGCCTGATCCTCCCCTAAACGCGTCAACTGTCCCATCGGACAGGTGACGTATATTAGCGCGACTGCGACTATTCCTTCGAGAACGATCGGGGGATCGCGCCATGATAACGGCCCACGTAGTCAACGCGCATAACAAGCATCTCTACGAAAACGAATTCGACGAATTTCTGCGCCGCCGGCACGATTTCTTCCTGCATCAAAAACGTTGGCGCCCTCCGAGCCCGGATGGTCGCGAGCTGGATCAATTCGATACCGACGCGGCGACATCCCTGCTGGGCATTGAAGACGATCGCGTAGTAACTTCGGCTCGATTGATCCCAACGAGCGAGCCGCACATGGTCTCGGAGGTTTTTTCTCACATGTGCGAAAAATCGGGCGTCCCAAGACGTCCCGATTGGGCCGAATGGACCCGCACATTCGTCGTTCCCGACAAGCGAACTGCCGGACTGAGGGGCACGCTGACGCAGCTGTGCTGCGCCGTAATGGAGTACGCTCTCGACGAGGGCCTGAGCGCCGTCGGCGGTGTCCAGGAAACCTACTTCATGCCTCACCACGGCGCTCTCAAATGGCGGGCCGAGCCAATGGGCATGGCGAGGGAAGAAAACGGCGAGTGGTATATCGTCGCGTATATCGAGGTGAATGAGGCGGCACTGGCGAGTGTGCGGAAGATACTTGGGATCGGGCATTCGTTGCTGGTTCGGCGCGGGATGCAGATGCCTTTCATCCGGAGGCCCGAGAGGTCGGTCGAGATCGCTTGATGCCTCCCGTTCCACGATTGGAGCAGGAGTTGAACCAGGTCAATAGCAAGGCGGTGGCCATTGCGTGGAGAACTGTCAGAAGCAGAAAATCAAAGCTAACGGGAGGCCGCAGCGAGCGGTTAGGGATATGGCAATCAACAGAAACTTCTTTTTTGACCACGCGCGGCTGGGGCTCTTCGGCGGCAAAATGTCGAGCTCGCAAGTGAGCGGCATCACATTGATTCTTGACAAATGGGAACATGAGATGCCGAAGGCCGACGACCGTTGGCTCGCCTATATGTTCGGCACCGCACATCACGAAACTGGTCGAACAATGCAACCCCTAAGGGAAACTTTTGCCAGCACCGACGCTCAAGCCATAAAGATCCTCGACAAGGCGTTTGCGACGGGAAAGCTGCCTTGGGTAAAAGAGCGGTACTGGCAGCTCGATCCCCAAGGAATATCGTGGCTCGGACGAGGTTTTGTTCAACTGACGCATAAGGCCAATTATCTCAAAATGGCGGCGCTTACGGACCCTAATTTGGCCACGAACCCAAGCCTCGCGATGAACACGGCGACTGCGGCCGACATCATGTTCAAGGGGATGGACAAAGGTTCCTTCACAGGAGCCAAGCTTGGCGATTTCTTCTCAGGCGCCAAAGAAAAATGGCGCGAGGCCCGGCGCATCATAAACGGTCTCGAAAGGGCAGACCTCGTTGCTGCCTACGGCAAGCAATATTATGCGTGCCTGAGCTATACGACAGGCTAAATATCAGCAGTTTGTCTATTACAAGCGGCTGTGAATTCTATGGAGCCGTGGTTCGTGGTTGGCAGTTGCTGCCATCTCGGATGCTAGTTGACTGCAGCGCGATTCAGCGCCGGCGGCAGCCAACGGAAAAGTGGGCGCCAATCGAGATGGGATCATCACCAAGGCCGAGGCTGATCAGGGGTATGAAAGGCGAGAATTTTGGTTGAGCGTCGGGCCCATGCGGATATTCGGTCTTAAGGACGAGGGATGAATTCTGCTGGTCGAAAGGAATGATGATGGCCATCGAGGAGTTATTCCGTCGCTATCTTCCGTTTTGCATTGGCCTTCTTGCCTTTGTGACAGGCGTGAGCGTTCTCGAAGTTCCTAGGTTGCCTTGGGGCGGCTTCGAGAAGCTCACCAACTTCGGCGCCATCGTGGCCATCTCGGGGGTTGTGATGGTTGTTTCCCGGTTCGCCATAGGGCCGGTCGTCTCGGCGCAACCAGCAGTGCCCGACCCCACCGCTTCCGACACGTGGATGCGCCAGCGTATCGCACCGATCGTGCTGACAGTCGGGACGCTTGCCATTACGGCGCTGTCCGCGCTCCTGATCGTCGTATTTTGGCAACTAGGCACCGCCACAGGGCCCGAAAACGTGATCCGCACGAAGCTCGACTCGATCCTAATGAGCATTTTCACCGCCACTCTTCCGGTCTTCGCGACATGGGTGGGTACGGTCCTTGCGTTCTACTTCACCAATGAGAGCTTCAAGCAAGCGTCGGAGGCGGCACTCCTCGCCGCCAATCCACCAAATGCGCACCTGCCCTTTGCCTCATCGCGCATGATCCCCTATGAGAAGATCGCCAAGTTTGAGGTCGATCGGGGAGGCGTGCGCACCACTTTAGTGTCGGATGTATTCTCGCGCTTCAATGATCAAACAACGCGCGTCATTGTCTTCGACAAAGCTCGCTCTCCCATCTTCGTGATCCGACGTAAGAACATTCCCGCCGATTGGATCGATGAAGCCGGAAAGCTCAAGGCACAGGCGCTGACAATTGACGATTATCTGAAGATTGGGAACAACGCGGCCGATGCCGTCCAATTCGGCTTCATCCCCCAGGGGGCGTCCGTGGAGCAGGCGCTTCGAGCGCTCAAGGACTCGCAGAGCGATGATCTCTTCGTGACGGCGACCGGGCAAAAGACTGATCCCGTAATCGGCTGGCTGACCAACGACAGGCTGAAATGAGCGGTTGTCGAGTTCAGCCATGCACACGACGGCCACTTCGATTAGACTGCATGGACAGCCGGAGGCACGGATGTCGGAAACTGAGACACTCGGCGTGAACGAGCCAGGCGCGCGAATTTGGGCAGACGTCGCTCACGCGTGGCTCAACGTCCTTCTGAAAATCCTAGTCAGCTCGGCAGTCATAATCGCGATCTTGTATCCTGACTTCATTCCGTTACTCAAGCGGTTCGGCGTCCGGAGTTCGGAGATCAATATCCTCGGGTCCAAAGTGCAGATCGTTGATCTCGCACTGTCCGGAAGTGCGGTCAAGCTCACCCAGGATGGACGCATGCTGATCGCCGGCGTCGACGCGAACGCAATACCGGATCGGCTGGCTCAGCTGGAGCAGACTGGACGCGACCTCAGGACGGAAAACGACAAGCTGAAAGGCTCTGTTCAGGAGCTACAGGCGTTGGTTGCTACGGCCAAGTCACAGCTTGATGAGGCCAACAACCGATTACGCGCCTCGAGCTCAAGCCCTCTCGAAACGCGAGCGCTGGACACCAGGATTACCAAGACAAACGAAGAAAGTGCAGCGCAAGTCGCATCCGCCACTACGGTAGCTGCTCAGGCGTCTAAGATCATTGCTGAGCCAGACATGGTGCCCGCGGTCGGGTACGGAGTGGTCATTGGTGCCGATGCAACCACCCAGGCGGCAATGGATGAGGTCAGGAAGGCGCAGTCTAGCGTGGCCAACCCCTTCCTGCTCTTTAAGAGACAAGGATACTGGCGGTCTGTTGCCCTGTTCGGCACGCGTGCGTACGCTTCAGATGCACTGCCTAAGCTTAAGTATGGCCACCCTGACGCCTACATTGTCGACATATCCCGCGGTGCCCCGAACCCGTCCGCATTGCTGCCGCAACTAACGAGCTGGCTGAATTGAAGGACTGTAGATTCTGATTAGACCGTCTCGTGTATCCCGTACCTATTCGGAGCCCATGGGCTAGAATAGTTTCGGGCAGTCGAGCTATTGGCCAACAGCAATCGGGTATATCAAAGCTGTGACGACGGGGATTTGCGTAAGAAAGTTCTTGCGGAAGTTAACAAACTATGACAGAGTTTTTTCTCATTTTTTGGGGAGAATTCTCATGCGCTGTGTGATATATTTTGTTGTGGCGACAATTTTTGGGTTGTCGCTTGGGCTTTCGGAGTCAGCTTTGGCAGTTTCTTGCGTAAACGGCGTTTGTAGCTAGGTATCGTTGTGATGTTGGGAGGAGACGTTATATACGCAGCGATCGCTGCTTTCGCTGCCTTCGTGATCTTTTGGATCCAAGTCGGCGCTATTTCTGAGCGCGTGACAGAGTTTGATCCGCAACGACCTTCGTCGTATTTCCCGCTTCGTAAATATCTTTCAAGCAATTTTCTACATCTAGTTTCATATTTGGCTTCACTTCCGATCGCGGCGCTGTTTTTGATTGTATGTTGGAGATCAAAGGAAGCAATTGTCGCGTTGGTAAAAGAATTTGCGCCGAAAGTAATCAACGGATTTCTTCCTGTTGATTATCATGATGGCGTGACAAGTGCGTTTGAGAATTATTTTATTAGTGTTTCATATTTATCACCACTGTTTTGTCTATTGGCAGCACTATTCCTGTTTGCACCGTACGTTAATATGCCAATCATCGGGCTCCAAGGCTTGTTTATTCGCTCAACCGGCGTGGAAGAGCACATTGACGATATTGCGCTAGAGGCCTCAAGAGCATCGCTTCGCGCCTTTAACAATGACTATGCAAAGCTGCGAGAACAGATAGGCGTGCTGCTAGGCGTCGAGGTTCCTCTCAGAGAGGAATTGGCTGCGGCCACGCCGCAGCAGAAGATCGCATATACCTTAATCTATGCAGCGACGAATAACACTAGGAAGATCGGCCTCAAGCGTGGAATCGAATCCATTCTCATCGGCTTGAACATTGGCGGACGACCGGCTCCGCAGGACGACACGCCAACCGACTGGAAGGTGATTCTACTGGCAGTCCCAGCCTTTGCGGTCATGTGCGCGTTATTCATCTTGTTGTTTGCTTATCGTGCAAGCGAGCCTGTTAGAATAGAGCAGGCGTGGTCTCCATCTTTGTTCGAATGGGTTTACGAGCCTTATGGAGGCACTGTTCAAGTGTTACGGTATATTTTCTGCTTCCTTGTGCCTCTATATCTTGGTTTCTTTATTTATACGGCGAGGCGAAGGTCAGATGATACTTACGATACCATTGGGGATTGCGTGAGGGTGGCGTGCTTGCAGCAGGTTGTTATAGCTCTAATATTTTCTTTTGCCTTTTGCTTTCTAGACAGCCTTGAGGTGATTGCTGGCATACAAGCTGTAGCTTCACCTAGAGAAACTCCATACTCCGTCGTGACGCCAAAGTTTTGGTTCGATACTTTGACGGTGGCGATTTTGCCTACAATCGTTTTTTTGGCTTGGGTTACTATACGCTACAAACTAAAAGTCCGAGGCATACCACTGTTGGCGACACTCGTGTTTTTTAGTGCCCTGGCTCCAAGCTTGCAGGCTTTTGGCTACGAATGGTACACGCACAACAGGCGAGGACTATATTGGTATTGGATGGCATTGGGTCTTTGGACTACGTGTTCTTTGATGTTGGTGGGCCTTTTGGATAAGGGAAACACCCGTCGCCATATAGCTAAGCGCCTCGAATTCGCATAAACGCGCGGGTTTTGGCCCTGAATGGCCGCCCGCTATTCACTTCAGTTCGATCGATCGATGAAATAGCTTGCCAGGCAGCGGGTATCAACCTGTTGAAGTCACCCACGAGGAAGCTTCGATAGAAGTTCGTGCTTTGCGGCTACGTTTGGCTGGGGAACCTGGATTCGAACCAGGACTAACGGAGTCAGAGGCAGATTTTGCTGCTGTTTCTGCTGCATAATTCCGGCTCGTGTTGCAAGCGTGTTGCAAATCGGCGGTTATTGCATAAGCCGAGCTTCGATCTCCGCCACCGCAACTTGATCAGCTTTGGCATCTTCAAAAAGGTGGCCGTAAGTGTCGAAAGTGACGGTAATCGAGCTGTGCCCCATGATCGCCTGGACGCGTTTTGGCGAGAGCTTTTGCTCGATGAATAGGCTGGCGGCCGCGTGGCGAAGAGCGTGAAAATTGTACTTACCGATCGGGAGCGGGTTTCCATTCTCGTCCCGCTTCGTGCGGTGGACCTTGACCAGGCCGGCGGTGATCAGTAGGGGCGTCCACACACGGTTGAGAATGTTCTTGTGGTCCAGCGGTGTCCCTTCGTCGGAAGGGAAGACGAGACCGTCCGGCCCGTTCGCTATGGCCAACCGTTGTTGCTTGAGCGCGGTGACAGCCATGGGCGCCAAGGGTACGTCGCGTTCGCCGGCGGATGTCTTCGGCAGGCCGAAGTCTCCCCACGCATCGACGCGGCCCTTGACCGACAGAACGCCAGCTTTGAGATCGACGCAGTTCCATCGCAGGCCGCGCAGCTCGGAAGCGCGCAAGCCGCTAAAGATGGCGGTCACGATAAGCGCACGGTGCTTGCCCTGCGCGGCCGATAGAATGGCGCGCAGTTCTGCTTTGGTGGGAATGTCGGGCCGCTTCGACTTGCGGCGGTCACCGACCTTGATCTTGGCGTCCGAAACCGGATTGGTGTTAGCCAGGCCGCGGCGGCGCGCCTCGACGAAGATTGCGCCGAGCGATCTTACGACGCGCTTTACCATCGCCGCCGAGCGCGTCAGCATGAGTTCATCGGCAAAGGCGTGAACAGCCGGCGTTGTCATCTGCGATAGCTTCTTTGAGCCGATCAGCGGCACAATGTGGAGGTCGACGTGCTGCCCGTAGGCGTCGCGCGTCGATCGCTCGAGGCCGGCGTCGGCGCATTTTCCAAGCCATAGCTTTGCCGCTTCGCGCACCGTTATCGACGTGCTGTCAGGAACGTGCAGACCGAGCTGCACGTCTCGTCTAGTGCGAACGAGATAGGCGTCGGCGTCCTTGCGTTTCTCGAACTGCTTTGAGCGGCGTTTGCCGGAGCCGTCAAAATAGTCGGCGAGCCAGCGAATCTCACCAGAGGGGAGGGTACGTTTGCGGACTTTAGCCATCAAAAGGTATCCTCATCGCTCAGACGAGGATCTTTCCCTTCGGAGATCATCTCGGCTGCTATTTCGTTTTCAGCACGCTGTAGGAGTTCGCCCCGCTGGCGCAGCCATTTCATCCTATCCTCAAGGTCGTCAGGGGACGAAGCCGGCATACCGCCCTCAAATAGAAATTGGGCAAGGCGTTCTTTGGATCGCAGCTCGAACTCCCCGCGATGGATCGTCGGTCGATCTGCCACATCAGCCAAATCAGCTTTGATGTATTTTGTTCGGGGAGATTTCGCTTCGGCGACGGCCGCCCATGATTGCCGGGCTATATTGATCGCGTCGCTGTAGCGCTGCGTTGGGCTCGCGCGTTCGAACATTTGACGATCATCAGTCGGCCTCAGTGGCGCAATAGTACGATTGAACGTCTCGACAACAAGGTCGAACACTTCAGGATCGTGCAGCCACGACTTTGCGTCGTATTTTTCCTTCGCAGCGTCGATAGCCATCCCGAGGACCTGCATTATTCTATAATTCTCTTTCGAGCCGAACCTGTTCTCGATTGCGTCTTCTTCGTCGAAGCTCTTCGACAGCCTGAGCTCAATCTGCCTAGACAGGGATAGCCCAGCAGCCTCGGCCTTTTCGGTCAGTTTTTCGCGCAGGTCGGTCGGCAAGCGCATAGTGAAAATTGGGGTTTTGCCTGACCCAGGTGCTGGTCCGCGCTTTCCCATTTGAATGCTCCAAAACTGTGTATTCTTTTTCTAATACCCAATTCCTTCCACTGTCAAGGAACGGAATGTATTGTGTGGACCATGATTGCTTCGTTTGGAAAGGAATGTCCCATGCGCTCAAACCAGATTGGCACGTCCGTTGCCCCTGCCGTCTATACCGTGAAAGAAGTTTGCACCCTGCTCGGCCTGCAGAAGTCCACGGCATACCTAGCGATTTCGCGCGGCGAGATTCCGTCGGTTCGTTTCGGCACTTCGATTCGAGTACCGCGCGCCGCGGTCGAACGGATGCTTGAAGTGCCCCAGCAGAAGTCTGCTTGATGTCTCTAGAGGATCATCCGGACTGGAGCGTCAAGGCCAACAAGGCGCAAATAGTCAGCGCCGCTCGAGATGTCTTCGGCGCTCAGGCGGCGCGGCGCCTTTGGTTCGAGCTTGGTCTTCCGCCAGTCGGCGGCCGAGCCCCCGGAACCCCCGATTTAAGATTGCTGCAGCATGTCGCCGCATTCGTCGACGCGCGCCTGGTGGCTGATAGTCGGGTCGGAATTGCCGCGCGGCAGCTCCACAGAGCCTACACCATTTGGGCGATCGAGACAGGCGCGCCCCAGCTATCCCTCACACGATTTGGCTTGCTGATGCAGCAGACCGGCATTCGACGTGTGGCGGGGCGCACCGTCACCTACGAAGCGAGGTTCAAATAATGTCAACAGTTATGACCAAAACCCCGCACCCCCGTTTTGGGTTGGCGCACAGCCGAAGAGTAGCGCTTTCCTTGTTTTCGTTAACTTTTTCGCCGCGACACTTGCGGCAGTTTGCGACACTTCGCGACAGTTCATTCAGCGAAGATAACGAAACGAAATCAAAGGCTTGCGACAGTCCGCGACAGTTTTGTGGGGTGTATACGTAGAGACAAAAGGGTGCGGGATATTTTCTCCCACCTCTAATACGGCGAAAACTATCGCAACTGCCGAACCTATTGATATCTAACAACAATACTATCGCGAAACTATCGCTAAACTATCGCTAAGTGGTGAAGCAAGGAAGATGGATAAGGATCATCAATCTGAGCCTGGTTCAGCCCGAGCTGTTGGCACAGGGAAGCTGAGGAAGGCACTCTGGCTTTGGGCGCCGAACTTTGCGGATCGTCCGGAGAGAATCCTCAATCTGCCCCTTAGCTTGCGGGCTGAGGCAGCGCGCCTGTTGGTGGCAGAACGGGGCTGGAGCGTGGATGCCGTTGCTTTCAGTGTTGGTCTGTCAGCAAAGCAGGTGCGGCGGCTGATGAAGTACCTGCCGCCCGATCTGCGCGGCAAGGGCGATCGGCCTGAGGCTGGCCCCACCCCCGGTGTAGGGACCGTATCAGCGTCTTCGCCCCATACGGGCCCGGGGGAGCCCGGGATTTTTCTAGTAGGCCACTTTGCAGGCGGTACACGCAACACGCGTTCGGACCCGTGCAACACACATCATGCAACCTGAAGGAGAATGCGAAATGACTGAGAAGACCGTCACCCTGTCCCGCCGCTATGAAGCGCATGGCGCTGTCTTCGAAACGGTGAAGGTGCGCGAGCCGCGGTTCAACGACTTGATGCAGCTGGGCGAGCCCTACGAGATGCAGCGCGCTGCGGGCAACAACGTCGTCATCGAGAACGTCGAAACGGTCGCCGCCTATGTCCGCCGTTGCGTCGTCGAGCCCGGCTTCGACATGCTTGGCGAGCTCGGCATCAAAGACGCCAGGGCGGTTCGGGTCGCTGTGCTCGATTTTTTTACGTATGGCGAGCCAGCAACCGCCTCGCCTGCCTCGAAGTCGGAACCCGCGCCGACGAGCTGATCTTCCGGTTTGGCATGCGAGCGGCGGATGTCGCCTGCATGCCGATGTCGGAGATCCTCGCCTGGTTCGCGCGCGCCGTCGCCTATCACAATCGTAGGAGCCAAAAATGAGCAACCGTACCATCGAAGCCGTGATGCGGCTTTCCGCCAAGCTGGGCCCGATGGGCGCCTTCGATAAGATGGGCGCCAAGCTGAACCAGGTCAATCAGAAGTCGATCGCGTTCAACAGGACGCAGGGCCTGCTCAATCGCACGATGTCGGCCATGCCGATCGGGCGCTTCATTGGCCCGGCCGTCGCGGGGTACGCCCTCACGCAATCGATCAAGGAATTTGCCTCTGTCGAGCGCCAGCTCACGCGCATCGGCCTGACGCTTGGCGCGTCGCGCGACGACATGCAGGGCCTGTACCAGGATGTAAACCACTTCGCCAAAGCCTACGCCCTGCAGTCTGACCAGGTCATGGAAACGGTCGGCGCCTACGCGGCCGCCGGCGCCAGTCTGACGGACATCCGCAACGATCTGGACCTGCTCACCAAGTCGCAGCAGGCACTCGGCGCGTCGGGCGAGGATGTCGTGAACAGCTGGAACACGGCGCGCCTGTCGCTCGGCTTGACGACCAAGGATGCCGAGAAGTTCTTCTCGATCATCGCCGCCGGCAGCTCGGCCGGCAAATTCGAGGCGCCGGATATGTCGCGCTTCCTTCCCTCGCTGCTGCCGTCGGCGGCCAAGCAGGGGTTTCAAGGGATCGAGGGCGCGCAGCGCATGGTCGGATTCCTCGAGGTGATGGCGAACTATACCGGCACTGTCGGCGAGGCCGCGACGTCGGTCGGCGATTTCCTCGAAAAGCTTTCCAGTCCGGACGTCGAGAAGCGGCTCGCGAAAATCAGCGGAAGCTTTCTGAAGCGCATGTCGGCCGCTCGCGAAAATGGCGAGGACATGCTCAAGGTGACGCATGATATTTTGATGGAGGCCACCGGCGGCAAGGCGGACCGGCTTGGCCAGATTTTCGGCGACAAGGAAGCCCGCCAGGCCGCAACCGTGATCCTCACCAAGTATGACGAGATCGTCGCCGCCCAAAAGGAGATTGCAGCAAATGCACCTGGCGTCCTCGATCGCAACAACGCGCAGCTGCTGAAAAACACGCAAGCCGGTCTTGACCGGATCAAGGAAACCCTCAGCCAACTGCAGATTCAGGCCGGCGATTTCGCCGCTTCGCTGGGCGTCGTCGACGGGCTGAAATACATCGTCGACACACTCGGCTATGCCAACTCGGTCAATGCCGGTCTCGAAAAAAGCGGCGTCCATGGGTTCGCCGCGCGCACGGCGTGGGGCATCACCCACGGCGACGAGGACAAGGACCAGATGGCCCGGATCGGCGGCTATCGCTCCGATGAAGAGCTTCGCGCGGCCGCCGCCTATAAGCAATATGGCGATTCGCGGCGCGCAGGCTTGCCGCGTGATCCCAGTTTCAGCGCCGGCACTGACGCCAATGGCGTGCCCATTCCGCTGCCCTACGGCGCGCCGACGCCGCTCGGTCCGGTGGTGCGCAGCAACCTTTACCCGGCACAGCACGGCCGAGGATCCTCGTACCGGCCGGAAAGCGACTGGTCGCTGCCGCCAGGTGCGGGCGGCGGGTCGCGGCCGGCCGGCGACTGGTTCGCCCCCGTAGGCGCCGAGATCGAGGATAAGATCGCCAGTGGCGGCCACCAGGCTGGCCAGTCCATCAACCAGGAGATGACCGAGGGCGCAAAGCAGGCCGGAGGGATATTTGCCTCCATGATCGCCGGCATGGGCAAGCAACTTGGAGCGGAGGCTGGTGCCGCATTCAATGCGACGGCAAGGGCGCCGTCGCCTGTCGCAGTGCGCGCCGATACTGGACGCTCGAGCGCCGGCCGCTTGATGGGACCACGGTGAACGATGTTCGACGGCGAATTTCTGTCGCAGCGGTTTCAGAGGATCGGTGAGGAACACACTGAGCTGGTCAGGATCGTTTGCGCCATGGCCGAGGTCGACGACCGGGAGGACCGGCTGTTTCGCAGGCTTATGATCGCCGAAGCAAGCAATCGTATCGCCGATCTCTGGGAGGAAGTCGCCGGGCACCTGGCGGAAGGAGGCGCTGGGGCCGATGCCTAAAAACAAGCCAATCTCATTGGCGGGCCGCACCTCACCGCCGTTTCAGTGCTCTTCCCGTGAAACATTGCCGACGTTTCACGCTCGGGTCGCGCCCTTGCTGCCGGCATTGAGCATCGCCACGGCGCAAGCGGCTGCGGTGCGACGCGCGACCACGCGAGGTCACACCATGGGCCTGTGGCATCGCGACCAGGGCGAATGGCGCACGACTTGCGAGCGGTGCGGGGAAAAGCTCGACCTGGCGACTGGCGCGCTCAGCGCCGCAGGCGTGGCTGCCGTGAAGGCGCAGGGCGGCATCGTGGGCGAGATGGACGGCACAGTCGTTTATGCGCTTGGCGCTGCCTTGGAGCCCTGTCTTGTCGATGTTTAGACGCGGCAGTTTGCGGGCGGGGCTTGGAGACCTGTGGGGGGTAGGGGGTAAGCCTCTCCTCAACGTCAAGGCTTGAGCGAAAATGGGCGCGCCGCTCGACAAAGATGTCATCGAGACTGCGTGTCGGTTTCGACGTATCGCCGACCAGATCGCGGCCGGCAGTTTTCCCGAGACCGAAGACGTGTTGGCCGGCCTCTTGATCCTGAGGCAGCTCGTCGACGACGACGCCGACCGGATTATTCCTGACGCGCGGGCTCTACGAAGAAATATTCTCCGTCGCGTCTGGAACGTGTTTTATCCCGGCAAGGCCATCACAGTGGCCGCTAAGCTCATCGCGGCTGACTGGCATATGGCCAGTGAAGATGATGTTGGCGATGCGCTTCCGGGAACCAAGGCTGCCTATTTCGCGCGCCTTTCCAGAGCCCGTATCAGCCCGAAGTCCTGGAATACGATCTGGGCCGACCTGGACGCCTCGCAGGACGGTCATCGGGACTAAAAATTTCTAAAACATTGCTGCCGCGACGATCCATCTGGCGCACTGTTCCAGGGCGTTCTCCCTCAGGCACCGTCATGGCTGATGGTGAACAAGAGGCCTCCCCTGTTGCTGACGAACCGGGGAGGCCTCGCCCCAAAAGGGAGGTATTTTCCGAATGCGCAAATTTTCAGTTGATCAGCAAAGGCTGTCTGCCCGCATCGCTTCCGCCGAAGGGGCGAACGCCGCCTGCTTGTCGGCAGGCGAGGACGAACGGGCTGCGCGCGACAAACTGGCGGCTGTCAGGGCAAAAGCCCAACGTGATTCCGAGAGGTATCGTCTTTCAGACGATGACATCGCCGAGAAGCAGGCAGAAATCGCAAAGCTCGAGGCCGAGGTTGTACGTCTCAAAGCCGCGAAAGACCTATTGAACGACAAATGGGTGCATCTCGGAGCGATCGCCGATCTGTGCCGGGAGTACGCGGAACCGCGCAAACCGAGCTTCTTCTTGGCTGGAGCGATCGCATGAAAAACGTCATCAAAAACACTGCGGCACTGCTGGAGCGAACCTTCCGCAGCGCGCGCTCCGATATTGACACGATCCGCGACCGGATTGCCGATCTTCAGGCTGAGCGTCACCTGGTGGAGATGGCGCCGAACGACCTCGGTACGATCGAAAGGGAAATTGATCGAGCGATTGAGGCCGCGATTCAAACGCGGCCGCTCTTTATGCCGTTCCTTGTCCGTGGTGAAGGTTATTATCTGCCTGTCGCCGGGGCGTTCAACACGGCGCTTCAGCAGAACGCTTTTGGCGTGTTCGCCGCGCTGGATGCACCGCGCTTGAAAGCAGCCATGCTTGCGGCGTTGCCGAAGGATGGCATCACGGCTGAAACGCGTTCGGCGCGCTTGGCTAAAATTGATGCTGAGATTTTGTCGGCCGAGATTGCCGAGGAAGTCGCCTGCCGGGAAATGGAACGTGTATTGGGTGCCGACATGCCCCGTCGCATCGACGCAAACCCGGCCATCCTATTGGCGCCGGATGGTGAGATCGGGATGGGATCATCCGATGGCGCATAATGCTATTCTGTCGATCCCGAATGTCACTATTGTGCCTGGCCCGGCCGGCCAGTCCTTCCTGCCCGTCGATGATGCCTCCGAGCTGACCGCCGATTTCGGCCGCGACCGCGACCGCGCCATCGTCCGCGCCAATGGCGACGAATGGCTGAAGACGGCAGGGGTGTGGGCGGCGACTGGCGAAAATTTCTGGGGCACGCTGCTGGCGCAGGGCGCCACGCAGGTCGACCAGGCGCGCCTCGCGGCCGAGCAGGCGCAAACCATCGCCGATGCGTTCGGCGATCTGGAGGCTGGCGTGACGCTGGCGCAGGCGGCGGCCGCCGCGGCTGCGCAGGATGCCGTCCAGACGGCGGCCGATCGCACCGCCACCGGCATCGATCGCGCCGCGACCGGCGCCGATGCCGGCCAAACCGCGGCCGATCGCATCGCCACTGCCGCCGACCGCGCGCAGACCGGTCTCGATCGCGCCGCGACCGGCGTCGATGCCGGCCAGACGGCGGCTGATCGCATTGCCACTGGCGCCGATCGTACGCAAACCGGCCTTGATGTCGTGCAGACCGGCCAGGATCGCGTCGCTACCGATCTCGACCGAGCTGCCGCTGCCAGCAGCGCATCGACAGCAGCAAGCGATGCCGCTCTGACGGCGAATAATGTCGCCGCATCCTCTACCTATGCAGCCGCTGCCGCTGACCAGGGCGGCTTCTATGCCAACACTGCAGCAACCAATGTGCCACGCGGCGTCAGTAAGACGGTGGGCGCGATCACGCCGGGCTCTGGCGGCCCTGCCAACGGCACGTACTCGCTGGCCTGGACAGGCGGCAATTTCGCCATTAATCCGACCGGCGAGTTCGACATCGTCTCCGGTAGCGTCGCTGCGGTGCGCATCACTGGCCGGGGCCGCTACATCGGCGCATCGCCCGTACTGCCGACGCCCTCGTTTGCCTCAGCGGCTGGCCTGACCGGTGCCGCTGTCGTCCTGAACCCGGAATTCCTGGTGGTGAGCGGGCAAAGCTATTACGCGCTGTCGGCGGACGGGACCTATTACCAGCTTTATTTGAACAACAGCGGCGCGCCGGCGATCGTCGTCGGCTCGATATCGCGCATCCTGAGCCCGGCAACACAAGGAGACATTTCGAACGGCATCGGCGGCACCGGCTATGTCGAGCAGGGCAAGGTCAAACCCGCAGTTCAGCAGCAATTCAATAACGCCGGCGCGCTCACACGCTTGCCGCAGCAGCCGGCTATCCAGCCAATCATCGCCGGTCGAAATGGCGGCGTGTTCTTAGGTCTGCGCCTGTCGGACGGCAAGGCGATCCTGCCGCTGGCATCAGAGAGCGTCCAGATCGATCCTGAAAATGTCAGCCTTGTGCAGGCCATCGACCACAACGTGTCGATCCCCGGGCGCGGCATGCGCAACTATATCGGGCTGGACGCTCGCAAGCCGATCGTCGCCGGCAAGAACGGCGGCGTGTTGATGTGGCTGGATACCAGCGTCAGCCCGCCAGCGCTCAGCGGCAACTTCATCTTCTCGGGCGTGCAGTACCAGGCGCTGTTCCCGAACGATGCCCGTGGCCTCGTCTCCGACTACGCGTCCATTGCCGAGCAGTCGGTCGATACGCTGCGCTTCCTGCGCCCGGTCAATGACAGCAACAACTTCCAGCATTGCGCACCGGGAGCCCGGGTCGGCTACATCACGACGGCCCAGTACATGCAGCTTGACGTGTACTGGAACAACCTCGTCACCCGGCTCGACACTTACAACACGCTTTGCGCCGTGTTGGTGGATGGCGCGCTCTTCGCCACATTCTCCAGCGGCTTTGCTCCGGGAACGCCGGGCGACCAGAGCTATACATTCGACTTCGGTTCGGTCGGCAAGCGCTTGGTCGAGGTGGTATGGTGTCTTGCGGCGGGCATGGAGCTTCGTCAGACCCGGTTCTCGGCCAATGCCGCGCTGGCCCTGGGCTCGGCGCGCCCGAACAAGTTGCTGAACACGCATGGCGACAGCACGACGCACGGCTTGGGCGTGTCCTCTATCTATGAGGCGTGGGCATTCGGTTTGGCCGTGGACCTCGGCCGACAGCTTCTCAACACCGGCAACGGCTCCAACACGGCGGTCGCCTCGCAGGGCGCGGTGGTCGGGCAGGCGATACTCGACAAGGGCATCGCCGACGCCAAGTCGTTCTACTCGATTGGCATCAACGACTGCATCACCAACCGGGTGCCGACCGTCGCCTTCAAGACGGCGGTCGAGGGATATCTCGCCGGGTTCAGAACCAAGTGTCCGACGACGCCGCTGGTCTTCTGCGGCGCGTTCTACTGTCCCGCGCACGAGACCGCGCACACCTATCCTTTGCAGGATTACCGGGACGTGATGCAGGCAATTGTCGTCGCTGCGGCTGATCCGAACCTCACCTATGTCGATGGCAAGGCATTGATGGTCAACTCCTCGGATCGGCTTGGCAGCGATCAGACGCATCCCAACAACCTAGGCGCGTCCGAAATCCGGACCAACCTCTTCACGCACTTCTAAAGAAGGATCACCCCACCCGTGTCCACTCTCTGGCCCTGCATGGTTCTCCCCGTCGATATCAACGGCACGGGCTATTCCGTAAACCCGGCCGACTTTCAGCCGATGTTCCAAGGCATCGCCGAGACCGACGCCGAGGCGCATTGGCTTTTCGGCAACGACAACCCGACCATGGCCGACATGCTGTCCGGGCAGTTGATGACGCCGCGCCTCTCGACCCGCCTCACGGCCGGTGGTACTGGCTACACCTCCGCGCCGACCCTGACGCGCAGCGGGACTGGCCAGACCATCCCGCAGGCGCTTACCGCAACGCTCACCAGCGGCGCGGTTTCCTCATTCACCGAAACCGATCCCGGTTCCCCGGATGCGACTGCCCAAGGCTCGGTGGCAGCGACTGGCGGCGGCGGATCGGGCGCGGTGATCGCCAGCGGCCTCGCCCCGGCTCCGACCCAGAACGCAGGCTCTCTCACGCTTGCCGACGCCACGACCAACAATCTCAATGGCTACCAGACGCCGATTGACATCAAGCGCGATCAGACGATCTGCCTAGCGGTCAAGCGCAAGGCGCTGGCGAGCACCACAATGATTGTCGGCTGGTGGCCCATCGGCAACACGCGCACCCCGGCATGGATGGTGCAGGTTACCGCCGCTGGCTATGTCGCATTTTCGCGTGCGTCGGGCGGCAACTTCTCTGGCGACGCACAGACTGTCGCGCCGCCTGCTGGTAGCGTTGGGGATTGGTTGTTTCTAGCCGTCACGCATGACGCAGCGGGTGCCCGGCGTATCGACTGGGGCAACGGTACGGTCTACAGCCAAGCCGGGGCGCTCGACGTGGCCGACGTCAGGCACCGGGTCGGCATCGGTGGGAGCACCTACGCTTACGCCGGCGGTGGCGACTTCGCCGAGTTGATGGTGTTCCAAGCCGCCAAGACTTCTGCGCAGATCGCCGCCATCTACGCGCGCTCCAAGGCCCGGTTGCTGACGCGTGGCATCACTCTGCTCTGAAGGAGCGAGCTAAGCCGCTCGAATGGCTTCGACGAGTGCAATGATGGCGTGGCGGGCCAAGTGGATGCCATCCTCCGTCACGTCATTTGACCCGCGAATTGTCAGGTAGGGATCAATAAAGGGGACGCCATTTCTGAGCGACGCCTGGCGCGTTGCATCATTGATCGCGGCGGCCACGGATGCCGATCTGAAGGCAGTCTTGTTCTCTTCAATCGGCGGGATGGCGAAGATGATGGGTTCGGTGCCAATATCCCGAAACAATTTGCCGATCGCCATGGTCTTTTCCGCTACGGCGGAGGAATCGGCGCCGGCCTTGCTGTCATTTGTTCCGACCTGGATGATGGCCTTGGACGGCGGATTTGCTTTCAAGGCCGACGACACGACGGAGGACGCGACAGAGGCATAGACATGGGCGGCCGTCGCGCCGCCGAAGCCGGCGTTCACGACATTGAGACCCTCGAGCGGATGCGGCGGGACAAGTTCGAAGAGTGAATCGCCAACAAGCATCAGACAGCCGGGACCGATCCATCGCAGATGAGCCGATATCGCTGCGGTGCGGACCGCCCAATGATCTTGCCATGGGACGGCGTTGGTCGCGAGCATGCGACCTTTCCAAGACGAAAGAACGCCCTTTACTTTAATAAGTCCCATTTGCCCAAGCCCCCAAGCCCGCCTTCTACTTAGCCGGTTTCAGTGACGCCGGCTAGATCACGCCGATGTGAATGATTGGGACAAAGACGTGAAGCTGAACAACCAGGGCCCGGCCCATTGCGGCAAATTAGTTATCGCGCTTTCCTCAACCTCACGCCTGGCCCTTCGCCGTTCTCGTCGACGAAGATCACGCCGGCAGCCTCGAGGGCTGCTCTGACATCCTCCAACGTTCGATCGTAGGGGGTGCGTTTCCCACGCTCGAAATCCGCAAGGGTTTTAGTTGCGACCTTCGCAGCATCCGCGAGCTGCGCTTGCGACCAGTCTACTAGACCTCTCGCCGCGCGGCATTGCGCCGGGGTAAGTGACATGTTTTGGGAAACCTTACATAAAATAGGTTGACTTTAAACCGGTAACATTACATGAAATGGGTTATCGCACAATGCGAACCTAGGAGCAAATGCAATGCCGAACGCACTCGTTGCGGCAGCCGCCGAAGGCTTGCCGTCAATCAACCGCCGCCAGGTCCTTCATAGCCTGGCAGCATCGTCAGCCGCCGCCGCTGCCTTGGTAGCGGCTATTCCGGCCGCGCGTGCCGCCGAGCATCCCGACGCCGATCTGTTCTGGCTCGATCAGGAAATGGTGGAAGCTGAGGCCCAGATGAATCGGGCTAACAAGGCATGCTGTCGGGTCGGCAGGAAGGCCGATAAGCTCTATCCGCCACAGCCTGCGGCATGGAAGGAACGGCGCATGCCGGACGACCTTCATGAGATGACGGGCGGCATGCTTGTGCGCGACCTTGCGTTTCCGGAGAAACAGCCGGCGCCTTTGCGCGATTTTCACAGGGCGCGTGAAGAGCAGCGGGCCGCGCACAGGGCTTTGCAGGAAGCCTTCGTCATAAAAGTGGCTGAGATAAATCGCGAGGCCGGCGTTGATGCCGCAGAGGCCGCCTACAGCGCGCGCTCCGCCGAGTTTTACCAGGTCGGCGATCGGATCTTGGCAATGCCGGCCAACACGTTGGCGGGGATCATCGTCAAGCTCCGGGCGGCCGACAAAATCGACGCCAAGAGCGAGGCGTTGATATCGATCGCCGCCGATATCAGGCGCCTGGCAGGTGAGGCGGCGTGATGGGTAAGACCACCAGGCGCAGCCTCGACGCCAAGCTCCTCCGTCTCGAATCCAAATTCAACTCTGCGAGCGACAAATGGAACGCGGCCACGCACCGAACGGCGAAGCTCGAGGATGAGTTCGAAGTGGCGGTCAAGCGGCTCAGGTCGCGCATCGCAAAGGCGGAAAAAAAGGAGGAGAATAGGGCCGCAGCTTTCAGCCGCGCGCTCGATAAGGTCATGAAGACGCGGGCCAAAACTATCGAGGGGCTCGCCGCCAAGGTGCGAGTTCGCGAGCGCGACTACTGTGACGACGAGGATCTGGAAATCACCATACTCCGAAGCTTGGTCGATGATATCAAGGCGATGGCCGACGGCGCCGGCTGAATTGGGATAAAGGCCAAGGGCGAACGGTGGGCGGGCAAGAAATGCCCGCCATTTTTTTGCCGGAACATTAGTGGCACAAACCGCTCGATCCGTGTTGCAACGGTGTTGCATAGACTTAACGGGACCAGACCGGAAAGCCTTGGAAAATAAGGACTTGGACCGGAATACACCGGAAACGGCCTGCAACACGGTTTTAGAGAGGTGTTGGGCTTGTAAGCTGTTGTTTCATAAGAGGAAAATCGTTGGCTGGGGAACCTGGATTCGAACCAGGACTAACGGAGTCAGAGTCCGTGGGTCTACCGTTAACCTATTCCCCAGCAGGCGCGGTTGAAGAAAACGCGCAGGGTGGGCCGCCAAGCAGCCGCGCGGCCCTTGTAGCCGCCGCCGGAAAATAGTCAACCCTGTGTCTGGGTTCAATTGTACGCATCCGGTGAAGACCGCAGACGTGCATATCCGATGCCATGAGGACCTGAGCACCGCGGTGCTGGGGTCAAGCTTTCGAT
>NZ_JAMYTP010000032.1:0-48370 GCF_040322515.1 Mesorhizobium sp. M0136
GCGGAGGAGGGCGCGCACTACTGGGTTTTCCAGGTGACCCATAAAGTCAACGCACAAACGGAGGAGCGGCCATGACCACGATACCGCCAGCCGATGCAAAGCTTGTTTGTACAGGGGAGTGTGTTGCAGCATGATGGCACGATCGAGCGCGGAATTCCAGGTGAGACGTGAGAGCGCGCTGCCCCGCGGCGTTGCATGTGAGTTTCCGGTCTGCGCGGAACGCGCCCAAGGCGCGGAGATTTGGGATACAGAGGGCCGCCGCTATATCGATTTCATCGGCGGCATGGGCGCGCTTGCGGTCGGACATTTGCATCCGAAGGTGGTTGATGCGGTCAACACGCAACTGCAGCGCTTCACCCATACCTTCTTCGGCAGCATTCCTTATGACGGGTACGTGCGGCTCGCGGAACGACTCAACGCGATAGCTCCGTTCCCCCCGCCGGCGAAAACCTTGCTTGTTACCACTGGCGCAGAAGCGGTGGAGAACGCGATAAAGATCGCTCGTTTCCACTCGGGTCGAAGGGGGGTCGTCGTCTTCAGAGGGGGCTTTCACGGACGCACGTTACTAACTCTTGCGATGACCTCACAGCTCGACCCTTACAAACGCGGCTTCGGCCCCTTTCCAACCGATGTCTACCACGCGCCCTTTCCGTCGGCCTATCGAGGCCCTAGCGCAGACGAGGCCCTTCAAGCGCTTCGAGACCTGTTCGAGACGCAGATCGAAGCCGACCAAGTTGCAGCTATGGTGATCGAGCCGATCCAGGGTGAAGGCGGGTTCCTCCCGGCGCCACCGGAGTTCATACTCGGTCTGCGCGCTCTGTGCGACGCGCACGGCATCGTTCTGATCGCGGATGAGGTGCAGTCCGGCTTCGCTCGCACCGGCTTGGTTTTCGCCATCGAGCATTCGGGCGTGGAACCGGACCTTGTAGCGCTGGGGAAGAGTTTCGGCGGCGGCCTCCCTATCGCCGCTGTCATCGGCAGGGCGGCGATCATGGACGCCGTGCCGTCTGGCGGACTTGGAGGCACCTACGCGGGGAATCCCCTTGGATGCGCGGCAGCGCTTGCGGCCCTGGACGTGCTGGAGGAGGAGAACCTAGCTGCGCGCAGCGTTGAAATCGGCGAGCGACTCACCAACGGCTTCCGATCCCTCAAGTTGGGGACTAGTTCCCCAATCATCGGCGAGGTGCGAGGTTTGGGCGCGATGATCGGGATTGAACTCGTCGACGGTGCAATGTGCCAGCGCCCGGCGACAGCGCTGACGGCGAGGCTCGTGGAAGACGCCGCGATGCACGGTCTTCTGCTCGCCTCAGCCGGACGCGCGCATAACGTCATCCGCGTCCTTGCGCCACTTACAGTGTCGAACGGGATCGTCGACGAAGCCTTGGCGATTTTTGACGAGTCACTTACGCGCGTGGCCGCTTGCCCGCCGTAGATTTTATATGACGCCGATAATTCGGAAAGGAAGCCGCAAATCTGATTAGGGGTGCCTTCACCGCTCCCGGGCGACGGCGGAGACGATGGACCGCGCCATCTCCTCGGTAGATTCGACGGCACCAAGCCCATGAGCCATGCTGGCGCTTCGCGGATGACTACCGTTTCATCGTTGTGGCTTCGTTGGAGTTTAGGTAAGGCGTAAGGGACGATCAGGCCCTCGAATTCTTCGCCTCGAGCGCCAAAGGGTGGGTTTGCGGCACAGGTTACTGCTTGCCGGCAGAGCACATCGCGCTATTACGAAGTGTGCGTGATCGAGAAGGATTTCACTATAGGCAGGCAGATCACGTCGGCCTTCAGCCGCTGATGAGAGTTCTCGAGCAGGGCGGCAGCTTGTGCAGAGCTTTAAGTTGGGGTGCGAGCCGGCTGGGTTGCCCGCTGGCCCCGTTACATTTCATTGTATCGCCGCATCGCATATCGTTCCTATTCGCCAATAGTCGGAAATGGTGTGATCGACCAATTAATCAAGTCGGTGGCACGTTGAAGGATGGCTTTAGTCTGAGCAAGGTTTGGTGCAACGGCCATCACATAACCCATAGAGTCTCCGCCATCGCCTTTCCTGAAGATCGGCGTCTCAGGTTTAACATGCAACTGGACCTCCGCGACACCTGACAGGGCAGCTGCCCGGTTGGCGCCGTCTATCCAATTGAGAATGCCATCGCGATCAGGAAGTAGGGAACGCCAGGCCGCAGTGTATGAACGCCTTCTGCGCAAATCCCATTCGTTGCCGATGACAAGCTTGATATGCTCAGTGACAAGATCGACACCGTAAGCCAACTGAACCGGTTGAGGACCGCCAGCTAGGCGCGGATTAACTTCGATGATGACGGGGCCACGCTTCGTCAAACGGAATTCAATATTCGTCGGCCCCCAGCCAAGGCCGAGAGCTCGCAAACAGCTCAGCGAAACATCGGCAATGTGATCACGCTCGTCATTCGTTAGTACGGCCGGACAGGTGCACTCACGATAGACGAAATGCGGCGGGGGGCCGAACTCAAGGGCGGCAATCCCAATGACCTCACTTCCCATAATATCAATACTGTAATGCGGGCCTTGTGCGAATTCTTCGACCAATACCCTTGGCGGCGACCTCCATATGTGTTTCCCGCCGAACAGATAGTTCGTATGTTCGACCACTTCATCGCGGTTACGGCACAATCGGACACCTGTGCTGCCTGCGCCCACGGCCGGCTTGAGAACCACCGGCCAGCCGATCTCCATTCACTGCCAAGCGATAAGCAGGTATTGGAACGCCGGCTTCCACGAGGAGCTGACGTTGAACGAATTTGTCGCAGCATCGTTCAACCGATGTGGGGTTCACTCCCGGTAGAGGCTGTCGCATAGAACGCCTCCAGGGAGGACGTAATTCCAGCAATATCATGAATGGCCCCTAGACGGGCACATTCACGGTCAGTGCGTCGATACTGTTTGTATCGACACGGATTGCCTCGTACTTTGCCGCCGCAAGATACTCGTACCCAGCTGGATCAGCCGACAGGGTAATTGGATGAAGACCAAGTCGCTTTGCCGCTTGGATGTAGAGGAGACCAGTACCCGTTGGGTCGCCTTCAACCAGAATGAGTGCTCTCGCTGCCATTGCCCGAGAGATCGCGTGTCGTTTTCGCATCCTGGCGCTGGCAAGCGAATCAAAGTCCAGCTCTGCCGCAGCGACGCAGGGTGCACCGGTGGTCCTGCTCGATTTTATTGCGGTGGTGCTAAGAGTGACGAGTCCAAGCAATACTGCCCACTTCTAGGGAAACGCCGTGACAAACTGTCGGTTGTGTCGAGTCCGTGACACGAAGGCGGTCGGCTTCCCTGATGATGCGCTCTCAATTAAGGCTTTGAATAATCAGTAGAACATCTTTTCTGACGCTCCATCTGCTCAGTTGGCATGACTTTTGAGGCGCCTTGTAGCGAGGCAGCAGGGATTGCCGGCGGCGGGGGCAGAGCGCGCGGCCTACTTTGCAAGCCCGAGGGAGCCTAATGGACGAGAGGATGTGTTCCGCGGCAAATGGCGAAGCTCAAGCGCGCGACGCGCAGTTTTGGGAGAATTCACTGTGAAATGCGCTCTCGATTGGCACGCTGCGTGTTCTTCAGGGTCTTCTAGAACGTGATCAATTATTGTGGGCGTGCCATGGCCACCAAGCCAGGCTCACGCTTTGGACGTCACGCTATGTCTTGTATTTCACCGACCTGTGTCATGCACCAGGCGGAACAATCGGGGTCCCTCGAAGTGCTGGACGAAACCGCGCCCGGCACATCGATATCCGCTTCGGTCTCATAAGGCAGGTCGCGGCCGCTCTGGCGATTTCGCCTGCATCGGACGGATTGGAAATCTTTGCGCGACGCCTTTGAACCTGAGCCAGTTGGTACTGGCGTAGGCGAAGGCGCGGGCACCTAACCGAGAAAGAGGCTTCTGTGCAGATGCTCCCACTACATTTTAGATTGAAACATCGGACATCGAATGGCGCGCCGGGCGCAGCCGAGGCGGCGGCCTCGGACGATATTGCGCATGGCCATCAGATCAGGCCCACAGAGCCGTCGGTTCTGATTGACAAATTTGTCCTTCGTGTCGCGTACCGCACGCTCGTGCCGGAGCCTTTGGACGTACAAACACGACTATCCATCTTGCGGTTGAAGCGGGCGACGCCGACTTCGCCGCCCAAGACAGCGCCCGCGTCGCCAACGACGTGGGTGGGCCGCGACCACGCGGGAGAAGGTGTCCGGGACGGAGCGGTGTGCCGCAAGGAATTCGACACGCCAATGCTGCGCACCGGCTTCGCCATACGCGGACTGGACTCGAATGCGGCGATGGCTGACCGGGACGACTCGGTGCCGCTTGGTCGAGTCGCCCTGCCGGAAGACATCGCTGATGCTGTCGTGTCCTTGGCGTCCGATGCCGCGCGCTATATGTGCGGCGCGCTTGTCGAGGTGAACGGCAGAAAGGCTGTAGGATGACCCGCTTCGCCGGGAAGGTCGCCCTGGTCACCGGGGCCAGCAGCGGCATTGGGGCGGCAATCGCCGACAGGCTTGCCGCCGAGGGAGCCAAGGTATTTGCGGTTCAGCTTGAGGAGGCTGGCCATATAGAAACGATAGTCGCGGACCTTTGCGACCCCGACGTTCCGGCGGGGATCATTGACGATGTCGTTCAGCGGGCTGGCCGGCTCGATATCCTCGTCAACAACGCCGGGCGCATGGTTGAAGCCAAAGTAGATCAGACGGGGCTAGACGAGTGGCGATGCACAATGGCGCTCAACCTTGATGCTCCTTTTCTGCTGATCCGTCGCGCCATCCCTCATCTTCGCCGAAGCCGCGGCGCCATCGTCAATATCGGCTCGATAGAGGGATTGGCGTCCAACGCAGGGCACGCGGCCTATTGTGCCTCGAAGGCAGGGCTGCATGGCTTGACGCGTGCCGTGGCGGTCGACGGCGGGCCAGATGGGGTGCGTTGCAATGGCGTGGCTCCCGGCTGGATAGATACGGATCTCAACGCCAATTTCGTCGCCGCTTTGCCGGAGCAGGCGCGAGCGAGGCTGGGTGCCATTCATCCGTTGGGTCGTACCGGCCGTGTTGAGGAAGTCGCGGCTATGGTCGCATGGATTGCCTCCGACGAGGCTGCATTCGTCACCGGCCAGATCTTTGTCGTGGATGGTGGCCGCACTGCCAAGCTAAGTCTTCCATGAAAGTAAGTTGTCAGAACTGAGCGGCAGAAGTTCCCGGCGATATTCATGTCGTGGGAGGACATCGGAAAGCAGCCTGTCAGAGCCGTGTCAGATATGGGTAGACACATTTGGTCCAACTTCTGGGGCGACCGTTTGATGCGGGTATGGTCATGAATCGTTTCCGCAAAGATCGGGACAGCAGCAGGTTTCTTATCGTCCTTGCTTTCACCACTCAGCGATGTGATCGGGCAGGAATCATGTGGCTCTATCTCCTGAAACGCATTGTCCTTGCGGTCGCAATCACACTTCTGTTCCTGATGGTCCAGGCCGTGAGGGCGATCCTGCAGTAGCTTTGCTCGGCCCACGGGCGACTCCCGAGATGAAGTGGCCAGCCGACACGGTTCATGTAGCTGCATCGCGCGGCGGCAAGACAACCGGTCTCGACGAGGTTCAAATCGTCGCGCAAGGCGCGATAGCCCGAAAAGCAGGCGCGGCACGGTATCGACCGTATAAGAGTAAGTCGGGTTTAACCAAAACGAGGAAACCGGACCGGTCATCCACGCGGTAACGTCGAACCAATCAGAGGACGAACTTGCAAAAAAATCGCCCGCCTGTTGATTTTAATTCGAATGGCCCCGTGCGCTGTTTTCTGTAACTTGCGGTGCGTGAATGGCGCAACAGCGGCAAAAGGCACAGCCTTTCTATCTTAGCGTGCCGAAGATCCTGGCGCTATCTGCGCTGGTACAAACCCGCTGTCCTTAGCCAATTTGGGAGGTTCAAATGGGGCATTTTGCTGAGCATGGCAAACCCATGCCTAAGGTCTTTGACAGCCTTGCCGAGGAGGCAAAAAAGGGCGGAATGGACCGGCGCGAGTTCCTGGCGCTCGCTTCGGTCTTCAGTGCGTCGACAGCCATGGCGTACTCGATGCTGGATGCAATGCCGCCTGCGCATGCCGCAGAACTGCCTAAGAAAGGCGGAACTCTGCGGATTTCTATGCAGGTCAATGGTCAGAAGGACCCGCGCCTAAATGACCTTCCGGATTTAGCGAATATTTGTCGCCAATTCCTAGAACCGTTGGTCAAATATACTACGGAATACACTTTCGAACCCAGGCTTCTTGAGAGTTGGGAAACGAATGACGACGCGACGGAGTATATCCTGCAACTGCGGAAGGGCGTCAAGTGGAACAATGGCGACGATTTCACCGCAGATGACGTAGTGTCTAACCTGCTGCGCTGGTGTGAAAGGGACGTGCCTGGGAACTCAATGGCTGCGCGTATGGCCACGCTCGTTGATGAAAAGACAGGCAAAGCGCTAGACGGTGCCATTACAAAAGTTGACGATCACACGGTTAAGCTTAACCTTCCCAAACCCGATATTACGATCATCCCGGGGTTTGCCGACTATCCCGCGCTCATTGTTCACCGTGACTACGAAAAGAACGGGTCGGACCTCGTCGCACACCCCGTTGGCACCGGGCCGTTTGAACTAGTGTCATGGGACGTAGGTCAAAAGGCCGTCCTGAAGCGTCGAACAAATGGAAGCTGGTGGGGCGGTGAAGCCTACCTCGACGAAGTGCAATTCATTGACTATGGCAGCGATCCGTCCGCTCTTCTGAGCGCTTTCGAATCAGGTGAAGTAGATGCGAACTATCAGACGTTCGCAAACAATGTAACTACATTTGATGACCTTGGGTTGGTGAAGTCTGAGGCGAAAACTTCCACGACGCTAGTGTGTCGCGCCCACGTCGCTACTAAGCCGTACGACGACCAGCGGGTGCGTAATGCACTGCAGTTGGCGGTCGACAATGGTGCTGTGCTGCAACTTGCCGCCAATGGCTACGGCACCATTGCCGCGAACTATCATGTTGCGCCATTACATCCCGAATTTTACCCGGTCCCGGGAAAGAAACGGGATATTGAGGCTGCCAAGCGCCTTATGGCCGAAGCGGGGCAGACGGAATTCGAACACGACATTATAAGCAATGATGAGGATTGGCATAAGGACACGGGCGACGTGATTGCCGCGCAGTTGCGCGAGGCCGGGTTCAAGGTGAAGCGTACGGTGATACCCAGTAGCACTTTTTGGAACGATTGGTTGAAGTACCCGCTTTCGACAACAAATTGGAATATGCGGCCGTTGGGCGTACAAGTCTTGGCCCTTGCCTATCGCAGCGGCGCAGCATGGAATGAGGCGGCATGGTCAAACCCGGAATTCGATAAGAAGCTCGACTCGGCGTTGGCGGTTCCGGATCCGCAGAAACGCAAGGCGCTCATGCAGGATATTGAAACACTCCTGCAGGACTCCGGCATAATCATTCAGCCCTATTGGCTTTCCCTGTTTAATCATTCGACAAAGCAAGTCAGGGGCTACGCCATGCACCCGACATTTGAGATCGACCTGGGTAAGGTTTGGCTCGACGGGGCCGCCTGAGACAACAGCTAGCCCGACTATGGGGCTTCGTCGGACGTGACGAAGCCCTGCACCTTGCGACCTGTGAATGTGCCGTTTGGTGCTGCAGGTGTTATCTGGTGCCGAGAGTGTCGCATATTAAGACGATGATGGCGCCGATGCATAGCCTTGGGCTGACAAAGGCGTAAGGCGAAGGATTGCCATAATAAGCTAGGAGCCCCACGGTGACGGTTGACTGTTCGAGCGCTGAGTTCGGGAATTCTCAATCGCAGTACTCGCCTGAGAGTGCCGGTACGACTGCGGCCCGCTCTGCCTTGGCCGAGTTTGCCGGTCGTTCTGACCTGGTCCGCGAGTTCCTTGTCGCACCTTTCGGCCGCCACAGCGCCGAGCTCCGTTTTATTCTGGACGTGATGCGCTCACAGCCGCTTGCTGGCAAATGGATCGCGATCATGACGCGGCCGTATAGCGAGTGGCGTGCTGCGCGCTGGTCGCGGAATTTGCCCATGCGGGTGGTCGACATGGCCCCGGCATGTTTCCAATCGCGCGAGGAAGTTGAGTGCTGGGTGTTTAAACAGCGTTGGCAGCACCTCATTGGGCCACTCCCAATGCGGGAGGGGGGTGACGATGTCTGATCGCCCAGCGATTCTCGCTTATGCCGACCGCGACAGCGTTAAACCTGGCGAAAGCATAGCGTTCGCTGTGAGCTGTCTGAAACTCGACAGCTTCCAATGCGACTTCGTTCGGCTGCTCGGCTGCGACGCCGGGCCGGAGATGCCACCATTCCGCCCATCCGTCATGGCGGCGCCGGAAGCAGCACGTTATCCCGGGCGCGAGCAGCCCATTCGTGCCGGCTCCTACATCGAGGTCAATGGGTCGCAGCGCTTGGCGGATCTCGGGTCGGTAACGGTCTGCGCCAATATCATGCCGACTCTTATTGCCGGCCAACCGCGCTGCCTGCTCAGCACGCTGACCCCCGCAGGGGACGGGGGGATGGCATTGCGGCTGGAGGCAGACGGCTGCCTGGCAGCAATCCTGGGGAATCCAGTTGAGCCACGGATCTATCGCCTGGCCAGTCCCTTGTCTCTCTGGCTCTGGAGCTTCGTTGCGCTTAGCTATGATGCCCAGCGCGGTCAATTGATGGTCGTTGCGCATCGTCTCGCTTCCGGGACGCATGACCATGTTGGCGCGAACTGGCTTACTGTGGATGACGTAGAGCCGCCCGCGAATGGCGATGGCCGCCTTCTAATAGCCGCCGAGCGGGATGGCGACGGATTTCCTTGCCACCATTTCAATGGCAAAATCGAGCGCCCCCGGATTCTGGCTGCGGCACTGTCGCTCGAACAACTCAGCGATTTGGCATCACGCAAGCCGACTGAACCTTTGAATTGGCCCTGTCTGGGCGATTGGAATTTGCTGGGCGAGCCAGTATCAGAAGTTGTTCCAGATGAATCAGGCTCTGGTCACGACGGCGTGTGCATCAATCAGCCCACCCGCGCTGTCCAGGGATCGGCTTGGGAAAGTCCAACGATGGATTGGCGCCGCGCGCCTGAGCAGTACGGCGCGGCTCACTTCCACCACGACGATATTGAAACCCCCGGCTGGCAGGAAGACCTGAGGCTTACCGTGCCGACCGATTGGTCCAGCGGCTGCTACGCCGCGCGTCTGCGCGGCGCGGATGCAGAGTTTTTTGTTCCGTTTTTTGTACGACAGTCTGCCGACGCCACCAGCGATGTTGCTTTTCTGGCCCCGACTGCAACATATGCGTGCTACGCGAACTTGACCATGCAGCGGCAAACGAACGAGTATAACCTCGGTTGCATCGCGTCCTCGTACACGCCGCTCGATCTGCTGGCTTTCGAACACCCGGGCATAGGTAAGTCGCTCTACGATCCGCACGATGATGGCAGCGAGCGGTGCATTGGCTCGCTGCGACGGCCGGTGGTGAATCTCCAGCCTGGAGGGTGGCTTTGGAACTTCCAGATTGACCTTTGTTTGCTAGGCTGGCTCGCCCGCGTTGCTCCGGATCACCAGACACTGACAGACGAAGACGTCGACCGCGAGGGCTTGGCCGCACTGGACAAATGTCGGGTACTTATTACCGGAAGTCATCCTGAATATTGGTCGCTGCCGATGTTGCAGGCCCTCGATGACTTTCTCAATCGAGGTGGACGGCTCATGTACCTTGGCGGGAACGGGTTTACCAGTGCGATCGATTATCATCCTCAACGAAAAGGCCTGGTTGAATTCAGGCGCCGCCATTCAGGAAACGGCCGCTTTGGTGCTGGCGAAGCCCATAGCAGTTTTACTGGCCGCCTCTGCGGCATGTGGCCGGACTTAGGCAGACCCGAACAATCGCTGGTAGGCGTGGGATATCTGACAGAAGCTTTCGATCGGGGCAGTTATTATCGTCGTCTCGCCGTCAGTGACGATGCCCGAGCTCGATTCATTTTCGAGGGCATAACAGAAGATGTCATTGGCGATTTCGGCATCATCGGCGGAGCCGCCGGACTCGAGATCGATGTGGTCAATGAGGAGCTCGGTACACCACGTCACGCACTCGTGGTAGCCGCCTCCGAGCAGCACGGCAGTTCTTACGCGCGCATACTTGGCGGCCTTAATTATTTCACCAGACTATGGAATGATGCCCCAAGGGAGCCCATTCGTGCGGATATGACATTCTTTGAGACACCCGCAGGCGGCGCGGTCTTTTCTGTAGGCTCGATAGCTTGGGGCAGTTGCCTCCCGCACGCCGGCTATGTCAACAATGTCGCACGCATATCTGAGAACGTGTTACGCCGCTTTCGCGATCCGACACCCTTCCAAATGCCTGACTGAATCGCGGCAGCCGCTTAAGGCAGATATCTGATAGCCTAATTGTCAACCTCTCGTGACCCTCCGGGTGCCAGATCGCGTTTGATGAGCCGCCTCTGACGACACTACAACTGACGCAGGAAGCAGGCACCGATCCCCTGTTCTGACCATTTCGAACGTAACCGCTGTTCCTGGGCCGCCCAAGCAGGGATGTAGCTCCCCCCTTTGTTGACGCGATGTAGGTGGCGGATCATGATAACCAAGGGCGCAAAGAGCGACACCTCATGCTGGTGGGAGGATAAAAATGCAGCCACTTGTCATCGACGCGAAGCCTCAACCTATTTCAATTGATCCCGCTAACGCTGCAGTTCTCGTCGTGGACATGCAGAATGACTTCGGCTCCATAGGTGGAATGTTCGACAGAGCCGGAATCGATATCTCCGGCATTCAACGGGCTGTCGACCCTACTGCCAGCGTAATAGCTGCCGCTCGCAATTTGAGAGTGCCCATCGTCTATCTGAAGATGGGGTATTATTCCGACCTCTCGGACCTTGGGACATCGGACGCCCCCAACCGTATCCGACATCTCCAGATCTTTGGGGTCGGTGAGAGCATGACAGCCCCGGATGGTAGCGAGAGCCGGATTCTGATCCGCGACACCTGGGGAACAGATATCGTTGACGACCTCAAGCCAAAGGCAGGGGATGTCGTCCTCTACAAAACGCGGTTCAGCGGTTTCTACGAGACCGAACTCGATTCTGTTCTGAAGACCGCAGGCATCAAACACCTCATCGTGACAGGATGCACGACCAGCGTGTGTGTGGAGTCGACAATTCGGGATGCCTTCTTCAGGGACTATCACTGTATACTGCTGACGGATTGCACTAGCGAGCCCATCGCCTGGGACGCCTCTAGGAGCAATCATGATGCCTCGATCACGCTCGTGCAGATACTCTTTGGATGGACATCGACGTCCGACCATTTCCTGAAGGCGATCGAGCAGCGAGTTCAGGGGCGTCTTGAACTAGCCGAATGAGTTGGCGAGGCCGCGTATCACCCGAACTCAGATCACGGCCTTGAGATTGGGTGCGGTGACGTAGGCCCATGGCAGGAGATCGTTGATTCGGCTGTTGGGATAGCCGTTGACGATCCTGGTGAGGACGTCGGCGAGATAGCCGAGTGGCTCGACGCCATTGAGTTTGCAGGTTTCGACTAGCGACGCAATGACCGCCCAGTGTTCGGCACCGCCGTCGGAGCCGGCAAAGAGCGCGTCTTGCGGTTGAGCGCGATGGGCCGGATGGACCGCTCGACCGTGTTGCTGTCAATCTCAATGCGACCGTCGTCGAGGAAGCGGGTCAGCCCTTGCCAGCGCGAGAGAGCGTAGCGGATCGCCTCGGCGAGCTTTGTCTTCTGGCTGATCAGGCCGAGCTTTTCGCGCAACCAGGGTTCGAGATCGGCGACAATAGCGCGGCTACTTTCCTGTCGCATCGCACGGCGCTCCTCGGCCGATCGGCCACGGATGCCGTCCTCGATCTTGTAGAGCTCGGCGATCCGTCTCAGCGCCTCGCTGGCGATCGGTGCGGGACCGGCAGCTGCCAGTTCATAGAAGCGTCGGCGCACGTGTGCCCAGCAGAAGGCGAGCGTGACGCCACTCTTTTCGGCCAGCACGCGATAGCCGCCATAGCCGTCGACCTGCAGGATTCCGCCAAATCCTGCGAGATGAGCGATCGGCCGCTCGGCCTTTCGGTCCGGCGCATAGACATAGGCGACGCCCGGCGGGTCGCTCCCCTCCCATGGTCGATCATCGCGGGCATAGGCCCAGAGCTGCCCAGTCTTGGTCTTGCCGCGGCCGGGATCGAGCACCGGCGCCGTGGTCTCGTCAGCGAAGAGTTTTGGTGAGGTCTTCAGCTTGCCAAGCAGCCGCTCATGCACCGGACGCAGGTGCCAGGCGGCGCGGCCGACCCAGTCGGCGAGCGTGGAGCGATCGAGATTAATGCCTTGCCGGGCATAGATCTGCGCCTGACGATACAGCGGCAAGTGATCGGCGTATTTGGAGACCAGCACCTGGGCGACCGTTGCCTCGGTCGGAAGACCACCCTCGATCAGCCGCGCCGGCGCGGGAGCCTGAACGACCACATCCTCACAGGCGCGGCAGGCATATTTGGGCCGCCGCACGACGATCACACGCAGCTGCGCCGGAACGATATCGAGCCGCTCGCTCACATCCTCACCGATCCGGTGCAAGTCATTGCGGCAGCAAGGGCAGGCATGGTCCTCGATGTCGACCACCATCTCCACGCGCGGCAGATGGGATGGCAGCACGCCCCGGTTCGCTCGGCGCTTTGCGACACGCGCCTGACGTTCGCCAGCAGCGGTCTGTGCCTGCTCTTCGTCACCGGCGGCCTCGATCTGCTCGGCCTCTTCGAGCCCCAGCAGCAATTGATCCTCGGGGAGCGTCTCAGCACGACGGCCGAAGCGGTGGCGCTGCAATTCCTTGATGATCTGGATCAGCCGGGCGTTCTCGACGTCGCGCGCCAGGACCATCGCCTTGAGCGCATCCGGATCGTCGGGAAGCTGGTCCGCCGTCATCGCCATGACCGGATCAGACCATATTCGCCGACAGCCCGCGACAGCGGAATCCAGGCTGATTCACTTCGTCGCGGGTCAGCCGGCCTGGGCTGGAACACGGGTCCGGCGCGCCTCATGGACGCGCCGCCAGTCGAGACCTTCGAGCAGCGCCGAGAGCTGCGCGGCCGTCAGCCGCATCATGCCGTCATGCACCTTCGGCCAGCGGAACTCCCCATCCTCCAAACGCTTGGCATAGAGGCAGACGCCAGTGCCATCCCAGAAGATCAGCTTGATCCGGTCAGTCCGTTTCGCCCGGAAGACATAGACCGCCCCACTGAACGGATCGGCCCCCATCGTCTCTCGCACCAGCGCCGCCAATCCCTCCGCGCCCTTGCGGAAGTCGACCGGCTTCGTCGCCACCATGACCTTGACCGCACCCGTCGGGCCAATCACGCTGTTGCCTTCAGCGCGCGGATCACTGCGGCCACCGTCTTGGTATCGGCGCCCCGGCCGACGCGCATCGCGATGCCGTCGATCTCAAGCTCGATCATGCCTGCATCTCGGGTGGCTTGCCGTTTCCGCTGCTTCGGTGAACGGCTGGCTGCAGGTTCCGGCACCACCACAACCGCCGGCACGAAGGTCGGGGATTCCTGCTGCGCCGAAGCAGCCCGTTTGCGCGCTTCGCGACGCCAGGCGAAGACCTGTTGCGGCCTGAGACCATACCGGCGGGCGACCTCGGAAATGATCGCGTTCGGTTCCAGCGTCTCCGCGATGATCCGCACCTTGTCGTCCACCGACCAATGACGCCGACCGCCGGCCCCGTTGATCACCTCGAAACGCCGAAGCTGCCGCTCCGGGTCAAGCGTAAGGTCAAGTCCAGACACAAGCCGATCTCCGATCCCAATACAGGATCGGCAACCTCACAGATCGCGACCAATCCCGAAAGGTGGTCCCACAACAGCGCTTACTTTCGAACCGCTGCTCGAAGGGGATTTTCCACGTCGACAGAACAGGAATGTCCTGACGCCGATTTCGTAGCCACGTCCCGGCGCGAGCTTTCGCCAGATATTATTGGAGGGTAAGTGCCCGGTGACGACCGCCTTCCGTGGCGGGGTTCGGATCGGATAGGGGTCGGGCTCTGGACGCTGAAGATAGTGTCCATGAGCGGGGCTTAATGGACACGATCGGGACGGATGGAGTGGCAGGCCAACATTCTCGTGGCGAGACGGCGCGCGCCCGCCGGCGCAAGTCATACAGTCTCGAAGAGAAGCAGCGGCTGGTTGCCGAGAGCTGTGAGCCTGGGGCGTCGGTGTCGCTGGTGGCGCGGCGGCATGACATCAATGCGAACCTGTTGTTCACGTGGCGCCGGCAGATGCGCACGCCGACGTCGGCGGCTTCGCCGCTGGAATTGGTCCCCGTCGAAGTTATCAGCAGCGCGTCGGCTGCCTCACCAGCCGCGGCGGCCGGGGCGGAACAGCGCGGCATGATTGAGATCGTCCTGGTCGGCGGTGTGCGCGTGCGGGTGGACGCCGAGGTCAGCGAGGCAGCGCTGCGGCGGGTGCTGTCGGCTCTGAAGGCGGTGGCATGATAGCGCCTGGGTCTGGGGTGCGGGTCTATCTGGCGACGCAGCCGTGCGATATGCGCAAAGGGATGGATGGCTTGACCGCCCAGGTCCAGAACGTGCTGGCCGCCGATCCCTTCTCCGGGGCGCTGTTCGTGTTCCGGGGCAAGCGCGGCGACATGTTGAAGATCCTGGCCTTGGACGGAAGCGGGCTGTGCCTGTTCGCCAAGCGCTTGGAGCAGGGAAAGTTCGTCTGGCCGCCGATCGTGGCGGGTCGGCTTCAGCTGACAGCGGCCCAGTTGGCCTTGCTCGTCGAAGGGATCGACTAGCGGCGGACAGTTGCGCCGGAACCGGTCAGCGCCCGGAAACCATCTAAATAAGTTGTAGAAGTTTGCACTTGATCGGACAGTTGGCGTCTGAGAATGGTCCGTTTTGCCTGTCTGATGGGATCAGGCGGCGATCATTTTCTCCTTCGCCAGCGGGGCCGTGTCAAGGAAGGTCTGCATCGGCGTCTTGCCGAAGCACCAGCGGCCCTGATGTGGGCGCTCCTCATTGTAACTTCTGACCCATTCATCCAGATCGGCCTGCAGCTCCTCGATCGAGCCGTAGATCTTCTTCCTGAAGGCGACCCGGTAGAACTCGTCCAGCACCGTCTTGTGGAACCGTTCAACGATGCCATTGGTCTGCGGGTTCTTGGTCTTGGTGCGGGAATGATCCACATCCTCGAGCGCCAGATAGAGCTCGTATTCGTGATGTTCGGGATTGCCGCAATATTCGGTGCCGCGGTCGGTCAGCACCCGGCTTAGCTTCACGTCGTGGGCGTCGAAGAACGGCACCACGCGGTCGTTGAGGAGATCGGCGGCGGTGATCGGCGTCTTGCGGTCATAGAGCTTGGCGAAGGCGACCTTCGAATAGGTGTCGAGGAAGGTCTGCTGATAGATGCGTCCCACCCCCTTCATGTTGCCGACATAGAAGGTGTCCTGGCCGCCGCAATGGCCCGGGCATTCACTCTCGAACTCACCATGCGCCTCCTTGTCCAGCTTGGCCTTTTCCAGCGCCGCCAATTGGCTCTCGGTGAGCACGATACCGTCTTGGGCGACCTTCGCCTCCAGCGCCTTCAGCCGCTTCTTCATCGTCTCCAGATCGTGACGCTGCCACACCCCGCGTACGCCCGATGGCGAGACCGAGTGGCCGAGCTTGCGCATTTCGTTGGCGATGCGGGTCTGTCCATAGGCGGGATATTCCAGCGTCAGCTCGAGGATGATCGCCTCGATCTGCGGTGGCGTGCGGTTGGCCAACAGCGGCTTCCTGCGCGTCAGTTCCTGCAGCGCCAGTTCGCCGCCGGTCTCGTAAAGCTCCTTGAAGCGGTAGAAGCTGTCGCGCGAATAGCCCATCATCTTGCAGGCCTGGCTGACATTGCCGAGCTGTTTGGCCAGCTCCAGCAGCCCCACCTTGGCGCGGATGATCTTTTGGTCCTTGGTCATGTCAGTGTCCTTTCTAACGCCGAGGCCGGGCGCTGCGAACCACCACTCCGCGCCCGGCCTCGGCTCAAGCTTCAGCCTAGGACACCGTCTGTCAGATAAAGTTTAAACTTTTCCAAATAAGTTCCTGATTCCAAGTATTTATCCTCGCTCGCGAGTCATGACTTTGCTATAAGCCGGCATGTCTCTCGCCACTGCGGAATTGCCGTCGGATCCGGCCGCGCTGCGCGCGTTCGCGGCGGCTTTGCAGGCCGAGCTCTACGCCAAGACGCTGCATATCGAGAAGCTGAAAGCCCAGTTGGCGACGCTGCGGCGCGCGCGCTTCGGCCAGTCGTCCGAGAAGCTCGATCGGCAGATCGATCTGCTCGAGCTGATCATCGGTGATCTGGAGGAGGCCGAGGCCGCCAGCGAAGCCCGCCACGATGCGACTGCGGCGATGCCAGGCGCGATGCCGGCGCCGACCAGGCCACAGCGCGTGGGCAATCGCCGGCCGCTGCCCGATCACCTTCCGCGCGAGGTCATCACCCACGCCGGGATTTGCGCCTGCCCGGCCTGCGGTTACGAGCGGCTGCGCAGGATCAGCGACGATGAACGCGAGGGGCTGGAATATGTGCCGTCACACTTCAAGGTCCTCGTGCATGTGCGGCCGAAACTGAGCTGCCGGTACTGCGAGGCCATTACCCAGCCGACGATGCCCAGCCTGCCGATCGAGCGCGGCAGACCCGGCCAAGGGCTGATCGCGCAGGTGCTGGTGTCCAAATATTGCGACCACCTGCCCTTTGAACCGACAGTCCGGCATCTACGCCCGCGAGGGCGTCGACCTGGATCGATCAACCCTGGCCGACTGGGTCGGAGGGGCCGCCTGGCTGGTCGCGCCGGTGGCCGAGCGCATCGGCGACTACGCTCGCGCCGGCCCGGCCATCCATGCCGACGACACGCCGATCCCGGTTCAGGATCCCGGACGCGGGCGCACCAAAAGCGGCCGGCTATGGCTCGTTGTGCGCGACGAAGGCACCTGGGGCTCGCCCAATCCGCCGGCGGCTTTCTATCGCTACTCACCTGACCGCAAGGGCGAGCACGCCCACGCTCTGCTGGCGCCGGCATCCGGCTTCCTGCACGCCGACGCCTATGCCGGCTTTGACAAGCTCTACGAACCGGATCCGATCACCGGTCGCCCGCGCCTGGAGCCGGTCGCGTGTTGGGCCCATGCCAGGCGCGAACTGTTCGACGAGCACGCTAAGACCAAATCGCCGATCGCGCGTCAGGCATTGGACAAGATCGGCGCGATCTTCGCCGTCGAGCGCGACGTCAACGGCCGGAGCGCCAAAGTTCGTCTGGCCGTGCGCGCCAGGCTCAGAGCGTGCCGTTGCTGGCCGACCTCAAGAATTATCTGGAGGCCAGCCTGGGCAGGATCAGCCGCAAGGGGCGACGAGGTGTCGGGAGCTGCCAACGCTAACGCGGCCTATACCGGGCACATCATGGGGATTCGGCGGATGGGCCGCGGGGCGATCCGATTCTGTCACCCAAACTCGCCCAGGACCCCGACAACCTGATGCTGGTCTGTGACCTGCACCATCGAGTTTTCGATCGCGAAATGGTCTCCGAGCATCCCGCGAATGTCCTGACGGCGATGAAGCGCCGCCATGAAGTCCGCATCCGGACGGTCACAGCCATCGGACCTGAGCAGTCATGTCATTCGATACGCTGCGAGGATCGGGACCAACGAATCTCCCGTGGCCAAAGGCGACCTCAAATGGTCGATGATCCCGGATCGCTATCCGCTTGACGACGGTTGGATAGATCTCGATCTCGCGACGCTCGATCTATCCGATCACGAACCGGATTTCTGGCGCATCCAGGTCCGCAACCTCCGGACCGGCTTCGTCGAGAAAGTTCGCGGGCGAATGGAGCGGCAGGAAATCCGTCGCTTGACAGTATTCGGATTGGCGCCGATCCCGCTACTGTTCGAGCTGGGCCGTCTGATCTCCGACATCGCGCCTGCAGACGTCAGGCAGTTGCTGCGCAGCCCCAAGGGCTGGAAGTGGGATCTTGAGGCTCCGCCGCTCCGCTTCAAGGTCCTGCGACCATCCGGTCTGGCCGGCCTGGTCGCGCTGAAGCTGGAAATCAGCGCACGCGTCGCAGACGAGCGGATCCACGCGGTGCTTGGCACCGATGTAGCGATCTGGTCCATCGCGGCCGACGGAGCCCATAACGACATCATGCGCAGTCAGGCCGATATCGTCGAGTTCGCGCGTCTTTTTAGAACAACGCTGGACGCCATCAAGGTAGCCCATGGCGAGAACATGATCGTACACGTGTTTCCCGCCATTCCGGTTTCCGTCGCCATCGAGTCCGGTCGCTCCTGGCAGCCGAAGGCACACCCCACTCTCAAGATCTACGACCAAAACAAGAAGCTGGGCGGCTTCATTTTCGCCCATGAACTTGAACACGCCAGCTAACGAGGAGTTTTTCATGAACGTGCATATGAGCCAGACGATCACTCAAGAGGCCCACGAAGTTCTCGAAGACCTCGGCAAAGAACTTGGGATTCCCGAGCGTCGATACGAACAGGCGGCGACGAGCTACAAGTCGCTGGGCGACTGGCTCAACCGACCGGAGTCGACAATTTGGCAATACGGGCCCCAAGTCCACGTCCAGGGGTCGTTCGGTCTCGGTACCGTCACGCCGCCACTCACCGCGGACGAACACTACGACATCGATGCCGTTTGTGAGTTTCACCGTCTGACGAAGAACGAGACCACGCAGGCCAATCTGAAGCGCCTGCTCGAAACCGAAATGAGACTATACGCGCGCAGCAAAAACATGATCAAGACGTACTTTCAGGAGACGTACCTTGGGTCGAGGCCAAAGTAGCTCAACATCGGCCTTCAAGTACACAACTTTGGGTGTCCGATCAGCAAGGTGTGCTTCCCCACGACAGGGACGCTCCGAAATCGGCGCAGCAGCTTTAACTGTATCTGCCGAAAGACGGCCCTCGGAACCCTACCGCCAGATCAATGTTTCCCAGGCGGCCAGCAGTTCCCTTGGCTTACCCTCCCGAGTGCTCCGCCTTCCGTGCTAGGCTTGGTGTTTAGACACATTTTCCATTGATCGACTAAGGATGGAAATGGCTTCGTCCAGAATCTCGTTCGAAGTTGTGAGTGGCACAAGGAAGCGGATCACGTTGTGAAAGCGTCCTGCCGAGGCCAGCAGCAGGCCGTTTTGAGCGGCTTCTTGGATGATTCTCGTGGTGACATCTGTCGCGGGCTCGCGGCTGACGCTATCCGTAACCAATTCTATGCCAATCATTGCGCCGAGCCTACGGATCTCGCCGATCTCTGCATGGTTGCTTCTAATTCGGAGGCGCTCAAATCCCGCTTGTAGGCGCGCACCGATTTCTTCCGCCCGAGTGAGCAATCCTTCGTTCTCAAGAACGTCTAGGACTGCCAGTGCGGCTGCGCATGCCAATGGATTACCCGCGTAAGTGCCCCCAAGCCCCCCGCGGTGAACCGAGTCCATGATCTCGGCCTTGCCGATCACGGCTGCAAGTGGCAGGCCGCCCGCAAGGCTCTTGGCGGCAGCTATCAAATCCGGCTGAACGTCGAAGTTTTCTATGGCGAAAAGTCTGCCCGTCCGTCCAAAACCCGACTGGACCTCATCAGCGACCAACACTATGCCGTGAGTGTCGCAGATCTGTCTAAGGGCTTTAAGGAATTCAGAGGACGCCGGCAGGAAACCACCTTCGCCCTGCACCGGCTCAATAACAATTGCGGCTACTTCTGATGCATTGAGTTCTGCTTCAAACAGAGCATGGAGGGCTGACAGGGCGTCTTGCGTGCTGATTCCGCGATAAGCGTATGGGAACGGAACACGATAAATGTCTCCTGGAAATGGGCCAAAACCCACTTTGTAAGGGTTTACCTGAGCTGTCATTCCTAGTGTCAGGAGCGTTCGGCCATGAAAGCTTCCGCTAAAGACAATAATTCCCCGGCGGCCCGTATGGTAACGAGCGATCTTAACTGCGTTCTCGACTGCTTCCGCGCCGGTCGTAACGAGCAGGGTCTTGGCTGGAGCCATCGGTGCAAGAGCATTTAGTCGCTCGGCCAAGGCAACATAGCCTTCATAAGGGGCAGTTCCAAAAAAGGTGTGAGTGAAGCGATTCAACTGATCGCGAACCGCTGCTACGATTCCAGGATGCGAATGACCAACAGCGAGGGCACCCATTCCACCCACGAAGTCGATGTAACGTCGTCCGTCAACGTCCCAAAGCTCTGCGTTAAGAGCTCTATCAGCGAAAATTGGGAACGCGCAGGCTACACCACTGGGAACCGCCGCTATGCGCCTGCTCTCAAGTTCGCGGTTTGTGACGCTCATATTTTGTTCCTCTGCCCATAGGCAAATTACTTGGCTGCGGCCCTTTTAGTCGCCAGCTTTTTGGACTTGCCGATTAGCAACGCACGATCAAAGGGTCAGGGACGATTAGCACGTATCGAAGCCTTGCAGAGATGCAAAAAAATAGCCTGCCGATTGACTTTAGTTCGAGTGGCTCCCCGAGGTGCATTGGTAGATACGTGAACGGCCGTCGGATACGCTCGCGTATGTGCGGGGAGGTGGCCGATCGGGTGGAAATGCCAGTGGCGCTCGCCAATTTGCCCGAGCCTTCGAAAAGCTTGCCCGGTCACCATGCTGATCCCGCTCGACGGCACGCAAAGGGCAACCGGACCGGTAGACGAAAGGCAAAGGCACAGAGATGGGCGAAGTGGCTGGCGCAGATGCGGATGTAATTTCGCCAGCGACGTTTGCGCCGCTCAAGAATCGAACCTTTCGTTCCATCTGGCTCGCCACGCAGTTCTCAAGTCTTGGTTGGCTGATGCAGACTGTTGCCATCAGCTGGCTGATGGCAACGATCTCGACGTCCGATCTGATGGTTGCGCTGGTGCAGGCTTCATCCACGCTACCTGCGTTTATTCTATCTGTCTTCCTCGGGGCCATTGCCGACAATTTCAGCCGTCGCAGGGTCATGTTCGCCGGCTGGTGCCTTATGGCGGCGGCGTCTGCGATGCTGACCGCTGTTGTAGCGCTGGGCTTTCTCGACCCATGGATGATTCTCGGCTTCAGCTTTTTAATCGCATGCGGCGGCGCTCTCAACGATCCCGCCTGGCAGGCGTCGGTTGGCGATATGGTGGACCGGCGCGATGTTCCCGCTGCCGTTACCCTGCTTTCCGTTGGCTTCAACACCGTACGGACCGTGGGCCCGGCGCTCGGCGGCATCGTGGTTGCCTCCTTCGGGCTTTTGGCCGCTTTTACCGTGACCACCCTCACCTATTTGGTACCCTTGGCCACCATATGGCGCTGCAAGTGGAAGGTTCGCTCCTCACCGCTCCCGCGTGAATCCATGAGGACGGCGATCTATGACGGGCTGCGCTTCACGGCGATGTCATCGGAAATCAAGGCGGCGATCGCACGCGGAACCCTCTTTGGCCTTGCGAGCATCGCCATACTCGCGCTGCTGCCCCTGGTCGTCCGCGACCAGCTGGGAGGAGGCCCGCTCGCCTATGGCACGCTTATGGCAGGTTTCGGAACAGGCGCGGTCTTCGCCGGCCTCTCCAACAGCCTGTTCAGACGGAGCTTGTCGCAGGAACAGCTGATGAGGCTCTCCTGCGTCGCCTGCGCGGCGTGCTCCCTCTCCCTGGCGCTTACCTCTTCGATCGGCGTGGCGGCAATTGCACTTGCTTTGGGCGGCGCAGGCTGGGTCACTGCCTGGTCCGGGGTTGGCGTGAGCGTGCAGCTGGCAAGCCCGCGCTGGGTCGTGGGGCGCACGATCTCCATCTACTATGCATTGATAGACGGCGGCATAGCGGCCGGCAGCTGGGTGTGGGGCACCGTTTCCCAGAACCATTCGCTGACCTGGGCGCTAGAGGGTTCCGCTGCGGCCCTGCTGCTCGTTGCTGCAGCCGGCGTTCTGTTTCCTCTTCGCGAGCGCCGCGAGTCCGAGCCCGATCCTTTGGAGGAATTCGACGCCCCAGCTGTCGCTCTCAGTTTGAAGCCGAGAAGCGGCCCGATCGTGGTCAAGATCGAATATCTGATAGCCGAGAGAAATGTCGAGGCCTTCCTCGACCTCATGCGGCAGCGGCGTCATGTACACAGCCGCGTCGGTGCTCGGAACTGGACGCTCCAGCGCAACCTTCAGAATCCTATGCAGTGGACAGAAACGTTCCGCACGCCGACCTGGACCGACTACCTTCGCCTCAATCATCGTCTCACGGAAGTAGACAAGGAACTGGACAAAAGGGTCCTCCTCCTGCACGCAGGAGAGTTTCCACCTCAGATCACACTTTCGATCGGGCGGCCGACGGGGCCCAATCGCAAATCCGAGCAATCCGTTCCTTATTTTCCCCGCCGTTGACCCTCTCCCAAGGCTGAGAGCACGTGACGACATGCGGAATTGTGGCTTTCACCGTTCGCCGTAGTCGACGAACGGCTAAGCGCTCGCGGAGTCGGTACCCCATCGAATTGGTCGGTACCTCAATGAAATGTTATGAGCTCGCGCTTCGCCGCGGCATGGGACTGGAGCTTCAACGGGCTCCGGTCCGTACTTCGGCCGCGGCGTTAGGCAATCCGAATGATACGAAGTGCTCCTGACCAGATATCAGCCAGAAACCCTAGCTTTAAGCACCCTCATAACCCCCGATTAGGTAAGGGATAGCAACGACTATTAGCCGTCAGATGCGCGACTTGCTCGTGTCAGGCGGCGCGGCGATACGCCGATTCACCTAGGTATGCTCGATCATAGCCCGAACCGCAAAAAAGTTGCGTGCCTAGTGACTTTATTTCGACTGCTCCCGCTCCTCAGCTTGCATATAACACTGACCTGTAGCCCGAATTGGAGACAGGCAGATGTCGTTCAAAGGCGTTATTCCGCCCGTCACAACGCCCTTTCATGCGGACGGATCGATCGACCGTGACGGCTTCTGCGTCATGGTCGAGCACCTGGTCGCAGCTGGCGTCCACGGTATCATTGTCGGTGGCACGACAGGCGAGTACTACGCTGAGTCGCGCGACGAGCGCGTCAGCTTGCTTAAGCTTGCCAGGAGCGTGGTGAAGGGGAAGATGCCCCTGATCGCCGGCGTCGGCGCCATTCGTACCGAGGATTGCATCGAATATGCGCTAGTTGCAAAGGACCTGAAGTACGACGGGATCCTGATCGGCTCGCCGTACTACGCTGTTCCAACGCAGCTCGAACTTGGCAATCATGCGCTTGCGATCGACAAGGCAGCCAACCTACCGGTGATGCTCTACAACTATCCCGGACGCACAGGCACGATGATGGACCTCGAGTTCCTGGACCGGGTCGGTCGCAGCTCCAATTTCTGCGCCATCAAGGAATCCAGCGGCAGCATGAATCAGCTGCACGCTTTGGCTCGTGACTATCCCCACATCGATCTGTTTTGCGGCATGGATGATCAGGCCCTCGAATTCTTCGCCTGGGGCGCAAAAGGGTGGGTGTGCGGCGCCGGCAACTGCCTGCCGGCAGAGCACCTCGCGCTCTACGAAGCCTGCGTGATCGAGAAGGACTTCACCAAGGGCCGGCAGATCATGTCGGCGCTTCTGCCTCTGATGAGGCTTCTCGAACAGGGCGGCAAATTCGTCCAGAGCATCAAGTTCGGGTGCGAATTGGCTGGATTGCCGGCTGGGCCCGTGCGCCTGCCGATGCGGGCACTCGGCGACGAACAGAAGCGGGAACTCGAGTCGACGATCCGCACCCTTAAGGCAGTCATCGCGTCAATCACTGCAAAATCCCAGAAGAGGGCTTCCGAGAATGTCATCGCTATTAACGCGTGATGAGTACCAGAACCTGGCCGACAGCCTGCCACTGCCGACCAGCGCAGTAATTGACGGCAAGGCGCAGGCTGCACAATCTGGGGATACTTTCGAGACCATTAATCCCGCGACAGGGCAGGTCATCGCCAGGATCGCTTCCTGCGGCCAGGCCGATGTCGATCTCGCTGTCGAGAAGGCGCGACTGGCGTTTGAATCGGGCGCCTGGTCGCGTGCGCATCCGAGCGAGCGCAAGCGCGTTCTGCGGCGGCTCGTGAAACTGATGAAGCGAAACGCCCATGAGCTTGCAGTGCTTGAGACGCTCGAAAGCGGCAAGCCGATCTACGACGTCGAAACCATAGACATCCCCGAGGCTCTGCATTGCCTGGAATGGCATGCGGAAGCCACCGATAAGCTCTACGGCCAGACGTCACCTTCGGGCGACGATGTCGTGTCGATGATCGTGCGCCAGCCGCTGGGCGTGGTCGCCTGCGTTCTGCCCTGGAATTTCCCGATCCTCATGCTGGCCTGGAAGATCGGTCCGGCACTTGCGACGGGCAACTCCGTCATCGTCAAGCCGGCCGAGCAGACCAACATGTCGACGTTGCGGATCGCCGAACTGGCGCATGAGGCCGGGCTGCCGTCAGGCGTCCTGCAAATCGTCACCGGTCCGGGCGAAGTGGCCGGCAAGGCACTCGGCGTGCATCCCGATATCGACATGGTTGCCTTCACCGGGTCAACTGACGTCGGCCGGAAATTCTTGGAATATTCCGCCAAGTCCAATCTCAAGCGTATCGTGCTCGAATGCGGGGGAAAGAACCCATGCATCGTGCTGGAAGACGCCGAGAACCTCGACGTTGTTGCACAGCATGTCACCCAAGCTGTTTTCTGGAACATGGGCGAGAACTGCTCGTCCAATTCCCGCCTGATCGTGCAGGAGAAGGTCAAGGACCGCTTGGTGGAAACCGTCCTCCATAAGCTCAGGGAATGGCCTTTGGGCGAGCCCTTGGACCCGGGCAATCGGCTCGGCGCAATCGTCTCGAAGGAGCAGTTCGACCGCATCATGGGCTACATCAAGAAGGGGCGGGCAGAAGGCGCCAGGATCGTCACGGGCGGCAACGCCCACAGGCTTGGCAAAGGCTATTTCATCGAGCCGACCGTATTCGACGATGTCACGCCCGAAATGGCGATTGCGCGAGAAGAGATTTTCGGTCCAGTGCTGTCGGTGATCAAAGTGGCCAACGCTGATGAGGCGCTTCGGGTCGCCAACGATACGCAATACGGGCTTGCAGCGTCGATCTTTACCGCCAATCTCGGCAAGGCGCATCGCATGGCAAGGGACATTCGCGCCGGGACGGTGACCATCAATTGCTACGGCGAAGGAGACGTCTCGACTCCCTTCGGCGGCTTCAAGCTTTCGGGCTTCGGGGGACGAGACAAGTCACTGCATGCCCACGACCAATATACTGAACTCAAGACCATCTGGGCGGACATCTCCGATCCTAAAGTCTCGCGTTCGGTAGACTAGCCTAGTCGCATCGATGAGCGATTATGAGGCTGTCCGCACGCCTGCGGACACATCCATTCCCGGCTGGTACGGTATTCTGCCGCCTCCCAAGGCACCGGAGGTGCTGCGCGGCCGTCACACGGCGGACTGGCTCATTGTAGGAGCTGGGTTTGCTGGCTTGGCGGCCGCGCGGCGCCTCTCACAGTTGGTGCCGAACGAGCGCATAGTGGTGGTCGATGCTCAGCGCGTCGGCTGGGGTGCCGCCGGGCGCAACTCCGGCTTCATGATCGATCTTCCGCACGAGCTCGGTGGTGAGCATTACGGCGGAAGGCAGGACCACGACCGCAAGCGCATCCGCATGAACCGGGCCGCGATCGAATTCTCTGCTTCGGCCGCGGACGAATACGGGTTGCAGAAATACTTCGTTCGAGCCGGCAAGTACCATGGAGCTGCAACTGATCACGGTGTTGCGGTCCTGCGCGAATTCGAAAAGCACCTGACGGGGCTAGGCGAGCCATTCGAGCGGCTCGACGGGCCGCAGTTGAAGGAAATCACCGGAACCGAGTTCTTCGTCGGCGGTATGTTTACGCCGGGAACGGTAATGGCACAGCCGGCCGGCTTCATTCGTGGACTCGCCGAAGGTTTGTCGAGGCGTGTGCAGCTATTCGAGAATTCACCGGTCACAACTTTGCGGACCGGCAAACTGCACACTGCCAAGACGGCTGACGGCGAGATCAAAGCGCCGCGGTTGATACTGACAGTCAACGGTCATCTCGAAAGCTTTGGTTACTTCAAGAAACGCCTGCTGCATGTGTTCACCTATGCCAGCATGACTAGGCCGCTCTCCAAGAGCGAGCAGGCAGCGCTGGGCGGTGAGCCGCATTGGGGCTTGATCCCGGCCGATCCGATGGGATCAACCATCCGCAGGATCCGGGATCGGATCGTCGTCCGCAACACCTTCACCTATAATCCGGACATGTCCACCAGTGAGAAGCAGATCCGTCGGATCGGCGTCGTGCACGATCGATCATTCCAGGCGCGCTTCCCAATGCTGGGTGAAATACCGATGGAGTTTCGCTGGGGAGGCCACTTGTGTCTCTCCCTAAATTCCGCGCCCGCATTCGGCGAAATTGAAGACAGAGTCTTCGTAGCTGGATGCTGCAATGGCTTGGGAACGGTGCAAGGCACCCTCTACGGGATGCTGGCTGCCGATCTTGCCGTTGGCAGCAACGAGCCAATGGTTGCAGACGCCCTGAAAGAGCCAGCCCCGGTTCGGCTTTATCCAGAACCGCTGATGTCGATCGGAGCGCCGCTGAAGCTGTGGGCGATGCAGAAGCGCGCCGGCAGAGAGCTCTAGCTTTCTCGTTCTTGCGCTGCCGCTTCGCGGATCCAGCTACGGAGGCTCTGGGCGGCAGGGGAAAGCGTGCGATTGTCATACCAAGTGAGATAATAGCTGCCAGGGGCCGGGAGCTCAAGATCCGTCAGTCTGACGAGCTTCCCTTCGTCAATTTGCGCCTTGACAAGGCGGTGCCAGCCGACGGCAACGCCTTGGTCAGCCTGGGCCGCCTGAAGCGCCACAAAGAACTTGCCAAAGCGCCGACCGCGAGTCGAGCCGTGCGGTACCCCCGCACGCCGTAAAACCTCGTCCCAGCCAGCCCAGTCAGGATCCACCCAGTCAACATGCAGCAAGGGGAGATCGGCCAGCGACTCCGCCGTCGTATCCCGATGTCTGCTTGCAAATCCCGGTCCGCAAACGGGATAGATTGTCTCGTCGAACAGAAGCTCAGCATTTTCGTTCGACCACGATCCGAATCCGTAGCGGATTCGCAACTCGACCTCCGCGCGGAGGTAATCGCGAGGATTGTCCGAGATAAGGTGGTCAACGGCAATATCCTGGTACCGTGTCCAGAAGTCCGGCATGCGCGGGATCAGCCACGTCGACGCGAAGGCGTCCGTGCACGCCAGCGTGACATTCTTGGAACGATCGCCGCGTTTCACATTTCGGACGATGTCTGCAGCCCGCGAAAAACCGCTGGCCAACACGCCATAAAGGTCTTCGCCGGCGCTTGTCAGCGCCACACCGGTTCCCAATCGGGTAAACAGTGGAACCCCCAGTTCGTCCTCGATGGCTTTGATCTGGCGGCTGACGGCGCCAGGAGTGACGTTCAGTTCCGCGGCAGCCAATTTGAACGACAGGTGCCGGGCAGACGCCTCGAAAACAGCCAAAGCGGTCAGGGACGGCAGGTCGTAATAGCGGCGAACCATCTCAATGCTCCACGCTTCGATAATTGCTCCGCGCGACAAATAGAGCAAGCGATGCGCAAGATATCGGGAAAACCATTTGCAAGGCGGCGCAATAGCCTACGTTTCGACTGACTATGGCTGCGATCCCCAACCCATTTGCGAAGAACATAGGAAAACTGTCCGAACCATGCTTCGCGATCTGCGACACTGTCCCACCAATGTCCGACGCGCAGCAGCGTAGCATGTATAAGGCGATGTCTGTGCTTAGCAACTCAACAAGGGGGTGAGACTTTTGCAGGGCTGCCCCACTGGTCTTCGGCAGCCGTTCAGAGATTATGAGCTGAACTTTCCGCTCATAAGATCGTCTTGAACTATGGCTGACATTGAGAAGAAGACAGCGGTGATAACAGGCGCGGCCGGAGGTATCGGACATGCGATCTCCAGACAGTTCGTTGCCAACGGCTTTTGTGTGGTTGCAGGCGACGCCGATCAGGCTGGTCTAGACAAGCTCGAGGCCGAACTCAACCGAACCGAACAGAATGTCTGGAGCAAGACCGGCGACCTCAGGAACAAGGCCTATTGCGAGGATTTGATCGAGTACTCCGTCCAGGCCGCAGGTCGGTTCGACGTGCTGGTCAATAATGCCGGAATAATCACGCGCGGAAACATTTCTCGAGACGACCGACGACGATTGGGAGCGGACGTTCGACATCAATCTCGCGTCGATATTCTACACTTGCCGCAAAGCCATCGGACACATGAAGGCTCACAGCGGCGGCGCGATTGTGAACGCATCCTGCTAGGGAGTTTGTCACCGACCCTAGCACGCGGCGTATTAAACCAGCAAAGCAGCCGTATCGGCCGTTTCCAAATGTCTTGGCCGCGACCATGCAGGTGATGGGATAGGGGGTCAACGCGGTGTGCCCCAACGAAGTCAACACCCCGATGCTGCGTACCGGTTTTACCCGGCGTAGGCTTCAATCCGGACACAGCCATAGCGGAGCTCAACAACACGGTGCCGCTAGCTCGGATCGCTGAGCCGGAAGACATAGCCGACGTGGTATTCTTCCTATGTTCCGACGCCGCCCGCTACATCGCCGGCACGGCGGTCGAAGTGAACGGCGCAAAACCTGTCTATTGAGGGCATCCATGGCTGACAGACTGGCAGGCAAGATTGCAATCATCACCGGCGGCGGACGTGGTATCGGCGCCGGTATTACACGGCGCTTTGTCGAGGAGGGGGCGAAGGTTGCCATTGTGCAGAGAAATTCGCCGCCTGACGCGTTGCTTGACGGTCGAACCATCCATGTGAAGGCGGATCTCGCGAATTCCGTCGACATTCGATCAGCCGTCGAGACTGTTGTCGAAGGCTTTGGTGGCCTGGACATCCTGGTGAACAACGCCGGGATCATGTTCGAGAAGACCGTCGAGGAAATGACTGAGGCGGACTGGGATCACATGATGGACATCAACCTCAAAGCCCCGTTTCTGCTGGCGAAAGCAGCAATGCCGCACCTTCGGGCGCGGGGTGGGGGCGGCATCATCAACATCGGCTCAATCGAAGGCCTGGCGTCCAATCCGGGGCATCCTGCATACTCCGCCTCGAAAGCGGGCATTCATGGCTTCACAGCAGCGGTCGCGGTCGATCATGGGCACGAAGGAATCCGGTGCAATGCTATTGCACCGGGTTGGATCAATTCTGATCTCAGTGAGGTCTACCTCGACGGCATGGCCGAGAGTTCCCGCGTCCGCAGAGAACTGCTCGCCATGCATCCGGTTGGGCGTCTTGGCGAGCCGACCGATGTCGGAAATCTTGCGGTCTGGCTTGCCTCGGCAGAGAGCGCCTTTGTAACCGGTCAAGTCTACGTCATCGACGGTGGCCGTACCAAAAAGCTGCCGCTACCGATTTCATAAAGGAGGCGAAGCACCGACCTTTGTCAGGCTGTCGGATCAACTTTCTCGCTAAGTTTGCTTGGTGATGCGATCGATACGGATTGCCGGAACCATGACGGCGAGGCCACACGGACGAACAGGCCATGGTTGGTGACTTCTCGAACAAGGACGGGGGCCTGAGGCCGGTCCTCGAAGGCAAGAAGCCGATCGGATCGCTACACACCGCCGACAACGCCGGTCTCGGTCTCGGTCTCGCCCAGGCCATCTCTGTCGCCGAACTGCTAGAGATTGCTGTCGCTTTCAGTCACGTTACGTTGCGGCAAGCAATGTGAGATGCCGATAGATATCTCGAGCCAACGTCAGTTGCTCAATTTCGATTGATTCATCGATCGTATGCGCCTCCTCCTCCCGCCCGGGACCAAGCCCAATCGTAGGGATGTTGCGTCTACCCGCCGACTCCGACCCATTTGTGCAGAACCACCAGGTGCCCACTGACGGCTCAACACCTGAAGCCTCAACTGCAGCGATGGCGTTGTTAAGAAGCATGTTGTCGCTTTCAGCCTGCCATGCCGGCAGCCAGCGAGGAGGCATAGCGGTCCTACCCGTATAAGTCATCACGGGGTCCTCGGTTATGGCTAGGTCGAAGCCGCGAATTTCAGCTTGGTGAAGACAATCCTCGATAGAGCTCAGGATATCTTCCTTCCTTTCTCCGGGTAGCGTCCGTCGATCGAAGCGGATTTTTGCGGCGCTGGGAATCATGGAGATCGATGGGTAAGGGGAGGAGATCACGTCGGTAGGAACCAGAAGCGCTTCGCCAAAATCACGATCCTGGGGAAGCGGCAAAGCCTGTAGCGCCTGAAGTGCCTTTGCCGCAGCGTAAAGTGGGTTGATTCCGCATTCGGGAGACGCCGCGTGCGCCGGCTTTCCATGTAGGGTAAGAAGAATCTCTAGTCGGCCTTTTTGTCCCGACTTGATTTGCAGCTTCGAAGGCTCGCAAATAACTACGGCCTGTGGACGGCAGGAATCCAGTACTGCAGAAAGTGCATGACCTTCAATAACCTCCTCCAGCACGCTCGCGGACACTGCGACACGACGCTTCAGCTTGCCTTCCCGGGCCGCGGCGGCAACACCACATATTGCGGCAGCAATGCCGCCCTTCATGTCCGTGCTCCCTCTCCCATAAAGCCGTCCTTCGCGAATTTCGCCTCCAAACGGGTCGACGGTCCATTTCCCCGTAACCGGAACGACGTCCAAATGTCCATCGAACAGTATCGCGAGGTCGCTTTTCTCAGGGCCCACCGTGCCGAGAACCGATCCGTTGTGGTCGATGCTTACCTCAAAACCAAATTCTCGCATCCGCTGTGCAACAAGCGATGCTACGCAGCCCTCTTCGCCGGACAGACTGGGTGTTTGCACAAGCGCTCGGGCAAGGGACACAACGTCGCTATTTTCCATTGCCGTCTCCAATATTTACTATTTGACAATCGCAGCGACTAACAAAATATTTCGCCATTTTGAAAACCAGTGGGGAAGGAGCAGACCCAACGGCAGACGAAATGCGTCAATAACAAGGCATTTAGGGCCATCCCTCGAGTCATCCCCAGCCAACGTGAAAGGCGTGCCTGATCCATTCAGAGGCACGCAAGGTGGACCGCAGTCGCTTATGCAGTCTTCCTTATGGCTTCCGCGGGCTGGCCCACGATCTGTAGATAAAGTGCGGGATCCGTAGCACCTTCGCTGCCAAACACCAGAATCCGGCTGGTCGAGCTAAGACCCATAGCAGCGCGTTGAGCCAAATCTTGCGCGGATCCTAAAAAACCCGCCAGCCCCCCCACTGCCGATTCACCCGCGACAAGAGGATCGTCTCCAGAGCGCCCCTCCGCCAAAAACGTCATAAGCTCGAGCGCAGACTGATCGTCGATAGTCAGGAAAGCATGTGCACCGATGCGAAGGATTTCCCAAGCCAACAGCGATACTTCGCCGCAAGCTAGACCGGCCATGACGGTATCTAGCTCCCCATGTACAGCCACTGGATGGCCCGCTTTGGCGCTTTCGAAGAGACAAGCCGCCTTCGCAGGCTCCACAATAATAACGCGCGGTCGCTTTGGACCAAGGGTCTCCCAGAAATGGGCACAGACCGCCGCAGCCAATCCTCCAACACCTCCTTGCAAGAAGATGTGAGTGGGCAATTGATCCGACGGCAATTGGCGAAGGACTTCTTCCGCCATAACCGAGTAGCCCTGCATCACGTCCCGTGGCACATCGAGATAGCCTTCATACGAGGTATCGGAAACCACAAACCTGCCATACCTTGCCGCATCAACTGCGGCCTGCCGCACAGCATCATCGTAATTGCCCGCTGAGCGTACGATCTGTGATCCATATTTTGCAATCGCATCTACCCTGCCTTGACTGACGGTCGCATGAACATAAATGACGCACTGACAGCCGAAGCGTTGCGCGCCCCAGGCAACCGAACGACCATGATTTCCGTCGGTCGCGCAAGTCACCGTAATTTTATGCGTAATTTCGGTGTACTTGCCTGACAGAAGATCATCAATGTCGACTTTTTCTCGTCCTGTGTATGCGCAAATCTCACGAGAAAGTAGCCGGCTGACTGCATACGCCCCACCCAGTGCCTTGAAGCTACCAAGACCGAACCGACTCGCCTCATCTTTGTAGTGAATCGCTTCGACTTGCGTAGCACGCGCCAGTCCGCGCAAAGGCACGAGCGGCGTGGACTGATATCCGGGCCAACGTTCGATCTCGCTGGCGGCGTTAGCAGAAGCAGCCAGGCTAAGAATTTCGCGCTGGGTAGCTCCATACTCAGCGCTCGGATCGGCGGCCGCATTTAATGTGCTCTTCAGATCCACCTTCGGAATCAAGGTACCAAAGCCGCAGCAGACGGTATCCACGCATGCCATGATATCTGTCACCTCCGTCCCGGTTACCTGCAGGGAGCGCCATAGCACCGGCAGCGCAAAAGACCAGCGCCACGAAGCTGCAAAAAGATCACCTCACACGTGAGTCGATGGACGAGTTCGGACTGCCTTTTCCGCCCTCGGGGAGACGAAGCGGTGCCAGCTCCTGGCCATTGCGCTCGCCAACAAGATGACGCGTGGCATCTGGGCCATGCTGACAAAAGAAGAGAACTAGCGGAATCCGGCAACAGTACCTCCATGAGCATTCAGCAGCACACCTGAAGCCGGCCCGCCGTGGATGTGAGGAAGCCTGAACCACATGGGCAAATGATCGATCAGATTGGAGTCGGGAAAACCAGAATGACGCACCGACCCTCACGCTCGCTTTCTAAATTTGGACCTGATCCGCGCATCACCTTAGCGGCCAGCGGCACTCCACGGCTGCAACTCAAGGCCTGACACAAGACCGCTCTTGATCACGCGTTCAAAGTTCAAAGTCTTCCTTGCAAAACGGCTGGCACACACACAGTATTATGTAGATTATGTAGCGTGCTCGCTGGGCTGCCACTCGTCTTTTGCCCCAGCAGCAGAGCTTCGACAAGTCGGCTGATGGCGTCGTCATCGGGAAGATTCGGCGACGTCCGTGCGCCTTGATCTCACCGTTTAGACGCTCGATGGGATTTGTAACCGGTATGATCATGACGGTGCCATCCGAACCCCGCTGGAGATGAGCGATTTTCGGCGATGGTGCGACCATCCGGGACAGGGCACCGGGAGCACGCCAAGTGCGGGCAGCCCGATGTATTCGATGGAGATCTGGGTTCCCGATGAGCGGACGGAGCGGCTTCGCCGCCTCGTCGCGCGGCGCAACCAGGTCGTTCGGCATCGCACGCGAGTGAAGAACGAGGTGCATGGCATCCTGCAGGCGCACCTCGTGCCGAAGTGCCCGCATGCCGATCTGTTCAACCGTCGGGGTCGCACCTGGCTCGAGCGGCAGGTGCTTCCCGACGACGAGCGGGCCGCTATCGCCCGCCACATCCGGGAGATCGATCGCCTGGCCGAGGATCTGGCTGACCTCGATCGCGACATTGCCCGGGAAGCGGTTGATGATGTGCAAGTCCGGCGGCTTCAGACGATCACCGGCGTCAATGCCATCGTCGCGAGTGGTATCATCGCCGCCGTCGGCGACATCCGGCGGTTCCGCGAGCCGCAGAGGCTAGTGAGCTATTTCGGCCTCAATCCGCGTGTGCGCCAATCCTGTCTTGGCTTGGCGCAATATGGCCGGATCAGCAAACATGGGCGTTCCCATGCCCGCGCCATGCCGGTCGAGGCCGCCTGGGCGGCGGCGAAGGGGCCCGGACCGCTCAGGGCCTTCTTCCTACGCATCCGCAACAAGCGTGGCCATCAGGTCGCAGCCGCGGCGGTCGCCCGCAAGCTCGCGGTGTTGATCTGGCATCTGCTGACAAAGGAGCAGGACTACTTCTGGGCTCGCCCTGCGCTGGTAGCGGCAAACCAGAGGTCGCCGCGGTTCGGCTTACGCCTACAACGTGAATGAGTCGCGAAACAGCGAGAAAGCCGCGGCCGAGAATGCCGAGCGTGCCTACGAGTTGATGGTCGGCATTGGCGGCCACCCGGGCCGAAGCGGCGCACGGACGCCACAAAGGAGGAACGACTATAACGGCTGCGTGGCGTCACTCTCATCCTCTAGCACCACTCTTTGCCACGTGGTCGTCCGTGCCGGACAAATATAGCATAAGGAATGTGCCGGCACGACCGCCGCCTCGGTCCCGCTCCAGACTGGCGCCGCGCTCGACGCAGTCAAGGCGTGGCCTGGAAACCTCAAGCCGGCCGTGCCGCCATCGCACCGGCCAACCTTGACTGCGTCTCCACACGCTCGCACGGGAAATCCTGTGGGGGCCGGGACGAAGAAACACGCTCACCTGAGTCGAACAAAGAGACGTAACAGGAATCGAAAAAGCCGAAATCAGGCTTGTCGATGTCATCCGTCGAGTGGAGCGTGGCGCGATGCTCTTTGGGGAGGGTCATGTAGGCAGGAACGTCGGGCTCGCCTGCGTTCATGATTGTCGCCAACTGCGGCATCTTTGGCCGGATCTGATCGGCGACTGCTCGCCATTGCATGCTCGCCGCGTCGGCGGTCTCCTGAGCGAAAGCGGTTGCGATGAAGGCAGAGATGGCTTTGACGGTCGAAGACCGCGCCTCTCTGCCGCCAGTTCGTCTTCGCTGGCGTCGGCCTCCAGCTCCTCAAGCTGCAACTCCATCTGGTTAAGAAGCCTGGCTTTGCGTTCCGAGCGACTGCCATGGATGTCGCGCTTCAGCTTCTCGATCTCCAGTCGCAGTCGCGCGATCAGCGCATCCGAGTGCGAGTTCACGGCTTGCGCGCGGGCAGCGAGAGCTTGCGCCTCGCGGCGGGCGGCATGCTCCGCGAGGATCATCGCGTGCGCACTGGCAAGATCATCAGGAAGCTGATCGGCCGCATCGGTCATGGCGCGATGGAATCATATTCGCTCCTCCATGCCAACGATTTTGATCATCCCGCCGAGCTCGGACGCCAGGTCTTTTGCGGCATCCGCCAGTCGATGCCTTCGAGCAGATAGCCGAGCTGAGCGGGCGTGATCACCACCGTGCCGTCAGCCGCAGAGGGCCAAATAAAACGCCCGGGCTCCAGCTTCTTCGCACCCTGACCGTCATGCCAGATCACCTTGATTAGCCATCCCTGACGCCCGCGGAAGCAAAACAAGTGACCGCTGTGCGGATCGCGCTTCAAGGTCTCCTGCACCATCAATGCGAGGCCGGGGAAGCCCTTGCGCATATCGGTATAGCCAGTGGCGAGCCACACCTTCACGCCGATCGGGATCGATATCATCGCCGCTCCAGCACATCCAGGATCCGGCCGAGCGCCTCGCTATCGATGTCACTCTCAATCCGCGGCCGACGGGCGCCGCCAAGCTCGATTGTCACCGTGCTGCTCTTCTTGCGCGGTCGGGAGATTTGGCGGTGGCTGCGCCTCGACGACCTCCACGGGAACAAGCTGCGGCACGGACGGCGCGGAGATCTGTCAGAGCTCCTTGCGCCACCGGAAAGCTGGCTCACATGAAGGCTCGCCGATCGCGCGATCTCCGAAACACTGGCCCCAGGCTCGAACGTCGCCGCGACCAGCCGCTCCTCCTCCTCCCGAGACCAGCGCCGGCGCCGCTCGACCGACGTGATCACTTCAATCTGATGCTTCGTCACAGGGCTACTCCTAGTGCTTGCACTAGGACTTGCAGCCTTCAGCCTACCTCGGCAAGGCGGCCGTCACCGTGGGGATACTGAGTAGCGCGCAGCGAAGCACTGCCTCCGTCGGCAGGCCGGCGCGACCGGTTCCCTGACCCCATGCCGGCGCAGCTCCCGCGTCACCAGCCCGAGCAGCTCGCGATGTTCGTCCAGCCACTGCGATATGGCTTTCAGCTCACGGCCGATCTCGTGTTCGGCGAAAAGCTCGAATACACTAGATTGGACGGTGCGTTCTTGGCGCATTGTCGGCTCCGGCGGTTGCGGATTTCCCTTAGAATCAGTGGAATGATCTAAAGTGTACCTGAAACCGTCGGGCCTTTCCTGCGGAAATTTGGCGATCCCTCCAGTAATTTCAGCAGCTTACCGTTTATGGGCGAGCACTAGTCTAATGATTAAACCTCTTCAGCAAAAAGTAGTGTTCGAAGCTTGGGGGCTGGTCCCCGATGGTGCCAAAGATCGTGTACCCCGAGCGCTCATAGAATGCCGGAGCTTGAAAGCTGAAGGTGTCGAGATAAGCACCAATGCATCCACGCTGCTGGGCTTCATGTTCAGCGCGAGAGAGGATCAGTACACCAATGCCAGCGCCCCGAAGATGCTCCGGCAGCCATAAAAGCTCAATGTGAAGCCAAGACGCAAAAATGCGACCGATAAGACCTCCGACAACGTCGCCGGACCGATTTCTGGCGAGTACGCTAATAGGCTCCGAAGTGCCTACTCCGCGTGTCTTATTGAAGGATCTGAGGCCGTCTAGGACTACTTGGTGATCGCTAGCAGTTGGCGAGGTCGTTGTATCGATAAACACCTGCATGTTACATATGCCGTTTGATGAGGAAGATTGTGGATAGTCTCACTGTGGTTGTTGGTGTTCCTGACGGGGTTGTCCTATCTGCCTGCGGTTGGGGGAACTTGTCAGCTTGGTATCTAGCATCCCTGAGATCGGCGAGATCAAAAGAACACGCAGGCATTAGTCATGAGGGTGTGTGATGGATTGTCGTCATTGGGGAAAGGGCAGGCCCGCCAATCCACAACTAATAGATCTTCCGGTGTCACTATTATTTCCGCCGGACGGGTGATGCCACCTTGATCAGACAGTATCTGCAATATAGGCATGGTGGTAGGATAAGTTGCTCCTGTCGCGCGCGAACGCTACTTTGTGGTACCCCGCCCGTAACTGTCAGACGATTCTTCTCGATGGAAATAGGTACTGTCAAGCGGCCGTCCTTCGGGATCATCATTTCTACATCGGTCGAGTCGTGGGATGTCGTCAGTCTTTCCCCGCCTACTCGATTTTCTGCCATGCGCCAGGCTTCACCCGTGGCGCGTCAGCATACTTCTGAGATTGAAGCACTGGCCGGAGGTCCTTCAGACCGGTGCCTGTTAAAATAGTGACTACGGTTTGACCAGGTTGCGTCATGCCGAAGCTTACCAGACGCTCAGTAGCCGCATACGCTGCCGCTGCCGAGGGCTCGACAAAACAGCCGTGCTGGCGGGCGAGACTGTGGACGGCGTCGATGATCTCAGTGTCAGTCAGCTCGATGGCGGATCCGCGAGAGGTGTATAAAGCCCGAACTGCGAGGTCTGCGTCTCTCGGCTCGCCCACGCTGATACTATCGGCCAGACTCCGGGGTTGTGCGACAGCAAAGTGATCTCCCCTGTAGCGGCGAGCAATCGCGTTAGAACTCTTCGCTTGCGCCGCAATGAGCCGGGGCAGGGAAGTGATCATTCCGATTTTGAATAGCTCCTCGAACCCTTTCGCCATTCCAGACAGAATGTTGCCGTCCCCGGTAGGAACGACAACCCAGTCCGGAGCTTGCCATCCGAGTTGCTCAGTGATCTCGAACGCACACGTCTTTTTGCCTTCGCGAGTGTAAGGGTTCCGTCCCGTGTTACGATTGAGCACGTCCCGATGTCGGCTGACCTCGTTTGCTAGGTTGAAGGCGTCGTCGTAGGTGCCTTCGACCCTGTAAACTCGCGCACCATAAGCTACGCTTTGGGCGAGTTTAGCGCCTGGGACGTTCTCAGGCACAATGATTGTTACAGAAATTCCCATAGCTGCGCCGAGACAGGCCAGGGATGCCCCAGCATTGCCCGTAGATGCCACAATCACATTCCTGATGTTGTTTTGTGCGGCTAGAGCAAGTACAACCTCGCTGGCCCGATCCTTGAGCGATCCACTTGGATTGCGAGTCTCATCCTTAAGCAGAAGGCGGACGCGGCCAATACTCCCGGCCTCGATTAATGGAGTCCATCCGACATCAAGGCGGCTTGCATAGCGAGGATGCGCCGGCAGCAATGGCGAATATCTCCAAAGGGACGGTTTGCCAGTCGAGCCCGTTGAAGCAAGTAGAGCCGCCTTGGTTGCCGCGCCAGTACTGTACCGGATCAGGAGATTTGATTGTCTTGTGCAGGAGCAGACGGACGTATCGGGCTCTGCTGGATACGAGGCACCACACGTTGAACATACGGCTAAGAGCTGCGTGCTAGCGGCCAGGGGCAAAGCCCGCGTTAAATTCGCATTGAGGATCGGCTTTGGATGCTCAGAGGTCTGGATCATGGAGTCAACCTTAGGCTTCATACCCATGGCCGTCGCCTCATACTCGGGTAAGATCATAGAAGAAATCAGGGAGTTCAGTAGCCGCTCCATTGCGCACTGTCGCGTCGAGCACATGCAATCCAACAGCGAGGTCGAGAATTCCCATTCCAAAGGGGGAAAAGATTACCGGCCGCGATCTATCGGGAATGGGAGCGCCACAAAGAATTGCGGGCAGTGTCCATCCCACGAAGTCTCGGCGCCCGGTCTGTTGATGGGCCAAGTGGAGCGACGTGTTCGCCTTGAGGCAATGATCAACATCGTCGACCACATTGTGCGCCGAAAGAACAACTTCGGGAGAGAGGTCGCGAAGCGACACATGAAGCACAAGTGGGTTATGAGAGAGCGAGGCTGGATCTGTTATGTACGGGCTCGACGCAGTAGTCGTAAAAACAATAAGATTGGCGGTTCGAGCTAACTCTGTTGCCGAATCGTGTTTTTTTACGCATCCGACTGTTTGTCCGAACCGGAGGGCAAACGCCTCTGCCGAATCCGCATCCATGTCGTGCAAGTGCAATTCTTCGAAGTGCCACCCGGTGCGCAAGAAGAATTCCACAATATAGCGGGCGATGAAGCCTGTACCGACTATACCGAGGCGGGGAGCAAAACGGCTGTGACCGTTTAGCCAAAGAGCTCCGAGCACCGCTGACGCCGCAGTACGCGCTGCGCTGATCACACTCGCCTCAAGGCACGCCAGCGGATAGCCCGTGGCTGGGTCGTTGAGAATTAGCGTAGCCGATGCACGTGGTATGCCCCGCGACAGGTTATCGGGGAAGCTCGCAATCCACTTGATACCGGTTATGGATCGTCCGGGCTCTTCGATGTGTGCAGGAAGGGCTATAATGCGGTCCTGTTCTCTGTTCGGGAAGCATAAGAAGAAACTGTCTGGATTGACTGTATTCTTCTGTTCGTGTGCCCGGTAGGCAGCTTTGACCGTCTCTATAACAGTGTCTATAGATTCGTGGATTGTCTCGTATGCGCTTCGCCCGGAGACGACGCGAAAGCATGGCACCGATCCTGCTTGATAATAGCTCATGATCATTTCCTTAGGCCTGCAAGGTGTTTAGAGGGCTTGAGCCCGGGGAAGTTTTGCTCAACCCATTGGTCGTCAAAGATCGTATCGAGATACTTTGATCCGAGATCCGGTGAGATCGTAACGACCGTGTTGGTCTTAGCTATTCGGTCTCCGATCTGAGCAATTCCTGCGAGGACCGTGCCAGTGGAGCCGCCGACAAGGACTCCTTGCCGCGCAAGCGCACGGCACATGGATATTGTCTCGGTTTCATCTACGTGGATGACTTCGTTGAGAAGGGTAGGGTCAGTGATCTCCGGACAGCGGCTAGTACCAAGCCCTGGTATAAGCCGGCGAGCCGGGAGTGTTCCGAAGGTTACGGAGCCTTTCGCATCGACGGCAACGATCCTGGTAAGGGGCGAGTTACGATGGAAGTACCGAGCACATCCCATCAGCGTTCCGGTTGTCCCGGCACCAATCACCAGCCAATCGACTTTTGGGAAACGGCTCAAGATTTCTGGGCCGGTTGTGTCATAATGCGCCTTCCAGTTGCTGTCGTTCGCATACTGGTTAACCCAGACTTTTGACGGATCTCCGGCACATATGGTCTTGATCAGTTCGATACGAGCGCCGAGATATCCCCCGTTCGCATCCTTAGTTGTGACAACTATCACCTCGGCTCCCAGAGCACGCATGATCTTAATACTACTAGAAGCCGCATTTGCGTCAGTGACACAGATAAAGCGATATCCGCGTGCTGCGGCGATCATGCTAAGTGCAATTCCAAGATTTCCGGAGGATGACTCTACGAGTGTGCCTCCCGAAGTGAGAGTTCCTGCGCGCTCAAGGTCATCGATGATTCGTGTGGCGGCCTTCGCTTTGACGGAACCCGCTGCATTTAGACCTTCGCATTTTACAAACACGGGTGCTCGGACAATGTTCTCGACAGTGAAGAACAGGTTTGAGGGGATTAAGTCAAGGAGAGATCTGGAAACTCGGGAGAAGAAAGGTGAGTTCGACAGAGGAATGTCCAAGGAGTTGTGGACATAATTAGAAGTTGTCACAACAATATCCTCCTTAAAGATCACGATTTTCAGGAACGTTTATCGATGATTATCGATAAATGAACATAGTGATTTCAAAACAGGTCAGCAGGACGATTCCGAACGCCGGCGCCATCACGTCGAGCTCAATCAAGAGGATGTCCGTCCCAGTGCATCGAGCGATAGCGCCAGAAGTGGCATTGTAAAACCGGGGGAGATCGAAGCGGCAAATATGCTGCCGATGATTGCTACCCGGGTTAGTTGTCGACAACCCTGCATGAATAAGCATCTTTGAGCGTGGACGGACGAATGTGATCGTCCGCGCCAAAGTCAAAGAACGATGAAACCTGCGTTTTCCGCGATGAGACTGAAGTGGACCCCCTTGTCGGCCTTTTTCGGCTATTAGCTGGCGTGCGCTGCTGCAGTGTGCTGGATATCCCTTGAACATTGGTCTCATTTTAGCTGCCCAGGAATTTGCGAAGCAGTGCTCAGTGTGAGGAGATCTTCGAACGAGAACCGCGATTGGAAGGAGAGTGCCGCATTGCTGCCAGGGTACAGTCCTGGGATGGTGTTAGCCTCGAGATAGACGGGGGCGCCGTCGTTATAAATAAAGTCGAAGCGCACAAGCCCTTTGCAGTTCAATTGCCTATAAAGCCTGAGGGCATCATTGCGGATACGTTCTGCCGCCGGTCTACGGAGTATCCTCGGTGTGGCATGCTCATCGACCAATTTCAGCTTCAGCCGGTCATCGTAGAAGCGCCAGCCGTCTGGAAGGTCGAATAGTACAGCATCGCCAATGATAAGCTCTGGGCCACCTTGAAAGATGCCGACGGTACCGAATGGCCCTTCTATGAATTCTTCAAGGCGCCATCTGGAGCGGTCAGTAGGTTCGATTCTGGCAATTGCCTCCGCGGCTGCAGCCTGGCCATCCAGCATCTTGATTCCAAGACTGTCCCCCTCGTCAATCGGTTTGAGGACCAGTATCCGCGATTGCTGGAGTTCGCGCGGCCAGGACCGAGGATCTCCCAGGGTTGTAACTAAGCAGCCGTGTGGGACTGGATACCCCGAATCACGAAGCAACGAGACAAAGATCTCTTTGTTCATTCCGATTGCGGAGGGCAGTGTTGATGGCCCGGAGTAAGGAACGCGTAGGATGTCAAGGAACCCCTGCATCGTACCGTCTTCGCCTCCTGCGCCATAGACAACATTTAGTACGAAGTCGCATTGGCGAACGGCGCGGAGCAGATGGTCTACATCGTTCGAGTCCACAACTTCAATCGAACGGCAAAGTTTTTGAAGATAGGGCAATAGTGCATCTCTAGTTGTAAGTGAACTTCCGCGCTCGGTTGATGAGCCTCCTGCAAGAAGAATGAGACGCGTATTGGACAGAACTTCTCGTGCGTCAGAAAGCAGTGCGGCGTCATGCTTATTGTCATCCATATTGTCATCCTCCTTGAATGCGAGCTCGTACTGAGTACTCGTCTGCGCGACATGTCCAAGTGCCTTGTTGAACATCTCGGCCCGGAGCCGGGCGCCGTCCTTCAATGGATTAGGGCTGGCCAGGACGGCCTGAAAGAGCGCTTCTCAGCTTAAGAGATGGCGGTGCTGCCCTGACATGTTGCTTCCTTCCTTCGTTCCATCAATCGCGGTTACCTGCGATATGAGTGTCGGTCGGCAGCCCCCGCCGCCTCACAACAAAAGTCGCAAAAGTCGTGCCAACTGCGCAGAAGAGCTCAGAGAGAATTTTTTGAGTGTTATTCAATGCATTAATAAGAGTGCAGTAGGAAACCGGCCCAACACCATCGTGTCGCTGACTCAACACACCCGACCGTTGTCGGTTGTCGAGCATCTTCCCAGGAATAGCTGACAGGATCCTCCGTGGGTAAGCGGCGACCTGACCTGATGGAGTGGCGGCCTCGGCTCCCAGCATCGAGGTGCCATAGTGTGGCTGTCACAAGTCAAATGAGGGAGAGCCATCCATGGAGAAATTTGCCACAGTTAGTCTGAATATTGCGAAAGCAGGTCGCGCCTTGCGAAGGGCTTTGCGTTGAAGATCAGAAGCCGATGGCAACGCCGCGGTTTGCAAAAAAGCGCTCGAAGCTGACGAGCGACAGCGTCACGCTGGCCTGACTCGCCTCGTCATGACCAGATGGGTTGTGGAAGCGGATGGCCTCGGAAGAGGCGGCCGTCACCAGCACCAGATGCCCACCTTTGGATGCCGGCTCTTGCTCTGGCCAGCGAATAGAGTGATGCACAGAGGCCATGAAAAACTGCCGCCTTGAGAGAAACTCGGGAATGGCGACAGTTTCGACATTCGTCATCACTTCTGCTTCCAACCCGAAACGCTCGGTGATGAACGTGACGAAGGGTGCATAGATAAGCCCCTTGATCGAGGCATCAAGCTCGTTGACGACGTAGCTGCCATAGGTCGTGCAGGCGCGCGCGAGGCTGAGTGTTGGGTGTAGCTCGCCGCGCGCCGCAAGGATCATCTTCAGGCAGGCCATGCCGCAAAGGTTGCCAGCCCCGCGCACATATTCCTCAATCGTCTTCGCACCGGAATTGCGCCACAGAGGGTCATGCTGCAGTGCCGGTGGTCCGTCCACCAGCACTGGCAATGTCATTGCCGGCGTTTCCCATTGGGTGAAATAAGGGACCGTGAGCCCAGGCATTTTCATATGCGATCAAGCTGACCGAGGTATCAAAGCACTCAAAAGGGCGCCGTTCTCTTATTCCGGAGGTGGCGGCAACCCGAAGCTAGCACATGGCCGTCGCACCGCCGGACAAATGGGGCCGGCGAGCTCCGCCACGGATGCGCATGCTGCATCAGGTTCAGGTCCGCTCGCGGTCTGCCGGATACAAGTCTGCCGCGCGACCTCCGCGCCTGGCTCCGGCGAGCTCATCTATAGGGTATCTGCCGTCAGCGTTTGGCCCCGCCGGACACGGCTGACCCGGCAAAGCCCTGCCGCCAGTGTTCGTGAGCGTCAATGACAAAGTCGCATGGCGTTGGCTGCAGCCACCCTTGACCGTCACCGTCGCGGCGAAAGCTTTACCGCATGCTTACGTCTTCTATGTCCGTCGACGATCACCTCTTACCATCTTTGCTGGTGCGGCCTGCAGATTATTCGGCAGCGGTCGGAAATGGCGTGATCGACCAATCGATTGAGTCGACGGCACGCTGAAGTATGGCCTTCGTCTGAGCGAGGTCGGATGAGGTGGCGATAACATAGCCGATCCTGTCTCGGTAATCGCCTTTCCTGAGGATCGGGGTCTTGGGTTGGACAATAAATTTGGCCTCGACGACACCTGGTACGGCAGCCGCCCGGGTACTGCCGTCGATCCAGTCCAGGATGCCATCGCGATCAGGAAGTAGGGACCGCGAGGCCACAGTCTGCGAATGCTTTTTGCGCAAATCCCATTTCTCTCCGATGACAAGCTTGAGGTGCTCGGTGATGAGATCGACACCGTAAGCCAGCTGAATCAGTTTAGGATCCCCGCTCGCCATACGCGGATTGACTTCAATGACGACTGGGCCACGCTTTGTCCACCGGAATTCAATGTTCGTTGGCCCCCAGCCAAGATCGAGAGCTCGCAAGCAGCTCAGCGAAACATCGGCGATATGTTTATACTCGTCATCAATCAGCGGGGCGGGAAAGGTGTATTCATGAAAGACGAAATGCGGTGGGGGGCCAAACTCAGCGGCGGCAATCGCAATGACCTCATTTCCCATTATGTTTGCACAGAAGTGTGGGCCTTGTGCGAATTCTTCGACCAGTATCCTAGGTGAAGACCGCCATATATGCTTGCCGCCCAACAGATAGGTCGTGTGTTCGGCTAACTCGTCGACGTCGCGGCACAATCTGACGCCGTAGCTGCCGTTGCCGACGGCTGGCTTCAGAATTACCGGTAGGCCGATCTCCGCGGCAGAGGTTGCTACCTCGCTCGCATTTGCTGCCACGCGATAGGCTGGTACTGGAACGCCGGCCTCGGCGAGGAGCTGACGTTGAGTGAATTTTTCGCAGCATCGTTCAATGGATGCGGGATTCGGTCCCGGCAGATCGAAATGCCGGCAGAGCTTGCCAGCTGTCGCATAAACCGCCTCCCTGGCGCTCGTAATGCCAGCAATGTCATAAATCGCACCTAGCCGGGAACATTCGCGGATCAGCGCATCGAGATTGTTTGTATCGACACGGATTGCCTCAACCCCTGCCGCCGCAAGATTGTCGTACTCAACTGGGTCGGCCGACAGGGTTATTGGGTGCAGACCAAGACTCTGGGCCGCGAGGACGTACGGCAGACAAGCCTTTTGCGTAGTGCCTTCAAGCAGGATGAGCGCTCTCGTTGCCATTGCTGTTATCTCAACGTTGCGTGCAGTGTGGCGGCCTGTGCGTAGATTGGCCGGCTTTTTCGGCCGTGCCTCACCTTAGACCTTGCGGTGAACGTATCATTGTCAGCGATCTGCGCTCGCAAAGATTCTGTAAAGTTATTTGAAGGATCTGTTGCGATGTTCAAGGGACGCTAGTCTGACCTGTAAGAGTTCAAACTGGACCTGACAGACGGCGACATAGGCTAGCAGGCTGTTGAAAAAGTGGCTCACAGCGGAGCTGTGAGCGTGATTCAGTCTCTCCGTAGAGATTCGGAGAACGAGGCATGCGCGGTGGAGAAGAACGGTCTGGCGAACTGTTCAGTTATGTTGATCTCGAGGCTCGGGTGCGCGCGATCATCCGTTGCGGCGTATTCGGGCGATTGTGATCGAGACGCTGGCGGCATTGGAGCGGGACTTGCCCCGCTGTATTCGCCGATGGGGCGGCCTTCGATCCCGCCGGAAAAGCTGCTGCGAGCGGTGCTGCTGCAGGCGTTCTACTCTATCCGATCGGAGCGGCTTTTGATGGACCGGCTGGATTACGACCTTTTGTTCCGCTGGTTTGTCGGTATCGGCGTCGATGACGCGGCCTGGAACCATTCGGGGTTCTCAAAAAACCGCGGCTTCCGGCCTATCCTGTTCACCATTTTGCTTATCCTACCGTATATCTGAGTCCTTTTTATGTTAGGGGCCCTCATCAACCATCGTATCTGGGACTGCGCAAAAAAGTCGCCTGAGGCTTTACTTTATTTCAATTGCATGCCCGCCGCCTGCTGCCTAAACGTTCCATCGTTGAAGCTAATGTGACGCCGTCCCGCGCCCAGGGCCGGAGTTCAACGTTACGGCAAGTGCTCGACGAGGATCCCACCGACAACATCAAATTGCAGAAAACTGCTTCACAAAGGCGCGGATCGTTTGCGCCACAAATAAAAAAGGGGAACTGAAGCATGACAATCTCTCGAAGGAACCTATTGAAGGTGGGCCTGGCCGCTGGAGCGGCGATGTCAGTCCCCTCTGTCCTGCGGGCGCAGACAGAGGCAGCGGCTGCAGCTGCGCGAACTATGCGGATGGTAAAAGGAATCGACCTACGCGTCTTCGATCCGATCTGGACGACGACGAACATCACCGCCGATCACGGCTTGGCAATTTACGACACGCTGTTCACGCTCGACTCCAAGTTTATGTCTCAGCCGCAAATGGTCGGCCGGTGGGGCGTTTCCGACGACAAGAAGACGTATACATTCGAACTGCGGGATGGTCTCGGTTGGCACGATGGCACCCCTGTCACCGCGGCGGACTGTGTCGCCTCCATCCGTCGCTGGGGCCAAGTCGCACCTGGTGGGCAATTGATAATGGGACGCGCCAGCGACATCTCCAAGAAGGACGACAAGACTTTCACGATCGCGCTCAAAGAGCCGCTGGGGCTTTTGATAGATCTCTTGGCGGATGTGACGCCGCCGTGCCTGTTTGTCATGCGCGAGAAGGACGCCAGTCGCCCCGCGACTGATCAGGTCACCACGAATGTCGGATCTGGTCCGTTCAGGTTCAATGAAGCTCTTGTCAGGCCGGGCTCAAGTTACACTTACGACCGCAATGAACAGTACGTACCACGCAGTGAACCGTCCGACGGACTGGCCGGCGGTAAGATTGTAAAGGTCGATCGCGTCGTCTGGGATAATATCGCTGATGTGCAGACTGCGTTCGCTGCTCTGCAGGCGGCCGAGATTGACTACTGGGAGGTGCCTGCGGTGGACCTTTACCCGCTAATCGAGGGCGATTCCAATCTTGACTTGCAAGTCCTGGACAAGGCGGGATCAGACGCGTACGTCCGTTTGAATTGCTTGCAACCGCCATTCAACAACGTGAAGGCCCGTCAGGCGATCCTTCACCTGATCGATCAGGAGGCGTTCATGAAGATCATGGCGCCGAACTATGGCCGTCCGGTTACTTCGATATTTAGCAATGATAACCTTGTATCTAACAACGAAAATACTGGGTGGTACAAGAAAGGCGGCGATCCCGAAAAGGCTAGGCAGCTGTTCAAGGAGGCAGGTTATGCCGGCGAGAAGGTCGTCATTCTCGATCCGACTGATTGGCACGAGGGTGACAATGCCTCGCAGTTTCTAGCGGCGGAATTACGCAAAATCGGCATCAATGCCGAGCTTGCGCCGAGTGACTGGGGCGGCGTTAGCACGCGCCGGGCGAAAAAGGACTCCGTCGAGAACGGCGGCTGGAGCATGTTTATCTCGACCCAATTTGCTTATTCCTTTGGCAATCCGCTCACAAGTCCTGGAATGCTCGCGAGCGGCGACAAGGCTTGGTACGGCTGGCCGAAAAACGACGAATATGAGGCGCTGCGGGCCAAATGGGCGGATGTCGAAACGCTCGAAGAGCGCAAGGCACTGGCGCTTAAGATGCAAGCAATCTGGTGGGACTTCGTCGGCGATGTGAAATTGGGAAATTATGTCACCCCGATCGCGCGCCGCAAGACCCTTACGGGAATTATCGGCATGCCCCAGCTTATTCCCATGTGGAATATGCAGAAAACGTCGGCCTAATGGCGGCTTACCTTTTGCGGAGGTCTATTTCGACCATCGCCGTCATGGCGAAGGTCGGGATATTCGTCTTCCTGTTGTTGAGGCTGGCGCCCGGCGACCCGGCGGCGATGATCGCCGGCAATTCGGCCACGGAGGAGGTCGTCGCCGGCATTCGAGAAAGCATGGGCTTGAACCATCCCCTTGCAGTTCAATTTTTACACTGGATGCGCGACATGCTCGGGAGCGATTTCGGCACCTCGATCTTTTCCGGTCGCCCAGTTCTGGAACTGATTTTGCAGCGGCTTGAGCCGACCCTCTCTCTATCGATCCTGACAATGATCCTTTCAGTGACGGTCGGCATCTCTTTCGGTATCTTCGCGGGGTGGCGCACCGGCGGCCTCATCGACCGGCTCCTGGCGGCTTTTTCGGCTGTTGGTTATTCCGTTCCCGTATTTGTCATCGGCTATTTCCTGATCTACTTCTTTGCTATCAGGGCACACTGGTTGCCAGTCCAGGGATATGTAGCGATCGACAATGACCTGGGACGCTGGTTTGAGCACCTGATCCTGCCCACCGTGGCGTTAAGTCTCGGTTATATCGCGTTCATCGCGCGGGTTACGCGGGCGAGCATGCTTGAGGTTTTGTCGGAAGACTATATGCGAACAGCCGCTGCCAAAGGCGCTTCGTCCTATGCAATGCTCTTCCACCATGCCTTGAAGAATGCCGGCGTCCCGATCCTGACCGTGATAGGCATAAGCTTTGCCTATCTGATCGGCGGGGTTGTCCTCACGGAAACGGTGTTCAACATCCCCGGTACTGGTCGTCTGGTCGTCGATGCAATCAACACCCGCGACTATCCCATAATCCAGAGCGTTCTCATCCTGACTTCGGGTCTGTACGTCTTGATCAACCTCACGGTCGATCTTGCCTATTCGCTGATCGATCCCCGCATCCGGTACTGAAATGACGCTCCCCTCCGCAGCACTCAAATCCGCGCCATCAGCCCCTCTGGGACTTCACGGTTTTCCCCGGTTCGTTAAACGGCACCCACTGGTCCTCTTCGGCGGTGGCCTGCTGACACTGTTGATCGTTCTGGCACTCGCCGCCCCGTTTTACGCGGGCGATCCGGTGAACATGGATCCATTCAAACGCCTCCAGCCACCTT
>NZ_JAMYTP010000033.1:0-20000 GCF_040322515.1 Mesorhizobium sp. M0136
CCCCGCCGCCCGCGGGGGCCCCCCCGGGGGGGGGGGGCGCCGCCACCCCCCGCCCCCGTTGCGGGCCCGGCCCGGCGCGCCCCCCCCCCGGCGGGGGGGGGGGGGCGGCGCCCGCGGCGGGCATTCCCGCGCTGATCGCGGAGGTGGAGAGCGCGTCGGTGGTGCTGGATACGCCGGCGGCACGCCTTATCGCCCGTGGTGAGGAACGGCCCCTCCTGCTCGATGAAGTCGAAGCGCTTCTGGCGTCGGGGGCGCTCGTGGTGGATGCATGCCGCAATGTCGTGCGGGTAGCAGATACGGTCGTCTCGCTGGCGACCCGCCCGGTGCTGTTCGCGCTGGCCCGTGCGCTGGCCGAAGCCTGGCCGGGGGACGTGGCAAGATCGACGCTTATCGCGCTCGCTTTCCGCGGAAAGGACGCGGACGAATCACATCGCGCACGGTTACGGGTCGAAGTCGGGCGGCTTCGCGCGGAGCTTCGTAGCTTGGCCGATGTGAGCGCGACGAAGCGGGGGTTTGCGCTGGCGCCGCGCCGCGCAGGTGAGGTCGTCGTGCTGGCGCCGCCCGTCGAAGAAGAGCATGCCGCCGTGCTCGCCTTCCTCGCTGACGGCGAGTCTTGGTCGAGTTCGGCCCTGGCGATTGCGCTTGGAGCCAGTTCGCGTACCGTGCAGCGGGCGCTCGAGCAGCTCGCCCAAGCCGGCAAGGTGCAGTCGTTCGGCCGCGGACGGGCGCGTCGCTGGATGACCCCGCCGCTGCCGGGTTTCCCGACAATCTTGTTACTCCCCGGTCCACTGCCGGGCTACTAGGATGGAATTATGGAACGATCCTCTGCCGAAATCATCCGTGAATACGGACCCTTTCCGGGTGTCGACCACGTAGACGGCGTTACCTTCGACGGTGAGCATGTCTGGTTTGCCTCAGGCGACAGATTGAACGCCTTCGATCCGGCAAGCGGCAAAGTGGTGCGCTCGATCGAGGTCGCGGCACACGCCGGAACGGCCTTCGACGGCCAGCACCTCTATCAAATCGCCGAGGATCGCATCCAGAAGATCGATCCAAAGAATGGCCAGGTGCTGGCGTCGATCCCGGCGCCTGGCAATGGCGGTGATTCCGGGCTCGCCTGGGCCGAAGGAACGCTCTGGGTCGGGCAGCATCGGGGCCGAAAGATTCATCAGGTCGATCCCGAGACAGGGGCAATCCTTCGCACCATCGTTTCCAACCGCGTCGTCACCGGCGTCAGCTGGGTCGACGGCGAGCTGTGGCATGGGACTTGGGAGGGCGAGGAGAGCGATGTCCGGCGGATCGATCCTGAAACGGGAAAGGTTCTGGAGAAGCTCGATATGCCGCCGGGAACAGGCGTGTCGGGGCTCGAATCCGATGGCGGCGACCAGTTTTTCTGCGGTGGCGGAAACAGCGGCAAGATCAGAGCTGTTCGCCGGCCCAAACGAGGCTCTGCGACCAGGATTTGAGTTTTTTCCATCCCCTCGGCCCGGCCCTTGGCCGGTTCGGTTAGCTCAAGCTCGCGATCAGTTTTTCGAGCAGGCGTGCCAGCATGGTCTGCTCCGGGCGTGCTAACCCAGAAAGTATCTGGTGCTCGTTGGCGACGTGAACGGTCACCGCCTCATCGATCAGAGCGAGGCCCTTCCCGGTCAGCTGCACAATAATCCCGCGGCGATCGTCGGGGTGCGGCCCGCGCTTGATCAGGCCGGATTTCTCGAGCCGATCGAGGCGGTTGGTCATCGCGCCCGACGTCACCATCGTCGCCTCGTACAGAGCCGTCGGCGTCAGCGCATAGGGCGGCCCGGAACGACGCAGCGTCGCCAGCACGTCGAATTCTCCGGATTGCAGCCCGTAACTTGCAAACAGCGGCGCCAGCCGCTCTCGTGCGATCAACGAGGCGGCCTCGTTCAACCGTCCAAGCACGGCCATCGGCGAGACATCGAGATCCGGCCGTTCCTTTTTCCATTGCTCGATCGCTTTTGCCGCGCGATCCATGTCTCTCACCGTTATGTATCTTGACGTGAAGAATCTTTATATTATCTTACCTCAGCTTGTGGTGTAGGCCAAGGGCCGCGAACGGGCGACGGGATAGTGCGATGAAATTTCTCTGGGACTCGGCGCTTGGCCTTCTGGTCGTCACCGGCGGACTGCTCGGCCTGACGCTGCCGTTCGGCAAGATCGCGACGACGGCCGGCGTGCCCGCCATGGTCTGGGCCTTCGTCATCTCGCTTGGCGCCGGCGGCGTGCTTTTGTGCGCATTGCTGCTCAACGGGCAGCGCATGCGGCTTACGCTGCACAGGCTGCGCTATTTCTTCGTCACCGCGGCCGTCTCCTACGCAATCCCCAATCTGCTGATGTTTTCAGCGATTCCGCATCTGGGCGCCGGCTATAGCGGCATCATGTTCACGCTGTCGCCGGTCGTCACGCTGGTGTTCTCGATGCTGCTCCGAGTCAGGCGCCCGACCACGCTGGGCGTCGTCGGCATCGCCGTCGGTTTCGTCGGCGCAGTCATGGTGGCGGTGACGCGCGGCGAAGCGGGCCAGCCGGCCGAATTTTTCTGGGTGGCGATGGGCCTGCTCATTCCGGTCAGCCTCGCCGCCGGCAACATCTACCGTACCGTCGACTGGCCCGAAGGCACCGGCCCGATCGAGCTTGCCGTCGGCAGCCATCTGGCAGCAGCCTTGATGCTGTTTGCCGGCATTCTGGTGCTGCTGGAAGGCAATGCATTCGGCTCGCTCGGCGGGGTGCCGCTGGTCGCAGCGGCACAGGTGGCATCAGCCTCGGCGATGTTCGCCTTCTTCTTCCGCCTGCAAGCGGTCGGCGGCCCGGTCTATCTCAGCCAGATCGGCTATGTCGCGGCGGCGGTCGGGCTGTTTGCCGGGACCCTCTTCCTCGGCGAGCGCTATCAACTGCTGACCTGGGGCGGTGCCGTCATCATCACCGCCGGCGTGTTCATCACCACCAGGGCGCAAAGCCAGAAGGCCTAGGGGCCAGGAGGCGTAAGTTTCAGACGGATGCCTTCTCCGCCAGCACCATGTAGTTGACGTCCATGTCCTTCGAGCGCTGCCAGCGGTCGGCGAGCGGGTTGTAGGTGACGCCGGTGCGGTCGATGACGGTCAGGCCAGCACCTGCAAGCGCCTTTTCCAGTTCCTCGGGGCGCACCAGCTTGCCGAACTGGTGGGTGCCGCGGGGCAGCCAGCGCAGCACATATTCGGCGCCGATGATGGCCAGGCCCAGGGCCTTCAGCGTGCGGTTGATGGTGGCGACGAACATGATGCCGCCGGGCTTGACCATCTCGCCGCATTTCGCCAGGAACAGGTCGACATCGGCGACATGCTCGACCACTTCCATGTTGAGGATGACGTCGAATTTTTCGCCGGCGTCGGCCAGGTCTTCCGCGGTCGTGGCGCGATAATCCACGCTCACGCCGACTTCCGCCGCATGCAGCTTGGCCACTTCGATGTTGGTGGTGGAGGCATCGGCGCCGACCACTTCGGCGCCAAGCCGCGCCATCGGTTCGCACAAAAGCCCGCCGCCGCAGCCGATGTCAAGGAAGCGCAGGCCTTCGAACGGCCGTGCCGCACGCGGATCGCGGCCGAAGCGGGCTGCCACCTGGTCGCGGATATAGGCAAGCCGGATCGGGTTGAACTTGTGCAACGGGCGGAACTTGCCGTTCGGGTTCCACCATTCGGCGGCAAGGGCGGAAAAGCGTTCCACCTCTCCGGCATCGATCGTCGATCGTCGGGGCTCTGGCATGGCGTGGTCTCCTCGGACGCTAGGAAGTCGGGCGCGAGGCTGCGAATGTCAAGGCGCGAAATTCACCGCCGGCTGCGCGATGCGCGCGATGCCTGCCGGCGCCGCCTTTTGCCGACTGCATTTGTGTCAGCACGTGTCAGTTGATGGTGTGCCGGAAGGAAACGCCAATGCTCTGGCGAACGAAGCAGAGACATCGGGTTCGGAGGAGTGCGCAATGATGCGAGCGGTTGCTTCCATTCTTTGGCGCCGGCTTGACCAGGAAGGCCACGACGCTTGTCTTCTGTCGGAAGCGAGTTCCGGGTGGAAACTCAGGGGACACGCGCTTTTCGTCCAGGACGGCAGACCGTGCAGCGTCGCCTACGAGGTTGACTGCGACGCCGACTGGCACACGCGGTCGGCGCGTGCCGACGGCTTTGTCGGCACGCAACAGCTGTATTACAGGATCGACCGGCTGACCGAGCGCCAATGGACGCTGAACGGCGAGCATCAAGCGGAAGTCGACGGTCTCATCGATGTCGATCTCGGCTTCACGCCCGCCACAAACCTTTTGGCGCTTCGCCGTTTTGCCCTCGATGTCGGTATGGCGACGCCCGCGCCGGCAGCCTATCTGACATTTCCCGAACTCAGGCTCGTTCGCCTCGAGCAGATCTATCAGCGCGTCGATGCGGCACATTACGCCTACGAAGCCCCGATGTTCGGCTACAATGAGATGCTGGAGGTCTCGCCGATCGGTTTCGTCCTCGACTATCCGCGCCTGTGGAGAGCCACGGCACAGCTGGGCTGAAGCGCGCACCATATTGGCAAGACGCAGGGCAGGCACGATGCTGCGCTGGTGTGTCGCCCGGCCGCCAGCGGCGGCACGCCTTGCGAAACGACTGTCATTTGGCTAAGGAGGCCGCGCATTGAGCGCCTCGCCACAGCTTGGCGCATTTTTCCACTTTTCGGCCTTCGGTCCGGCATCCAGTCAAAGGCATTTCGCTTCCATGGCGCGCATCGTGATGAAATTCGGCGGAACGTCCGTCGCCGACATCGCCCGCATCCGCAATGTGGCGCGCCATGTCAAACGCGAGGTCGATGCCGGGCATGAGGTCGCAGTGGTGGTCTCGGCGATGGCCGGCAAGACCAACGAGCTCGTGCAATGGACGCGCGAGGCCTCGCCAATGCACGATGCGCGCGAATACGACGCCGTAGTCGCTTCCGGCGAACAGGTTACGGCCGGCTTGCTGGCGATCGCGCTGCAGAACATCGGCGTGCATGCCCGTTCCTGGCAAGGCTGGCAGATTCCGATCAAGACCGATAACGCGCATGGCGCGGCGCGCATTCTCGATATCGACGGCGGATTCCTGATCAAGCGCTTCGGCGAAGGCCAGGTGGCGGTGGTCGCCGGTTTCCAGGGCATCGGGCCGGACAACCGGATCGCAACGCTCGGCCGCGGCGGTTCCGATACCAGCGCAGTCGCCATCGCGGCGGCGGTCAAGGCCGACCGCTGCGATATCTACACCGATGTCGATGGGGTCTACACGACCGATCCGCGCATCGAGCCGAAGGCCCGGCGGCTGGCCAAGATTTCCTTCGAGGAAATGCTCGAAATGGCCTCGCTCGGGGCCAAGGTCCTGCAGGTGCGCTCGGTCGAGCTTGCCATGGTGCACAGGGTGCGTACCTTTGTGCGGTCGTCCTTCGACGATCCCGATGCACCCGGAATGGGGGATTTGCTCAATCCGCCGGGAACGCTTATTTGCGACGAGGAAGAGATCGTGGAACAGCAGGTCGTCACCGGAATTGCCTATGCCAAGGACGAAGCGCAGATTTCGCTGCGCCGCGTCGGCGACCGGCCGGGCGTCGCCGCCGGCATTTTCGGGCCGCTGGCCGAGGCCAACATCAATGTCGATATGATCGTCCAGAACATTTCCGAGGACGGCAAGTTCACTGACATGACTTTTACCGTGCCATCCGGCGACGTCGACAAGGCGCTCGCCGTGCTCGAACGGCTGAAGGCGACGATCGGCTACGATGTGGTGCAGTCGGAAGCCGGCATGTCGAAGGTCTCGGTCATCGGCATCGGCATGCGCAGCCATGCCGGCGTCGCTGCCACGGCCTTCAAGGCGCTGGCCGACCGCGCGATCAACATCCGCGCCATCACAACGTCCGAAATCAAGATTTCGATCCTGATCGACGGTCCCTATACGGAACTAGCAGTTCGCACTTTGCATTCCGTGTACGGTCTGGATAAGCAGTAGCAGACTGCATCGGCTCGAAAATCGGAGTCGATTTTCGGAAGGCGGGATGCGGCGGATCGAAAGGCTTGGAGCGGTCTTTATGCGTCCAGTTGGACGATGGCGCTCTAATTGAGTTGTTGCGTTTGTGCCGCTGTGCAGGGCAACCTGCGCCGGTTGAAACGCTATTGGAGAAGAAGCCGCGATGCGTGATTCGGCCAGCGGCCCGCGCGTTTTGCTGAAACGGCTCCGCGAGCTCATGCAAGAGCCGCTGGAGCCGCAGGAGCGGCTTGACCGAATCGTGCGCGACATCGCCTCCAACATGGTTGCCGAGGTCTGCTCGCTCTATGTTCTGCGCGCCGATTCGGTGCTCGAACTCTACGCCACCGAAGGCCTGAACCCGAACGCCGTCCACCTGGCGCAGCTCAGGCTGGGCCAAGGCCTGGTCGGCACGATCGCGGCCTCGGCGCGGCCGCTCAACCTCTCCAACGCGCAGGAGCATCCTGCCTTCGCCTACCTGCCGGAGACAGGGGAAGAGATATACAATTCCTTCCTCGGCGTGCCGGTGCTGCGGGCAGGGCGGACGCTCGGCGTTCTGGTCGTGCAGAACAAGACCATGCGCCATTACCGCGACGACGAGGTCGAGGCGCTGGAAACGACGGCGATGGTGATCGCCGAGATGATCGCCACCGGCGATCTGGAGCGGCTGACAAGGCCCGGCCTCGAGCTCGATCTGCGCCGCCCGGTAAGCTTTACCGGCCTGTCCTTCAATGAAGGCGTCGGGCTCGGCCATGTGGTGTTGCACGAGCCGCGTATCGTCGTCACCAACCTGTTCAACGAGGACAGCGAGGAAGAGGTCAGGCGGCTCGACGCGTCGCTCGGCTCGCTCAGGCTGTCCATCGACGACATGCTGGAGCGCCGCGATGTCGCCTTCGAGGGCGAGCATCGCCAGGTGCTCGAAGCCTATCGCATGTTCGCCAACGACCGCGGCTGGGTGCGCCGGCTCGAGGAGGCGATCCGCAACGGCCTGACGGCAGAAGCGGCGGTCGAGAAGGTGCAGAGCGACATGCGTGCGCGCATGCTGCACATGACCGATCCGTATCTGCGCGAACGGATGAGCGATTTCGACGATCTCGCCAATCGGCTGCTGCGGCAGCTGATGGGGCGCGGACCGGAGGACGTCGCAGCCTCGCTGCCCAAGGACGCCATCATCGTCGCCCGCTCGATGGGGGCTGCCGAGCTGCTCGATTATCCCAGGGACAAGCTGCGCGGGCTGGTGCTGGAAGACGGCGCCGCGACCAGCCATGTCGTCATTGTGGCGCGAGCCATGGGCATACCCGTCGCCGGCCAGATGAAGGGCGCGGTTTCCATGGCGGAAAACGGCGATGCCATCATCGTCGACGGCGAGGAAGGCACGATCCATCTGCGCCCGCAGCCCGACCTCGAGGCGGCCTATGCCGAGAAAGTGCGCTTCAGGGCGCGGCGGCAGGAGGTCTACCGCGAGCTGCGCAAGAAGCCGTCGGTGACCAAGGACGGTGTCCAGGTCGATCTTCTGATGAATGCCGGGCTGGCGGTGGATTTGCCGCAACTGGCCGAAGCAGGCGCGGCCGGCATCGGTCTGTTCCGCACCGAGCTGCAATTCATGGTCGCCTCGACTTTTCCGCGCGCCGAAGCCCAGGAGCGGCTTTATCGTGACGTGCTCGAAGCGGCGCGCGGCAAGCCGGTGACGTTCCGCACCATCGATATCGGCGGCGACAAGGTGCTGCCCTATTTCAAGGGCTCGATTCAGGAAGAGAACCCGGCACTCGGCTGGCGCGCCATCCGCCTGACCCTCGACCGGCCCGGATTGCTGCGTACCCAGATCCGCGCGCTGCTCAAGGCGTGCGGCGGACGCGAACTGAAGCTGATGCTGCCGATGGTGACGGAACTCGGCGAGATCGCGCAGGCGCGCGAGATCATCGATCGCGAGGTGCGGCATCTGTCGCGCTTTGCCCATCATTTGCCGACCAGCCTCAAACTCGGGGCGATGCTGGAGGTGCCGTCGCTGCTGTTCCAGCTCGACGAACTGATGAAGGCGGTCGATTTCGTCTCGGTCGGCTCGAACGACCTGTTCCAGTTCGTCATGGCGGTGGATCGCGGCAACACCCAATTGTCCGACCGCTTCGACCCGCTCTCGACGCCGTTCCTGCGCGTCCTGAAGCAGATTGCCGACGCCGGGGTTCGCAACAATACGCCGGTGACCCTGTGCGGCGAACTTGCCGGCAAGCCGATTTCGGCGATGGCGCTGATCGGCCTTGGCTACCGCTCGATCTCGATGTCGCCGGCATCGATCGGCCCGGTCAAGGCGATGCTGACGGAACTGCCGCTCAGCGAGCTGGAAGCGTTCTTCGACGACAATCTGATGGCGCCGGCGCATGGCCTGCCGATGCGGGCGCTGCTGCAAGCCTTTGCCGACGACCGCTCTATACCGCTATAGACTTCGCCATGATCAACCTGCCCCGCGACCGTATGGATCAAGTCGTCAAGCGTTTCGACATGCTCGAAGCGCAGATGTCGGCCGGGCCGGCGCCGGACGCCTATGTCAGGATGGCCTCCGAATATGCCGACATCCAGGAGATGGTGGCAAAGATCAGGGCACTGCGCGCCGCCGAGCGCGAACAGGCCGATCTGGAGGCGATGCTCGCCGACAAGGGCACTGACGCCGAGATGCGCGCCTTGGCCGAGGCCGACCTGCCGGAGGTCAAGCATCAAATCGAGGTGCTGCAAAAGGACATCCAGATCCTGCTGTTGCCCAAGGATGCCGCAGACGACAAGAACGCCATCCTCGAAATCCGCGCCGGCACCGGCGGTGACGAGGCGGCGCTTTTTGCCGGCGACCTGTTTCGCATGTACGAGCGCTATGCAGCGGCGCATGGCTGGCGTTTCGAGACGGTGTCGGCCAGCGAAGGCGAGGTCGGCGGCTACAAGGAAATCATCGCCACCGTTTCGGGCAAGGGCGTCTTTGCCCATCTGAAGTTCGAATCCGGCGTGCACCGGGTGCAGCGCGTGCCGACGACCGAGGCGGGCGGGCGCATCCACACTTCGGCGGCGACGGTCGCGGTGCTGCCGGAAGCCGAAGAGGTCGACATCGACATCCGGGCCGAAGACATCCGCATCGACACGATGCGCGCCTCGGGTTCCGGCGGCCAGCACGTGAACACCACCGATTCGGCCGTGCGCATCACCCATCTGCCGACCGGCATCATGGTGGTGCAGGCGGAAAAATCGCAGCACCAGAACCGGGCGAAGGCCATGCAGATCCTGCGCGCCAGGCTTTACGACCTCGAACGCAGCAAAGCGGACGAGGAACGTTCAGAATCGCGCAAGTCGCAGGTTGGCTCGGGCGACCGCTCGGAACGCATCCGCACCTATAATTTTCCGCAGGGTCGCGTCACCGATCATCGCATCAACCTGACGCTCTACAAGCTCGACCGGGTGATGATGGGCGAACTCGACGAGATCATCGACGCGCTGATAGCCGATCACCAGTCGAAGCTGCTCGCCGATATAGGCATCGATGGCTGACAGCCTGCCCGCCACTCTGGCGCCGCTGCTGCGGGAAGCGCGAAACCGGCTCGCCGCAGCCGGGATTGCGGATCCGGCGCTCGATTCCAGGCTGATCGTCGAGCATTTTTCCGGCACGAACCGCACGCAGGCCATCGCCGATCCTGGGTGCGCGGTCGATGCGGACGTGACGGCGGCAATCGATGCCGCCTTGCGGCGGCGCGTCGCCGGCGAACCGGTGCACCGCATCCTCGGTTACCGCGAATTCTACGGCTTGCGCCTTTCGCTTTCGCCGCAAACGCTGGAGCCGCGACCGGATACCGAAACGCTGGTCGAGGCGGTGCTGCCTTTCGTCAAGGCAATGGCGGCACGCGAAGGCGGTTGCCGCATCCTCGATCTCGGGACCGGCACCGGTGCCATCGCGCTGGCGTTGCTCAGCGCGGTTCCGGCCGCGACCGCCACTGGCGTCGACATTTCGCAAGAGGCGCTGGCCACCGCCACGCGCAATGCCAGGCAATTGGGGCTCGCCGGCCGGTTCACGGCGCTCAAATCCGACTGGTTTGAAAAAGTTTCTGGCCGGTACCATGTAATTGCCGCAAACCCTCCCTATATACCCTCAGACGACATTGGAAATCTGCAGGACGAGGTCCGCGGTTTCGATCCACGCCAGGCCTTGGATGGTGGTGTGGACGGTCTGAGCCCCTACAGGAAGATCGCCGCAGGAGCGGCAGCGTATTTGGAAGTCCAAGGCAGGATTGCGGTCGAGATCGGCCATACGCAGCACCAACAGGTTACGGAGATATTTTCCGCGGCCGGGTACAGTTCTGTCGGGGTGTTTCGTGATCTCGGCGGAAACAACAGAGTTCTTGTGTTCGAACGGTGGAAGCCGTGATGCAGTGCGAAAAAAGCGCTTGGCAATACCGGGGAATGCGGCTAGGGTCGCCTTAACCGGATGAGACGAAGCAGGCAGTGCTCTTAGCGATTCGGTTTTCCTTGGAAATAGCTGCCTTCTTGCGCAAACGACGCCCAAGCTTCGTGCGGGAATCGTCCGGCAAGTGAAGTAACCGGAACAGGATGGCACGTGGCGCCAACGCAATTGATGCGGGCGAACGCCGGTGAAAGAACGAAACGGCTGGCCGCATGAGCGCCTCCGTTCGTGAAGAGTTTTTCGAAAATTTCAAAGTGAAGAGAGTCTAATGAGGCCACAACAGCAAAACAGGCGCATGCGCGGTCGCAACAACAATGGCGGCGGCGGCAATAACAATAACAACAACAACCGTAAGGGGCCGAATCCCCTGACGCGCAACTATGAGAGCAACGGCCCGGACGTGAAGATCCGCGGATCGGCTCAGCAGATTGCCGAGAAGTACGCAACCCTAGCCCGTGACGCGCACAGCTCCGGCGACCGGGTGATGGCGGAGAACTATCTCCAGCATGCAGAACACTACAACCGCATCATCGCAGCCGCTCAGGCGCAGATGCCGATCCAGAACGCCCAGCAGATTCGCGATGATTTCGACGATGATGGCGACGAGGATCGCGACGAGTTCGACAATGCCGGCAACAACAATGCCAACGAGACATCGGGCTCGACGGTCAATCAGGGGGCCGGCCCGCAGCCGGTCATCGATGGCACGCCGGCCGAGCTGGCGCTGAACCAGGAAAACAGCCGTGACAATCGCGGCGGCCGCGATAACCGAGACGGCCGCGACAATAATGGCGGACGCCACCGCGACCGTCGCCCCAATGGCGGTTACGGCCAGAACGGCCAGCGTGGCGAGTATAGCTCGCGCGGCGAGCAGCAGGGTGGCCAGCGCGTCGAACAGCCACGGCGCGACGAGGTTCCGGCGCAGGCGGAGCCCGTGCGGGCAGCTGAGCCGATCTTTGTGGGTGAACCCGCACAGCAATTCGACAACCTTTCGCCGGCGGGTCTCGCCGCCCAGGCCGAGCTCAACGAAGCCGCTGCCGAAAGCAGCCCGGCCCGCCGCCCCAGGCGTCCGCGTCGCCCGCGCCTCGATGTCGAACAGGCAAATGGCGGCAACGACAACGCCGGCCCTGAGAGTGCCGAGACAAGCAGTGCCGAGACAAGCAATGCCGGGACTGGCAATGCCGAGACTGGCAATACCGGGACTGGCAATACCGACGCTGGCAATGTCGATGCAGCGCCGGCTGAAAGCCCCGGCGGTCAAGCTGTGATCGCAGACGTCGAGAATTGATCGAAAAAACGTTCGCTGCGCACTTTTGCGGGACATGTATGGACGGCGGAGAGAAATCTCCGCCGTTTTTGTTTTGCGCGCTCGCAATATTATCTATTCGCCAGTGTCGAGGCGTCTTGAGGGTCCGTGGTTTGCGTCCCATATCTTGCGTGAACAGGATCCGGCTCGAACGGGCGGGTCCGTCACCGCAATCTGATCCGGTGCCGCGAAGCGGGCCGGTGACGGAAGGAGACAGGCATGAATCTTGAAAAGTATTCCGAGCGCGCGCGCGGCTTTATCCAGTCCGCGCAAACCATGGCGCTTTCCCGCAATCACCAGCAATTCACCCCCGAGCATATCCTCAAGGTCCTCGTCGATGACGACGAGGGCCTGGCTGCGTCGCTGATCGAGCGCGCCGGCGGCAATGTCCGGGACGTCAAGCTCGGCGTCGAAACGGCACTGGAGGCAATGCCCAAGGTCGAGGGCGGCAATGGCCAGCTCTATCTGGCGCAGCCGCTGGCAAAGGTGTTTTCGACCGCCGAGGAACTGGCCAAGAAGGCCGGTGACAGCTTCGTCACCGTCGAACGGCTGTTGCAGGCGCTCGCCATGGAAAAATCGGCCAAGACGGCCGACATCCTGGCCAAGGCTGGTGTCACGCCGCAGAAGCTGAACCAGGTCATCAACGACGTACGCAAAGGTCGTACCGCCGATTCGGCGAGCGCCGAGCAGGGCTACGACGCGCTGAAGAAATACGCGCGCGACCTGACGGCGGACGCTCGCGCGGGCAAGCTTGACCCGGTCATCGGCCGTGACGACGAGATCCGCCGCACGATCCAGGTGCTGTCGCGCCGCACCAAGAACAACCCGGTGCTGATCGGCGAACCCGGCGTCGGCAAGACGGCGATCGCCGAAGGGCTGGCGCTGCGCATCGTCAATGGCGATGTGCCGGAATCGCTCAAGGACAAGCAGCTGATGGCGCTCGACATGGGCTCGCTGATCGCCGGCGCCAAATACCGCGGCGAGTTCGAGGAGCGGCTGAAGGCGGTGCTTTCCGAGGTCACGTCCGCCGCCGGCGGCATCATCCTGTTCATCGACGAGATGCACACGCTGGTCGGCGCCGGCAAGGCGGATGGCGCCATGGATGCGTCGAACCTGCTGAAGCCGGCGCTGGCCCGCGGCGAACTGCACTGCGTCGGCGCCACTACGCTCGACGAATACCGCAAGCACGTCGAGAAGGATGCGGCCCTTGCCCGCCGCTTCCAGCCGGTCTTCGTCAATGAGCCAACGGTCGAAGACACCGTTTCGATCCTGCGCGGCCTGAAAGAGAAATACGAGCAGCACCACAAGGTGCGCATCTCGGATTCGGCGCTGGTCGCGGCCGCAACCCTATCCAACCGCTACATCGCTGACCGCTTCCTGCCGGACAAGGCGATCGACCTGGTCGACGAGGCCGCGTCGCGGCTCCGCATGCAGGTCGATTCGAAGCCCGAGGCGCTGGACGAGATAGATCGCCGCATCATGCAGCTCAAGATCGAGCGCGAGGCGCTCAAGGTCGAGAAGGACGACGCCTCGAAGGACCGGCTCGCCCGGCTCGAGAAGGAACTCTCGAACCTCGAGGAGGAATCGACCGAGCTGACCTCGAAATGGCAGGCCGAGAAGCAGAAGCTCGGGCTTGCCGCCGACCTCAAGAAACAGCTCGACGAGGCGCGCAATGAACTTGCCATCGCCCAGCGCCAGGGTGAATTCCAGCGCGCCGGCGAACTTGCCTACGGCAAGATCCCGGAACTCGAAAAGCAGCTGAAGCAGGCCGAAGCCAGGGATGGCAAGGCCGGCATGGTCGAAGAAGTGGTCGGCCCCGATCACGTCGCCCATATCGTCTCGCGCTGGACGGGGATCCCGGTCGACAAGATGCTGGAAGGCGAGCGCGACAAGCTGTTGCGCATGGAAGATGAGATCGGCAAGCGCGTCGTCGGCCAGGGCGAGGCCGTGCAGGCAGTGTCGAAGGCGGTACGCCGTGCGCGCGCCGGCCTGCAGGACCCGAACCGGCCGCTCGGCTCGTTCATGTTCCTCGGGCCGACGGGCGTCGGCAAGACCGAACTGACCAAGGCGCTGGCCAGCTTCCTGTTCGATGACGAGAGCGCGATGGTGCGTATCGACATGTCGGAGTTCATGGAGAAGCACTCGGTCGCCCGGCTGATCGGCGCGCCTCCCGGCTATGTCGGCTATGAGGAAGGCGGCGCGCTGACCGAAGCGGTGCGGCGCCGGCCCTATCAGGTCGTGCTGTTCGACGAGATCGAGAAGGCGCATCCGGACGTGTTCAACGTGCTGCTGCAGGTGCTCGACGACGGCCGGCTGACGGACGGGCAGGGCCGCACGGTCGACTTCCGCAATACGCTGATCATCATGACGTCCAATCTCGGCGCCGAATATCTGGTCAATCTAGGCGAGGACCAGGATGTCGACGTCGTGCGCGACGAGGTGATGAATGTCGTCAGGGCTTCGTTCCGGCCGGAATTCCTCAACCGTATCGACGAGGTCATCCTGTTCCACCGGCTGCGCCGCCAGGATATGGGCCAGATCGTCCAAATCCAGCTCAAGCGGCTGGAAAACCTGCTTGTCGACCGCAAGATATCGCTTTCGCTCGATCAGGAGGCGATCGACTGGCTGGCGGCCAAGGGTTACGACCCGGCCTATGGCGCGCGGCCGCTGAAGCGGGTGATGCAGAAGGAATTGCAGGATCCGCTGGCGGAAAAGATACTGCTCGGCGAGATCCTCGACGGCTCGACCGTCAAAGTCACCGCCGGATCCGACCGCTTGAACTTCCGCTCGAAGCCCGCAGTCGTGGCAACCGAGGCGGCCGCCTGAGTTCAAGCCAAGAGCCTGTTCCATCCCGATCGAATCGGGATGGAATTCCTATCTTCAATTTCGACCATGATCTTGTCCGAAAAACCGGCATCCGCTTTTTGCTACGCCGACCTTCGGCCCATGGTCTAACACCACTGGCGGGGCGCAGATGACTTTGGACGACTACAACAGTTTCTGCGCCTCGCTGCCTTCGACGACCCATGTCGTGCAGTGGGGTGGCGCGCATGTCTGGAAAGTCGGCGGCAAGGTGTTTGCGATCGGCGGCTGGAGTGAAGGCAAGGAGCCGTTCGTCACCTTCAAATGCTCCGAGATCGCTTATGACGTGCTGAGGGAACAGCCGGGCCTTCGGCCGGCGCCGTATCTCGCCTCGCGCGGCATGAAATGGATCCAGCGCCGGACAAGCGAAAGCATGGATGATGAGGCGCTGAAGGATTATTTGCGCGAAAGCCACCGTCTCGTCGTGCTGAAGCTGACGAAGCAGGCGCGCAAGGAATTGGGATTCGCTGCCGGTTAATCGGTCAGAAATCCGCCATCTTCATGCCCGGTTCATATTGGAACCTTATGGTTGACAACTGATTTGCCGTCGAAGGGGTTCACCTGCCGCATCGGCCCGAAGATCGGATTCGATTTTCGCATGGCACGACGCGGAGATTTAGGTGTTAGAGCGACCTTTCGCGTCCGAAAGGACGCGCGGCGCTCCGAGGGGACAACGCCGACGGCTGCATTTACGGACCGGAGAATCTTGGCCACCATGTTGCGCACCATCCTCACCCTTTCAGCGTTTGCTGCCGGGCTGCTGGCGTCGAATGCGATGGCCTCGCCGATGGCCGATACCGCGCCGCGGGTGGTTCGTGCTGCCAATGACGGCGGCATTCTTGTCGCCCAGGACGGCAATCTCGACATCTATTACGACGCCAGGGGAAACCGCGTCATCGTCGATGCGGAAACCGGCAAGGTCATCGCCATCCAGCCGCCGCAGACCAGGCTCGACCGCCGTGTTTTGCGCCGCGAGCGCTTGCGCAACCTCGGACCGGTCGAGGAGGACGATCCCTATTATCTCGACGACCCTGAGGACACGGCCCGGTTCCGCCGCAGGCAGTTGGAAGACGAAGGCAGGATCATCGTGCCGCCGGCCGACGAGTACGACCCCTATAGCGACAATTCGATGGAAGCCTTCCCCGAAGCGCCGCGGGATGACGGCTACGGCAATGATTATCCGGAGGCAGCGCAGCCGGTGAGGCCACGCAACATCGAGCGCCAGCCGCTCAACGAGGCCTCGATCGAGCCGGTCGAGCCGACGGTGCCGAACGAGCATGCGGCGTTGCCGCCAAGCACTGGCGGCAAGACGGCGGTCGACCCGTCGCTTTCGCTCGGCGCCCGCCAGGACGTGGCGGCGCTGCAGGTGCTGCTCGACCGCGCCGGTGCGTCGCCCGGTGTCATCGACGGACGCTTCGGCTCGAATGTCGACAAGGCGCTCGCCGCCTATAACGAGATCACCGGCAGCAATCTGAAATCGACCGACGCGATCGGTATCCAGGCGGCCCTGGCGCAATCCGGCGGCGATGCCTTCGCCTCCTATACGATCACGCCCGAGGATGCGGCCGGCCCTTATGTTGCCTCGATACCGGAGGACTACAGCCAAAAGGCCCAGCTCGACCGCATGGGCTACACGTCGGTGCCCGAAGCGCTGGCCGAGCGCTTCCATATGGATGAAACCTATCTGAAGCAGCTCAATCCGGACGCCAATTTCAATCGTCCGGGCACCATCATCAAGGTTGCCAATTTCGGCAGGCTGGTAGCGACGCCGGTGGCGCGCATCATCGCTGACAAGGCCAACAAGCAGGTCCGTGCCTACGACGCGGCGGGCAAGCTGGTCGCAGCCTATCCGGCGACTATCGGCTCGTCGGACACGCCGTCGCCGTCCGGCACGCATACGGTGTCGCGTGTCGCATTGGACCCGAACTACACCTACAACCCGAACATAAATTTCAAGCAGGGCGAAAACGACAGGATCCTGACCATCCCGCCAGGGCCGAACGGCCCGGTCGGCTCGGTCTGGATCGCACTGGACAAGCCGACCTACGGCATACACGGCACGCCCGATCCGTCCAAGATCGGCAAGACCGAAAGCCACGGCTGCGTGCGGCTGACCAATTGGGATGCGCGCGAGCTCGCCAAGATCGTGACGCCCGGCGTTATAGTGGAGTTCGTCGACTGAAGCGCAACGCCTTCGCTCGAATCACCCGATGACCTTGCGCAGCAGTGGCGCGCGCAGCGCTGCGGCATAGGTCAGCTGCACCACCAAGATGAAGCCGACGCTGAGCAAAGGGCTGGCTAGGCACAGTGCCGCGCCGATCGCCCACAGGATCTGTGCCTTGACGATGCGCAGATAGACCGTTCGGGTGGTCTCCGCGTCGACACCGTCGGCCAGAAATCCGTTTTTGTCCGCGTAGCGCCAACTGGCGAGCAGCGTCAGTCCCAGCATCAGAAGATTGAGCCAGTAGACGAGCACCGCGGTCCTGAATTCAAGGAAGTCGGCCAAAAGATCGGTCGAAAACGGCAGCAAGGCGATGAAGCCGAGGAAGCAGAGGTTCAGCGTGGCAAGCCGCCGGTCGGATTTTGCGATCAACCCGTGTTGCGCCTGCTGGCCGAACCAGAAGATGGTCAGCGTCAGGAAGCTGAGCGCATAGGTCAGGAAGCGCGGCGCCAGTGCTGTGATCGCGGCGATCAACTCGCTTTCGGAATGCACCGTTTCATGCGCCGGCACCCTGATCTCGAGAACGATCAGGGTGAGCGCGATGGCGAACACGCCGTCGGTGATGCCGACGACGCGCCCGCGTCCTTCCGCCGAGGGTTCGAGCGGTCGTTTCATGCGGTAGTTCCCCCTTGTCGCAGCGTTGCGGAAAATCTAGCACGGCATCCACCGTTTGCACCCGGACTGGCGTACTCCTGTCTGTATGGCCAGGTTCGGCCTGGTTTCAACGAGAACAGCCTGCTGGCCGGTTGTCGGCGGCATGCCAGCGGTCTAGGTAAGGCGGCATGCACACGCCAACCAAAGTCGGTACAGGCGCCGTTCCCCTGAGCGGGCCACTTCCGGCCGACACGTTCTGCCCGCAGGCGCAGCGGCGGTTCGTGCTGATCGCCGCGATTCTGGCTTCCGCACTCGGTTTTATCGATGGATCGGTCCTGGCCATTGCGACGCCGGCGATCCGCGTCGATCTCGGCGCCAGCCTGGCCGAGGCGCAATGGATATCCAACGCCTATGCATTGACGCTTTCAGCCCTCATTCTCGTCGGCGGCGCCGCTGGCGATCGCTTCGGCCTGCGCCACTCTTTCGTCGCCGGCATCGTCCTGTTCATTGCCGCCTCGCTTGCCTGCGCGCTGGCGCCTAACCCGGCGATGCTTATTGCATTTCGGGCTGTCCAGGGTATCGGAGCGGCCATTATGGTGCCGGGCAGCCTGGCCATTATCGCCAAAGCCTATCCGAAAAAAGAACGGGGCCGGGCGATCGGCATCTGGGCCGCGGCATCGGCACTGACGACGGCGCTCGGCCCGGTGCTGGGTGGCTTCGTGCTGTCGGTGTTCGGCAACGGCATCTGGCGGGCGATCTTCGCCATCAATCTGCCGCTCGGTCTTATCTCGATCTATCTTCTGCTGGCCAAGGTCCCTGCCGACGCGCCGGCGGAAAAGCGCAGCCTCGATCTCGGCGGCGCTGCACTCGCCATATTGGCGTTCGGAGCTCTCGCTTACGGCCTGACCTCGATGAGTGGTGACGGGGAGGGGCTGATGTCCGGCCCGAGTATCGCCGCCGGTGCGGTTTTGCTCGTCGTGTTCATCGTCTTCGAGCGCCGGCGGCGCGAGCCGATGATTGACCTGTCGTTGTTTCGAATCGGCGCGTTCGCGGGCGCTAACGTGGCAACCTTCTTCCTTTATTTCGCCCTGTCGGCCAATTTGTTCTATCTGCCGATGCTCATGATCGCCGGATGGGGGCTGAGCGCGGCCGAGGTCGGCTTTATATTCCTGCCGCTGTCGGCGTTGATGGCACTGTTATCCGGACCGGTTGGCCAGTGGTCCGACCGCATCGGGCCTCGCTTTCCGATCGCCAGCGGCAGTCTGGTTGTGGCTCTTGCCTTTGCCGGACTTGCCTTGCTGGCCTATTGGGGCATCCACAGTTTCTGGCTAGGGGTATTCCCGTTGATGGCTCTGATGGGGTTCGGCATGGCGCTGGTGGTATCGCCGCTGTCGACCGCCATCATGACGGCGGTCGAGGACAAGGATACGGGTGCGGCCTCGGGCATCAACAACGCCGTCTCGCGGATCGGCGGCCTGATCGCCGTGGCGGCGATGGGATCGCTGGCGGCCTGGGTTTATGCTGGCGTGCTCAGCACCGGTGCCGGCACCGGCCTTCCGGGTTTCGGCGAACCGCCGCCCGCCGGCCTGGCGCCCGGCCTCGATGCGGCACGACTTGCCGCCAGCGACGCGGCATTCGCAGCCGTTGCCGCGGTGACCGCGCTGCTTTGCCTGCTTTCGGCAATCACCGCCTGGACGACGGTTTCCGGGGCGCGGCTGCCATGGGCGCGCGACACGGCGAATCAGCACGGCTGACGACGAAAAACGTCGGCTCAGCCTTCGATCTTGGCGCTCGCGACCTTCAACTGATTGCTGTCTTCCTGCTTGAGCAGGTCGTCGATGCGTTCGCGCTCGCGCTTGAAGGCGACGAGGTCATCGCCCTTCAGCGTCTTGCCGACCGGCAGGCGGACGCGCATCGAATCGACCTTGGTGCCGTTGACGATCAGTTCGTAATGAAGGTGCGGACCGGTGGAGAGGCCGGTTGAGCCGAGATAGCCGATAACCTGACCCTGGCGAACGCGAACACCCGGCTCGATGCCTTTGGCAAACGCGCTCTGGTGATTGTAGGACGTCTCGTAGCCATTGGCGTGACGCAAGATGATCTGCTTGCCATAGCCACCGGCCCAGCCGGCCTTTTCGACGACGCCATTGCCCGCGGCAATGATCGGCGATCCTACGGGAGCTGCCCAGTCGGTGCCGGTATGCATCTTCACATACCCCAAAATGGGGTGGCGCCTCGCACCGAACCCGGATGTAAATCGGCCATTGGGCAAGGGATTGCGCAGCAGGAACTGCTCGGCACTGCTGCCGTTTTCGTCGAAATAGTCGGTGCTGCCGTCCTGCATCTGGAAACGGTAGAAATTTCGCGTCGTGCCGCCGAAAGTCGCGGAGACGTAAAGCAGCTCGGATTCGTCGGACGCCTGGTCGTCGCCATCGGGCTGCGAGAACAGCACCTCGATGCGGTCCGTGGGATTGAGCCGCGACTGGAAGTCGACACTGGATGCCAGCAACTTGATCAGCCGTTGCGTCATCGCCTTGGACATGCCGTAGGAATAGGCGGTGCGGTAGATGCCGTCATAGA
>NZ_JAMYTP010000033.1:25000-45283 GCF_040322515.1 Mesorhizobium sp. M0136
CGAAATCTATTTAGGTAGAGCGTCGACCGAATACCCCAGGGGGTAGAGCACTGGATGGGCTAGGGGTCCTCACCGGATTACCAAACCTAACCAAACTCCGAATACCTGGGAGTAATAGTCGGCAGACACACGGCGGGTGCTAACGTCCGTCGTGAAAAGGGAAACAACCCTGACCTACAGCTAAGGTCCCCAAGTTATGGCTAAGTGGGAAAGGATGTGAGGATCCCAAAACAACCAGGATGTTGGCTTAGAAGCAGCCATCATTTAAAGAAAGCGTAACAGCTCACTGGTCTAAATAAGGGTCTTTGCGCCGAAAATGTAACGGGGCTAAAGCCATACACCGAAGCTTAGGGTTTGCAGCAATGCAAGCGGTAGCGGAGCGTTCTGTAAGCTGATGAAGCCATACCCGTGAGGGATGGTGGAGGTATCAGAAGTGCGAATGCTGACATGAGTAACGTAAGGGGAGTGAGAGACTCCCCCGCCGAAAGTCCAAGGGTTCCTGCTTAAAGCTAATCTGAGCAGGGTTAGCCGGCCCCTAAGTCGAGGCAGAAATGCGTAGACGATGGGAACCACGTTAATATTCGTGGGCCTGGAGGAAGTGACGGATCATTGAGGTAGTCCAATCTTATCGGATTGAAAGGGCTGCTGCGTGGTTCCAGGAAATAGCTCCTCCTTATAGACCGTACCCGAAACCGACACTGGTGGACTGGTAGAGTATACCAAGGCGCTTGAGAGAACTATGCTGAAGGAACTCGGCAAATTGCACGCGTAACTTCGGAAGAAGCGTGACCCTTTCATGCGCAAGCATGGGAGGGTGGCACAGACCAGGGGGTAGCGACTGTTTATCAAAAACACAGGGCTCTGCGAAGTCGCAAGACGACGTATAGGGTCTGACGCCTGCCCGGTGCTGGAAGGTTAAGAGGAGGGGTGCAAGCTCTGAATCGAAGCCCCAGTAAACGGCGGCCGTAACTATAACGGTCCTAAGGTAGCGAAATTCCTTGTCGGGTAAGTTCCGACCTGCACGAATGGCGTAACGACTTCCCCGCTGTCTCCAGCATAGACTCAGTGAAATTGAATTCCCCGTGAAGATGCGGGGTTCCTGCGGTTAGACGGAAAGACCCCGTGCACCTTTACTATAGCTTTACATTGGCATTCGTAGTGGCATGTGTAGGATAGGTGGTAGGCTTTGAAACCTGGGCGCCAGCTCAGGTGGAGCCACCCTTGAAATACCACCCTTATCACTATGGATGTCTAACCGCGGCCCGTTATCCGGGTCCGGGACAATGTATGGTGGGTAGTTTGACTGGGGCGGTCGCCTCCTAAAGAGTAACGGAGGCGCGCGATGGTGGGCTCAGAACGGTCGGAAATCGTTCGCTGAGTGCAATGGCATAAGCCTGCCTGACTGCGAGACTGACAAGTCGAGCAGAGACGAAAGTCGGTCATAGTGATCCGGTGGTCCCGCGTGGAAGGGCCATCGCTCAACGGATAAAAGGTACGCCGGGGATAACAGGCTGATGACCCCCAAGAGTCCATATCGACGGGGTTGTTTGGCACCTCGATGTCGACTCATCGCATCCTGGGGCTGGAGCAGGTCCCAAGGGTATGGCTGTTCGCCATTTAAAGCGGTACGTGAGTTGGGTTCAGAACGTCGTGAGACAGTTCGGTCCCTATCTGCCGTGGGTGTAGGAATATTGAAAGGATCTGTCCCTAGTACGAGAGGACCGGGATGGACGGATCTCTGGTGGACCTGTTGTGGCGCCAGCCGCATAGCAGGGTAGCTATATCCGGACGGGATAACCGCTGAAGGCATCTAAGCGGGAAACCCACCTTAAAACGAGTATTCCCTGAGAACCGTGGAAGACGACCACGTTGATAGGCCGGGTGTGGAAGAGCGGCAACGCTTGAAGCTTACCGGTACTAATAGTTCGATCGGCTTGATCGTTCTCATTCCTAATGCCCATTTCTGGCGACAATCTTTGGATTGCGCCGAGATGGATGGCACAGAAAACAGCTTCTCGAGCAACGTGCGTTTTGCCGACCTGGTGGTTATGGCGGAGCGGCTGCACCCGATCCCATTCCGAACTCGGCCGTGAAACGCTCCAGCGCTGATGGTACTTCGTCTCAAGACGCGGGAGAGTAGGTCGCTGCCAGGTCTGCCAAGCGCACGTTGTTTAATCTTCTCCTTACGAACAGGCCCGCCAACGGGACTCCGGGCCGCGCAAGCGGCCCTTTCATTTGGCGGAAGCTTGAATTCGGTGAGCCAAGGCTTACCTTTAGGGTTGACGCGGGGTGGAGCAGCCCGGTAGCTCGTCAGGCTCATAACCTGAAGGTCACAGGTTCAAATCCTGTCCCCGCAACCAAAATACGAAAACGGCCCGCCTTGTGCGGGCCGTTTTCGTATGCACTGAAGTACGGCGACAGGACACTTAGCATTCAGCCGCCAATTTTTCGCGTATGTGCTCCGATCCACCTCTCATACGTCGGGCGAATGGCCGATCGGGATTTACGACGCGCCAAAAGGGCGCGCTGCCGTCTTGACTGATATGCACCAAGTGCCGCCGCACAGTCACCGGGCAGCAGGCGTCTGCTCCGTATTTTGCCGCGAGCTTACGTCGTAGCTCTCCAAGGTCCGACAAGTGGCTAGGTCGCGCAGCCCGGAGCTCGTCAGCGACCATCTTCTCCGTTGGGATCAGCACGCTCTGCGTAAGGTTTTTGCCTTTGCGTCGCGTTTTGACTACCGGCAATTCGCTCATAATTCACCTCCAGGAACTCCCCTACAGAAGACGAACAAGGATGCCGCAATCAGACAAATCTCGGATTGATTTGATTGCCGTGGCCTCATGCCGCTGAGGGTTTTTGTTGGCTCTGTGCTGCCCAACGGAACTGAACTCTACGTCTTCGCCGACATGGCTCGAGTTGCAGCTCTAACCGGCATCCCGGTTGGTCAAAGCGATGTGGCAGCAGCCGAAACCGTGGCCCGGTGTCCAGGTGACATTGTCGAAGCGTACCCCGGTGGCCTCGAACAGGCCGCGATCGAAGGCGCCGGCGATGCGGCAGAGCGTGGCGAGTTTCTCGTCGTCGACGCCGGCTTCGAGCCAGGCGTCCTTCAGTGGGCAGCGCCTGACCTTGAAGGCGATGCGGTCCGGACCGCGTTCGACGTCGGTCGGATACATGCGACCGCCATCCGGGCTGACGGCCAGGAACGCCTCGCCGATCGCCGGTGCGTCGTTGGGGCCGAAATCGGCGAAGGCCGCCGCCGCAACTTCCCTGCCTCGCCGTTCAATGGTGCGGATCATGATCGCCTCAGCCTTTTCCGCGCCAACTTCCGCAGTTAGCTCATCGAGCAACAGACGATAGAGATCGGCGCGGTTGCGGAAGGCGGAATCGAGTTCGCGCGACAGTTTTTCGGCTCGGGCTTCGGCGTCGGTCATGATGCGTCCCGTTCGATCCTCGACAGTTTTGGCGCTGCCGCCACCAGCGCCTTGCCGATCGCGGATTGCGGCGCGTCGATGACGGTGCGGGCATCGCCGCTCTCGGCAATCCGCCCGCCGTCCAGAATGGCGATGCGGTGGGCGATGGCACGGACGACGCCGAGATCGTGCGAAATGAACAGATAGGCGATGCGCTCCTCGCGTTGAAGGTCAAGCAGCAATTGCAGGATCTGCGCGCGCACCGACACGTCGAGTGCCGACACCGCCTCGTCGAGCACGACCAGCAACGGTCTTGTTGCGATGGCGCGGGCGATTGCAACGCGCTGGCGCTGACCGCCGGAGATTTCGTGAATGGCGCGGCCGGCGAGACCGGCGCTGAGGCCGACGCGTTCCAGCAGAGCGGCGATACGGCGCGGGCGTTCGGCGCGAGAGGCAATGTGATGGATGCGCAAGGGGTCGTCGAGCACACGCGTCACCGTGGCGCGTGGGTTCAAGGCGGCGAGCGGATCCTGAAACACCATCTGCAGACGAGCGCGCCGGTCGCGCAACGCAGCGCCGTTCAACGACAGGAAATCACTGCCTTCAAACTCGATTCGGCCAGCATCGGCTTCGATGAGCCGCAGTATGAGCCGAGCGATCGTCGATTTGCCGCTGCCGGAAGGTCCGGCCAGCGCCAGCGTCTCACCATGATCGATGTGGAGGGAAACATCGTCGGCCGCGGCGATGATCTTGCCGCCGCTACTGTATCGTTTGGTCAGGCCGGAAACGGCGAGCAGCGGACGAGTCATGTTCGCTGCAGCAGCGGCTCGGCGTCTAGGCCGAGATTGGCGTCGAGCAGCGCCCTTGTGTACGCGTGACGCGGCGCACCGACCACCTGCGCTGTCGAACCGAGCTCGAGCAGCTCGCCATGCTGGAACACCGCGATGCGCTCTGCGAGCTCAGCGGCCAGCCCGATGTCGTGGCTGATGAACAGCAGCGTCATGCCGTCCTCGGACACCAGTCGCCGGATCAGCCCGACGATCTCGGCCTGCACGATGGTGTCCAGTGCACTGGTCGCCTCGTCGGCGATCAGCAGTTTCGGCCCGGCCGCGATCGCGGCGGCGATCGCCACGCGCTGCTTCTGGCCACCGGAGAGCTGATGTGGAAAGGCGCGCAAAGCGGCATCGGGGTCAGGCAGACGGACACGTTCGAGCAGGGCTTTTGCTCTGGCATAGGCGTGTCGCCAGTCAAGTCCGAGATGCGTGCGCGCGACTTCCGCGATCTGCTTGCCGATTGGCATGACCGGATCGAGACTGGCGGATGGGTCCTGGAAAACGAAGCCGATATCACGGCCTCCGAGAGGAAGGCTATTGAGAACAAGGAAAGACTGACGATCTTTCGAATGAGACGATCGAAATTCCGTCATCTGCCACTCGATCGCTCCGCCGATCTTGGCAGTGGCCGGCAGCAGCCCGGCAATCGCCAGCGCCAACGTGCTCTTGCCCGAGCCGCTCTCGCCGATGATGGCGAGGCGCTCGCCAGCGGCGACATCGAAGCTGATATGTTTCAGCGCAGCCACCTCGGCGCCGTCGCGGCGATAGGTCACCGTCAGATTGCGGATCGAAGCAAGCGCCGTCACGACAGGCTCTTTCTCACCGCCGCGGTCTCGACGACGCCTTCGCCGGCGAGATAGACGCCGAGCACGGTCAGCACGAGTGCTACACCCGGAATGATCGACAGGAAGGGCGCGGTGCGCAGCACGGCGCGGCCTTCGGCGATCATGCCGCCCCAGGTCACGCGGTTGGGGTCGCCGAGGCCGAGAAAAGACAATGCCGCTTCGGTGAGAATAGCCGCGGCGACGATCACCGACGACAACGCCAGGACCGGCGGCAGCGCGTTGGGCAGCACCTCGCGAAAGGCGATCTCCAGCGGATGCATGCCGATGACGCGGGCGCCGGCAACAAAATCGCGCTCGCGGATCGACAGCACTTCGGCCCGCGCCACGCGTGCCGGTCCGGTCCAGGCGCCCAGCGCGATCGCAGCGACCACGACGCCGAGCGACGGCCCGACGATGCTGACGAAAGCCAAAGCCAGCAGGAAGGCTGGGACGGTCTGGAAAGCGTCGGTGATGCGCATCAGTACCTCGTCGACAAGGCCGCCGGCAAAACCGGCCAACGTGCCGATTACGGCGCCGACGGCAAGCGCGGTGGCTGCTGCTGCCAGGCCGACCGCCAGCGAGGTGCGGGCGCCGTGGAAAAGCTCGGCCAGCACGTCACGGCCGAGGCGGTCGGTGCCGAGTGGCAGCGACCAGTCCTGGAACGGCGACAGCAATGCCGGCCCGGCAATGGCCTGCGGATCGCTCGGAAAGAACAAAGGTGCGGCAAGCGCCACGGCAGACAGCGCCGTCAGGATGACCGCGCCGGCGATCGCTTCCGGGGTCCGAAGAAAGCGGCGAAGCGGGCTCACGCGCCGGCCTCACTGGCCCCGACGCGCGGATCGAGGAAGGCGTAGGCGATGTCGACGAGAAGGTTGATGATGACGACCAGTACGGAACTGATGAGAATGATACCGAGCAGCAACGGCGTGTCGCGTGCCGCCACCGCTTCCTGCGCCAGCCGGCCAAGGCCTGGCACGGAAAAGACGCTTTCGATAACGACGCTGCCGCCCAACATTTGCGCGGACTGTAGGCCAAGCATGGTGACCAGCGGCAACAGCGCATTGCGGGCGACGTGAGCGAGCACGATGCGACGGCGGGAAAGTCCTCTGGCGCGGGCGGCCAGCACAAAATCCTGTCGCCAGACCTCGGCCATGCCGGCGCGCATCATGCGCAGATAGAGCGCGAGATAGATGAAGCCGAGCGCCGAAACCGGCAGGACGAGATGGCGGGCGATATCGGCGGCGCGATCGAGGCCGGTCCGGGCCGAGGCGATACTCTCGATCCCGCCGATCGGAAACCATCGCAGGTCGACGGCAAAGACGATGATCAGCACCAGCCCAAGCCAGAAGCCCGGCACGGCATAGAGCGCCAGCGAACCGATGGACAGAAAGCGATCGCGAAAACTGCCGGGCCTGGCGCCGGCATAGATGCCGAGTGCCGAGCCGAGACCGAAGGAGAGCGCGGTGGCGCTGCCCATCAACAGCAGCGTGTTGGGCAGGCGCTCGAGGATGACGTCGCGGATCGGCCGCGAAAAGGTGACCGATTGGCCGAGATCGAGATGCAGCAGCGCCCAAAGATAATTGGCGAGCCGCGTCAGTTCCGTCTGGTCGAGACCCCAGCGGTGACGCAACAGCTCGATCATCCCGGCGTCGCCGCCGGTCGAGACGATGTAGGCATCGACCGCGTCGCCGGGAGCGGCTTCGAGTAACAGGAAGGTGCCGATGACGACAATCAGCAGCACGAAGATGCTGCCGACGAGACGGCGGCGAAGGAGGATGACAGCGCGGGTCATGGCATAACGCCGATAGGAGAGCCAAGTCTTCGGTGCCGCGCTCTACGGCGCCCCCCTCTGTCCTGCCGGACATCTCCCCCACAAGGGGGGAGATCAGCTGTCATTGTCGCTTTCGCCAATCTCCAGCGTTGCAAGACGGCCGGCAACGCCAAAGCTGCCAATCTCCCTCCTTGTGGGGGAGATGTCCGGCAGGACAGAGGGGGGCGCGAAAAAGCTCTCATCGTTGAAGCTGAGCACACAAGCGGCGCGCAAGTCTGGAGAGACTTCCTTACCCCTCCAGCCAAGTGTCCGCCCAGTTCGATACCGCCCAGCGCGGATTGTTGGCGATGTTCTTGACCGTATCACGTGCGACGCTGATGAAACTCCATTCGGCGACGTTGATCAGTGGCAGGTCAGCGGCAACTTTTCTCTGGAACTCCTTGTAGAGTCCGGTGCGGGCGGCGGTGTCGAGCGTCTCCGATGCCTTGGCGATCAGGGCATCGAGTTCGGCGTTCTTATAGCCGCCCTGGTTGGAGAAGGGCACGCCGTCTGGAATGCCGCTCTGCACCAGGATGGTGGTCGAGATCGCAGGATCGCCGCGGAACACCGGCGGCCCGACCGCAAGGTCGAAGGCGTGGTCGGTGTAAACAGCCTTGATATGCGCGGCCGAGTCGTTGTTGGCCAGCTGAGCGTCGATGCCGATGGCGGCGAGCGCCTGGCGCAGATAGTCGCCGAACTGCTTGGTCTCGTTGAAATAGGGCGCCGGCAGCAGTTTCAGTGAAAAGCGCTTGCCGTCATCGCCTCGGCTGTAGCCGGCCTCGTCCAGCAAGGCGTTGGCCTTGGGGACGTCGAAGGCGTACGTCGGCACGTCGGCGGTGTAGAATTGCGGGTCGTTTTTCGGCACCGGGCCAGTGGCGGTAGCGGCATAGCCGAGAAACACCGTCTTGACGACGAAATCCTTGTCGATGGCGTGAGCGATCGCCTGGCGCACTTTCCGGTCGGCCAGCTCCTTGCGGCGATGGTTGATCTCGACGACGAGCTGGTAGGTCAGCCCTTCATAACCCTTGGTGATCACCTTGAGGCCGGGCACTTTGGATATGCGGTCGAGATCGGCGAGGGGCACGGCGGAGAAGGCGGCGAGCTGGATCTCTTCGGCCTCGAGCGCGCTGGCCGCTGCTGTGCGGTCCGGCAGCACCTGATAGATGATCTCGTCGAGATAAGGCTCGTCCTTGCCCCAATAATCCGTATTCTTCTCCAGCCGGTAATATTCGCCGGGTTTGTATTCGGCGAATTTGAACGGGCCGGTGCCGACCGGGGCGTTGTTGGCCGGGTTGTCCTCGATCTTTCCGGTCTCGTAGATGTGCTTGGGCACCACGCTGCTCAGCGCCGGCAAGGCGTTGCGGATCAGCTGGAACGGTGTCGGCTTGGCGAATTTGAACACGGCGGTGGCTTCGTCCGGCGTGTCGACCGCCTCCAGATCCTTGAACACGGTGCGGCCGAGATTCTGCAGCGGCTTCCAGATATGCAGCGCCGAGAACGCGACATCGGCGGAGGTGAAGGGTTTACCGTCATGCCATTTGACGCTCTCGCGCAGCTTGAACGTCACCGATAGGCCGTCGGCGGCACCTTCCCAGCTGAGCGCCAGGCGCGGATCGAGCCCGTCCTTGCCGTCAAAGGAGGCCTCAGCCAAGGGTTCTACGATCTTGCTCGAAACGAAGAAGACGCCGTTCGAGGCGACGATCGCCGGATTGAGATTGCGCGGCTCGGAATCAGCGGCGACAACCAGTCGTCCGCCCTTTTTCGGCGTCTGCGCCGACCCGATCGTCGGCATCGCGGTGGAGGCCAGCAGCAATGCCGAACCCGCAAGCATCGTACGTCTGGAAATGGTGAACTCTGGCATGATCGAACTCCGTCCTCTCCGCGGACCCGGCCGGGTCCGCCGTACCCCTCGGACGCTCGTAAGCATCCTGCACGGCTGATTATGGGCCTTGTGCGGGGTTTCGCCAAAGACGGAATTGGCGCATCCTCACGTGGCTTTGAAATTTCCATCCGCTGGACCAGTTGTACAGAAAACATTCCGACGCGCGGTTCTAGCAGGACCAGACTGGAGTAAAGTGCAGCAGGTGGACCAGCTTTGGGGCTGGTTCGCCCGTTCTGGCTGGACCACATCGGGCAAAATGATGCAGATTTAAGCATAGCCGAGGGTCAGAGCCGGAAAAGCCGGTGCCGGCGAGCGGCCGGCCAAGGGATTTCAGGGAGAGAGACATGAACATTGCCCCAGGCAAGAATGCCGTCGGCAGCGCGCCGTTCGACCAGGCCAGGGTGGACGGGCTGATGGAGGAGGCCGGCATCGACGTGCTGCTCGCCACCTCCAAGCACAACACGCAATATCTGCTTGGCGGCTACAAGTTCATCTTCTTCGCCGCCATGGATGCGATCGGCCACAGCCGTTATCTGCCTGTCGTCGTCTATGAGAAAGGTGGGCCGGAGCATGCCGCCTATATCGGCAACCGCATGGAAGGCGGCGAGCACCAGAACCATCCATTCTGGACGCCGACACTGCATGCCGCCTGCTGGGGCACGCTTGATGCCGCCAATCTGGCGGTCGAGCATTTGCGAAAGATCGGCAAGGGCAATGCCCGCATCGGCATCGAGCCCGCCTTCCTGCCGTCCGACGCCCATATGCTAATCCGCAACGCGCTGCCGGATGCCAAGCTGATCGATGCGACTGATATGCTGGAGCGCATGCGGGCAATCAAAACCGAGGCCGAGTTGGAGAAGCTGCGCATCGCCTCCGAGCTGATCACCGATTCCATGCTGGCGACCATCGGCTGGGCACGCGAAGGCACGACCAAGAGCGAGATCATCGAACAGCTCAGGCGCGAGGAGACCAATCGCGGCGCGCATTTCGAATATTGCCTGTTGACGCTAGGCTCCAGCCACAACCGCGCCGCCTCGCCGCAGGCGTGGAAACGGGGCGAGGTGATGTCGATCGATTCCGGCGGAAACTACCACGGCTATATCGGCGACCTTTGCCGCATGGGCGTGCTGGGCGAGCCTGACGCCGAACTCGAGGATCTGCTGGCCGAGATCGAGACAGTGCAGCAGGCGGCCTTCTCCAGGGTCAAGGCGGGCACGCTGGGCGGTGACATGATTTCTCATGCCGAAGGTGTGCTGAAGAAGTCGAAGGTTGCGCCCTATACCGATTTCTTCGCGCATGGCATGGGGCTGATCACGCATGAAGCGCCGTTCCTGATGACCAACCATCCGGTGACCTATGAAGGCACCTATGCCGCAAAGCCGCTGGAGAAGAACATGGTGCTTTCGGTCGAGACGACCATGCTCCACCCGACGCGCGGCTTCATCAAGCTGGAGGACACGGTGGCGGTCACCGACACAGGGTACGTGATGTTCGGCGACCGGGGCCGGGGCTGGAACAGGGGCGGGGGTTAGGCGCTTCTATCCGCCGCCCGGCGGGATCAACCTGAAATCCGGCAACTCCCGCAACGCCAGTTCCGGCCCGGCCGGCGAATAGACGACGAAAAGCTGCATCGGCCCATCGCCGGTATTGAGCGTCGAGTGGAAGCGGCTTTCCGGCACATAGATGGTGCAGCCGGGGCCGACTTTCTCGACGACCGGGTTGCCTTTCTCGTCCTCGACCATCTGCTCGCCATCGCCTGAGATGACGAAGATGATCTCCTCCGCACCCGGATGGTTATGACGCGTATGGCCCTTGCCCGACGGGAGGTCGACGACACCACCGGAAAATCGCTTTGCGCCGTTCACTTCGGGAGCGACCGTCAGCGACAGCCTGCCCCAGTCGAAGCCGAAGACGCTGACGTCTTTTGGATATACGAATACCTTGCTGCTGTCGGTCATCGTCCCACCTTCTTTTGCTGGTCTCTACGCAGCGCCGAACGTGACGGCCTTGAAATCCGCCGTCTGCCTGGCGATCGAGGCTTCCGCCGGCAGCCGCTCCATCGAACTGGCGCCATAGAACCCGTGCAGGCCCTTGCAGCGCTCGAGAATATATCTGGCGTCGTCCGGCATCGAGATCGGCCCGCCATGGCAAAGCAGAATTATGTCCTCGCGCACTGAGCGTGCCGCTTTGGCGATGGCGTCGATCTCGCTGACACAGTCGTCCAGCGATTTAGCCGACGTCGCGCCGATCGAGCCGCCGGTGGTCACCCCCATATGGGCGACGACGATGTCGGCGCCGGCTGTTGTCATGGCGCGCGCCTCGTCTGGGTTGAAGACATAGGGCGTGGTCAACAGGTCGAGTTTGTGAGCCTCGGCGATCATGTCGACTTCGAGCTCGAAGCCCATGCCGGTTTCTTCAAAACTCCGCCGCATCTGGCCGTCGAACAGGCCGATGGTCGGAAAATTCTGCACGCCGGAAAAGCCCATCGTCTTCAACTCGGCCAAAAGCAGCGGCATGATGACGAAGGGATCGGTGCCGTTGACGCCGGCCAGCACCGGCGTCTTCTTCACTACCGGCAGCACTTCGTAGGCCATCTCCTTGACGATCTCGTTGGCGTTGCCATAGGCGAGCAGGCCGGCGGCCGAGCCGCGCCCGGCCATGCGGTAGCGGCCGGAATTGTAGATGATGATCAGGTCGATGCCACCAGCTTCCTCGGCCTTGGCCGACAGGCCGGTGCCGGCACCGCCGCCGACGATCGGCACGCCATCCGCAATCATCATGCGGAATTTCTCCAGGATTTTCTTGCGCGGAATGGCGGCCATGTCTTGGTGTCTCACTGTCTGGCGATGTCGAGGAAGGCCGTTGTGGCGGCCCAGGCGAATTCCGGATCGTTGATGTGCAGCGGCAGGCGCAGCACGCACCGCGTTTTGGCGGGTTTGATGGTACGCTCGATCGCCTCGAACAATGCGGCATCGGCTTCAGGGTCGAAGAAGGCGCCGCCTTCGATGTCGAGCGCCGACACGCCTTTCTCCGGAATGAGGAAACGAACCGGACCCGGGCAGAGGCTCAGCCTTGTACCGATCCATTCGCCGATCGTTCTGCTTTCGTCGGCAGTGGTGCGCATCAGTGTGACGTTTGGATTGTGCTCATAGAACAGCCGGCCGCGATAGCGTTCCGGAATTGTCGGCGGCGCCCAGAAATTGACCATGTCGAGCGCGCCCACCGAGCCGACATAAGGCAGCCCGGTGCGGGCGATGGCACCAAAGCGATCTTCGGTCGCCGGCAGCACGCCGCCAAGCAGCAAGTCGCAGACTTCGGTTGTTGTGATGTCGATGACGCCGGACAACAGGCCGCTGTCGGCCAATTTTTCCATGGTGCGGCCGCCGGTTCCGGTGGCATGAAAGACCATGCAGTCATAGGTCGAACGAAGCTCATCGGCGATCGCGGTCACGCATGGCGTGGTGACGCCGAACATGGTCAGGCCTATCGAGGGTCTGCCGTCGGCCGGCGGCGCCGGCTTTGCCGCCATGCCTGATATCGCCTGGGCGGCATTGTGCAGCACGACACGGGAAAGCCGGTTGAGGCCGGCCATGTCGGTCACCGACGGCATCATGACGATGTCGGAGATGTCGACATAAGGTCCGGTGTCGCCGGAAGCCAAGGTCGAAACCATGATCTTGGGCAGGCCGAGCGGCAGCGTGCGCATGCCTGCGGTGATGATCGAGGTGCCGCCACCGCCGCCGATACCGACAATCCCGGCAATGTCGCTGCGCGATTGAACAAACCGGGCAAAGGCGGCAGCCATTGCCGCCACAGCGGTGCCGCGATCGTCGACGCCGAGCACGGCATTGCGACCCTCGGAATGGTGGCTGGCGACCTCGTCGGCCGAAATGTCGACCGGCACGGTCGCGCCGCGCGTTCCGATGTCGACACGGGCAATCGAAGCGCCGGTAGCGGCGACCGCATCGTACAGAAATGCGAGTTCCTCGCCCTTGGTGTCGGCGGTGCCCACCACATAGATGCGCTTCATCGCGTTTCCCCGGTCTTGGGCGTGTTCGGCGCTGCCGCCCCTTTGCCTGGCCGTTCGATGGGCGAAGGGCCATTGCAATTTTTTGAGACGCGCGTATCGTATTGACATGGATGTCTCACGTCAACAAGCGACAGTGAACGACGACGCCGGCCAAGGCGCCAGCCCGCGGGCTGAGCGCGGGGCCCGCGCGCGCACCAAGCGGCTGATGCTGGAGACGGCGACAAAGCTGATGCAGGCGGGCGCCACGCCCTCCGTCAGCGAGGTGGCGGAAGCAGCGGAAGTCTCGCGCGCCACCGCTTATCGGTATTTTCCGAGCCAGGCGGCGCTGGTGCAGGCGGTGGTCGACGAAGGGCTCGGGCCGATCCTTACCTGGCAATCGATCTCTGCCGATCCGGAGCGCCGGGTCGCCGAGCTGTTCGACACCGCCATGCCGCGCATCGAGGCCTTCGAAGCGACGTTCAAGGCGGCGCTGAAACTGTCGCTCGACCAGTGGGCACAGCGACAGGCAGGCACGCTGGGCGGCGAACCGGCCTTCACGCGCGGCCATCGCATCGAGCTTTTGAAGGATGCGATCGCGCCACTCAAGGGCCAGTTGCCGCCGCGCGAATTCAAGCGGCTCGCGCAGGCGCTGTCGCTGATCTTCGGCGTTGAGGTGCTGATCGTTTTGAAGGATATATGGGGACTGGATAGCCGCCGCATGATGTCGGTCGCGCAATGGGCGGCCGGCGCTCTGGTGCGCGCGGCGGTGACGGAATCGGTGACTGAATGAGATGGGATCGCGCCGACGTCGGCCGCTAGATAACGTCAATCTGGTTCGACCAGATTTTCAACCTGACTATTCATGCTACTACCGATTCAGCGGTCCAAGCAAGGCGTTTATGTATCAAAGAGTAGGAAAATTCAGGGAAAACAGGCAGATATCGCAGAAACCAACTTGTCTGCGTGTCCGTCGCCGTCCAAGAAAGGGCTTGACGTTCCTCTGGAATTGGTAATACCAGATCAGGACAAATAAAGCGGATCAAAGGGTGAAGGCTAATATCCGTTTCGGTCGAACGAGGAGGCTCAAAAACCGGAACGGTGCCGTCACGGGAGGACTACCAGGGCCGGCCTCGCCGCCGGCCCGCATGACAAGGTAGAATGCGCACAAGGGAGGAAATCATTATGCGCAAGACAATGACCAGCTTGCTTGCTGGTATCGGCCTAGTGCTCGCCTGCGGAACGTCCGTCTACGCGCAGGAAAAGGAACTTACAATCTTCTGGGCGGAATGGGATCCGGCCAATTACCTGCAGGAACTCGGCAACGAGTACGAGAAGGAAACCGGCGTCAAGATCACGGTGGAAACCACACCGTGGCCCGACTTCCAGACCAAGGCCTTCACCGAGTTCAACGCCCATGGCGACGCCTACGATATGGTCGTCGGCGACTCGCAATGGCTCGGTGCCGGCTCGACCGGTGGCCACTATGTCGACCTGACCGACTTCTTCAACAAGCACAAGGTCGGTGAAGTGATGGCACCGGCCACGGTGAAATACTATGCCGAATATCCGGGCGGCAGCGGCAAGTACTGGGCCATTCCGCTCGAAGGCGACGCCGTCGGCTGGTCCTATCGCAAGGACTGGTTCGAAGACCCCAAGGAAAAGGAAGCCTTCAAGGCCAAGTATGGCTACGATCTCGACGTGCCGAAGGACTGGAAGGCTTTGCGCGACATCGCCGAATTCTTCCACCGTCCGGACCAGAAGAAATACGGCATCGCCATCTACACCGACAATTCCTATGACGCGATGGCGATGGGCTTCGAAAACGCGCTGTTCTCGTTTGGCGGCGAGTTGGGTGACTATAAGACCTACAAGGTCGACGGCTTCATCAACTCCGACAAGGCGATCACAGCGCTCGACGCCTACAAGGAACTCTACAAGTTCACGCCCCCGGGCTGGGCCAAGTCGTTCTTCGTCGAGGACAATCAGGCGATCACTGAAAACCTGGCGGCGATGAGCATGAACTACTTCGCGTTCTTCCCCTCGCTGATCAACGAGGCGTCGAACCCGAATGCCAAGAACACCGGTTTCTTCGCCAATCCTCCCGGCCCGAACGGCGACCAGTTCGCTGCACTCGGCGGTCAGGGCATCTCCATCGTTTCCTACTCGCAGAAGCAGGAAGAGGCGACGAAGTTCCTGGAATGGTTCATCAAGGACGAGACCCAGAAGAAATGGGCAGCGCTTGGCGGCTACACCTGCAGTGCCGCCGTGCTCAAGTCGCCCGAATTCCAGAACGCCACACCCTATAACAAGGCGTTCTACGAGACCATGTTCAAGGTCAAGGACTTCTGGGCGGTTCCGGAATATGCCGAACTGCTGCAGCAGCTCAACCAGCGCATCTATCCCTACATGATCGGCGGCGAAGGCACCGCCAAGGAGACGCTGGACGCACTGGCAGCCGACTGGAACGCGACCTTCAAGAAATACGGCCGCGGCCAATAAGCATGAAGTTTCACGGAGGGGGCGCTCGTGCCTCCTCCGTTTCTTTTTCTGATTTTTGAAATCTTTCTGATTTCTGAACTGGGAGCAGGGTCTTGGCGACCACAATGATCACCACGCTGGACAGGTCCTCGCGGGCCGCCGCTCGCGGTCTAAGCGACATTTCGATCCGCAATCTCTTCATCATCCCGACGATCCTGTTTCTGATCGTCTTCAACATCTTCCCGCTGATCTATTCGCTGGGCTATTCGTTCACCGATTTCCGCGCCTCGACCAGCGCGGCGGCGAATTTCGTCGGGCTGCAAAACTATCGCGACCTGCTCAGCGATCCCTATGTCTGGTCCAACTTCGCCATCACCGCGAAATACGTCATCATCTCGGTCGCCGGCCAGCTGCTCGTCGGCTTCGGCGTGGCCATGCTGCTCAATCGCGACATTCCGCTCAAGGGCCTGCTGACGACGCTCCTGTTGTTGCCGATGATGCTGTCGATGGCCGTCGTTGGCCTGTTCTGGAAGCTGCTCTACGATCCGTCCTTCGGCATCATCAATTATGCGCTAGGCCTCGGTACCTTCGAATGGCTGTCGAATCCGAAAATGGCGCTCTACGCGGTCGCGCTGACCGACATCTGGATGTGGTCGCCCTTCGTCATGCTGTTGTCGCTGGCCGGCCTGTCGGCCGTGCCCAAGCATCTCTACGAGGCAGCCGCGATCGACAGGGCCGGGCCGTTCTACACCTTCTTCCGCATAACGCTGCCGCTGGTTGCGCCGATCCTGATGATCGCGGTCATCTTCCGCACCATGGAGGCGTTCAAGACCTTCGACCTCGCCTACATCCTGACCAGCCAGCCGACGGCCGAGCTGATCTCGATCCGGCTCTACAAGATGGCGTTCCAGGAATGGCAGACCGGGCGTTCCTGCGCGCTCGCCTACATCGTGCTGATCATGGTGCTGGCGATCACCAACATCTATGTCAAATACCTCAACAAGGTGAAGGAGCGCTGAGATGGCCGCAGTCCGCACTTCTTCCGAAATCACCTTCAACCGGATCGCCATCGTCGCTGTCCTGCTGGTGACGATCATCTTCCTGGCGCCGATCTACTGGATCGCCTCGACGGCGTTCAAGCCGCGCAACCTCGCCACCACCATTCCACCGACGGTGGTTTTCCAGCCGGAGATATCGCCCTTCGTCAAGTTGTTCACCAAGCGTTCGCAGCTGCGCAGCCCGCCGTCGCCGGAGGAGTATGCGGCTGCGCCGTGGTGGGAGCGCGTCGTCTTCAATGGCGGCGAAAAGATCGTGCGCGACGGCAAGGGCCAGGTTCAGTGGTCGGGCTATCCGAGCCGTTTCATGAACTCGCTGATCGTTGCCATAACCTCGACCGTCCTGGCCGTCGGCATGGGCACCTTCACCGCCTATGGCTTCTCGCGCTTCAAGGTGAAGGGAGAGGCGGATCTGCTCTTCTTCATCCTGTCGACGCGCATGCTGCCGCCGGTGGTCGTCGCCATCCCAATGTTCCTGATGTACCGGGCGGTAGGGCTCAACGATTCCCATGTCGGCCTGATCATTCTCTACACCGCCTTCAACCTGTCCTTCTCGGTCTGGCTGATGAAGGGCTTCATGGACGAAATCCCGAAGGAGTATGAAGAGGCGGCGCTCGTCGACGGCTACACGCGCATAGAGGCCTTCTTCAAGATCGTGCTGCCCGAGGCCGCCACCGGCATCGCCGCCACCGCCGTGTTCTGCTTCATCACGGCGTGGAACGAGTATGCCTTCGCGCTGATCATGACCAGCCGCCGCGCCCAGACGGCACCGCCCTTCATTCCCAGCCAGGTCGGCGCCGGCCTGCCGGACTGGACGGTGATCGCCGCCGGAACCTTCCTGTTCCTGCTGCCGGTCGCGATCTTCACCTTCCTGCTCCGCAACCACCTGCTGCGCGGCATGTCCTTCGGAGCGATCCGCAAATGAGCTTTCGCGACATCAACCAGAAATATCTCGAACCGGGCAGCCAGGTGCTGATGGTGCTCGGCATCATAGCGCTCTGCCAGCCATGGCACATGCTGCTGCACAGCTATGGCGTGACCATCATCCTGATCGGCCTGATTGGCTTCAACATCACCTCCAAGATCGCGCCGGAGGAGAAGGCCGGCACCGGGCAAGGGACAAATCCGGGGGCACAGCATTGACCCAGATCGAGCTTCGCGGCGTCCAGAAATATTTCGGCGCCGTCCAGGTCATCAAGGACCTCAACCTGAAGATCGACGATAACGAGTTCATCGTGCTGCTCGGCCAGTCGGGCTGCGGCAAGACGACGACACTCAGGGCCGTTGCCGGACTGGAGACGATCGACGGCGGCGACATCCTCATCGACGGCAAGCCGGTCCAGCACCTCAAGGCCGCCGACCGCGACATCGCCATGGTCTTCCAATCGTTTTCGCTCTATCCGCATATGAGCGTTTACGAGAACATCGCCTTTCCACTGAGAGCGACGCGCAAGAGCAAGGCCGAGATCGACAGCGAGGTGCGCTCGGTCGCCAAGACGCTGCAGATCAGCGATCTCCTCGCCAAGAAACCGTCGGCGCTGTCCGGCGGCGACATGCAACGCGTGGCGATCGGCCGGGCCTTGGTGCGGCGGCCGAAGGCGATGCTGATGGACGAGCCGATCGGGGCGCTCGATGCCAAGCTGCGCGAGGAGATGCGGGCCGAGATCAAGCGGCTGCACATCAAGCAGGGTTCGACCAGCATCTACGTCACCCACGACCAGATCGAGGCGATGAGCCTCGCCGACCGCATCGTCATCATGCATGAAGGTGTGCTGCAGCAGGTCGGCTCGCCGGACGAGGTCTATTCGCATCCGGCGAATCTTTTCGTCGCGCAATTTGTCGGCAGCCCGGTGATGAACGTCACCGACGCTTCGGTGACCGAGAAACCCTCATCGGCCTCGGTCACGGTCGGCGATGCGGCCGCTGGCTTCGAATTCCCGCGCGCCTTGCTGTCGAAGCTCAACGGCCATGCCGGCAGCCAACTCGCGCTCGGCATCCGGCCGGAAGGCGTCCTCGTCCGCCGCGAAGCCGCCGAGGGGTTTCTGCCGGTGGAGACGCAGATCGTCGAGCCGCTCGGATCCTTCGACATCGTCGACCTCAAGGTCGGCTCCAAGATGCTGCGTGCGCGCACCAAGAGCGGCTTCATCAGCGGCCCCGGCGAAAGGGTCTTCGTCAGAATCGATCCCAGCCAGGCGCATTTCTTCGACACGGCGAGCGGCAAATCGCTGGGAGTGAGACTCTGATGGCCCACATCCAGCTCAAGAACATCTCAAAGAAGTTCGGTAACCACACCGCCTTGACCGGGCTCGATCTCGACATCGCCGATGGCGAGTTCTTCGTCCTGCTTGGCGAGACCGGCGCCGGCAAGACGACGACGCTGCGCATGATTGCCGGCCTGGAAAAACCGAGCGAAGGCCAGGTCTTCATCGATGGCGTCGATGTCGCCGACTGGGGCGCGGCCGAGCGCGACGTGGCGCTGGTGCTGCAGCAATATTCGCTCTATCCGCGCTATACGGTGCGCCAGAACCTCGAATTTCCGCTGAAGCCGAAGATCCGCCGGCTGCCCGATGCCGAGATCAAGGATCGTGTCGACCGCGCGGCCAGGACGCTGCGGATCGAGCATCTGCTCGACCGCAAGACCGACAGGCTTTCAGGCGGCGAGATGCAGCGCGTCTCGATCGGCCGCGCCATCGTGCGCAAGCCGCGGGTATTCCTGATGGACGAGCCGCTGTCGGCGCTCGACGCCAAATTGCGCGAGGCGCTGCGCACCGAATTGAAGAACCTGCAGATGCAGCTTGGCGCCACCTTCCTGTTCGTGACGCACGATCAGATCGAGGCGATGTCGATGGGTGACAAGGTCGGCGTGCTCAACCATGGCCGCATCGTCCAGACCGGCACGCCGTACGAGATCTACAACAATCCGCGCGACACCTACGTGGCAAGCTTCGTCGGCTCGCCGCCGATGAACCTCATCGACGGCAAGCTCGTCAACGGACGTGCGGTGATGGCGCCGCTCAATTTCGAATTGCCGTTTGCGGGGGGTGCCAAGACTTCGGGGGGTGCCAAGACGGGCGCGGCGACCGACGGTCGCCCGCTCGTCTTCGGTATTCGTCCCGAGGACGTCTATCTCGAGACCGGCGCGCCGGTCGAGGCGCGAGTCCACGATGTCGAGAACCATGGCGTCGAGAAGATCCTGACGCTGCGGGTCGGCGACGCCATGCTGCGCGCCACCGTGCCGGCCAGGACCGACGTCCAGATAGAGCAGCCGGTGCGCTTTGCCTGGAACCCGGACAAGGTGGTGCTGTTCGACAAGGGCAGCGGAATAAGCCTGCGTCACGCCGGCTAAGTACAAGCCTCTTTACTGCAGCTTGGGGCGGGATGCGTTCAACGCGAACCGTGTTTCCTGCTCCATCTATGTGTTTTAGCCGCATTTGTGCGACGCTGCGTGATTCCATTTGGTGCGAAATGCTCGAGTCTTCCCGTCATCCCCCGTGCGGGGGATGCGGATGCGCCGATTTGTCGAATAGGCTGATCCTTTGGTCCCAAACGGGCTTTGCAAGCCCAATTTGGAGGCCCGAAATGGAGGGTTGGCTATGGGAAATCTGTTCCGCACATTTGCGACGATCCTGGTTGTCGCCGGTATGGGATTGTTGGCGGCGCATCTGGGCGAGGCGCAGGCAGCCAAGAAAGTCGTCGCCGGTGCGAAGGTCGACGCCAAGAAGATCAAGGGCCTCAACGGCACGGTCAATCTGTCCACCAGCGACTGCAAACTGTTGTTGAGCGGCACCGTCATCGAAGTCTCGGATGGCAGGTGCGGGGCCTCCGGCAAATATTGCAAGAGCAGTGCCGGCTCGGCCTGCATCACCGAGCAATAAGCCGGCCAACGTTTAGCCGGCCTAAAGCGCGTCGCGTTCGACCGGCCTCATGCGACGCGCTTGTCTTATGACTTTCATTGCAAAGAGGCGAGAATGAATCGCTGGGA